>JAFRBB010000013.1 GCA_017405085.1 Eubacteriaceae bacterium
GCTTCTTATCCGAATTCTGTGTCATCATTTGAGAAATACCGCCTTTATTTTGATATCCTCATTATACCATTTTTTGTGATTCTTTTCTTTAATAACAAAAGCCCAGAGCTTTTGCCCTGGACTTTGTCTACACTCTGAAACGATCGTAAGATCGTTTTTTTAATTAATCTATAAATTAAAAGCACCGGCCTTTTTAAATAGCTGGTGCTTTTGAAAATAATCTACTATGCGTGTCCTATTCCGTTATATAATATGATTTAGTTTATTTTATCTTATTTCATTTTTGACAAAATAAATCTCGTACCAAACCAAAAATGTATATATCGTCCAAACTTTTCTCCAAAGATCTGAGTTGCCTGAAACATATTCATCAAATATGCTATTAAGAACTTCATGATTAAAAAATGTGTCGGCAATTTCAGATGCAAATAATCGCTTGACGTCAGCATTATAACGATCATCTTTTAACCAATAACGTATTGGCACAATAAATCCTAATTTTTTTCTATATGCAACATCTTCTGGTAGAACTTTTGATGCCGCTTTCCTAAAAGCGACTTTATTTTGCGTTTCATCGACTTTGTAATGGGCCGGAATTCTTGAGGCGATATCAAATACTCGTATATCTGTGAGCGGCATTCTTACTTCGAGTTTTGCAGCAGTACTCATTTTATCGACATTGAGATAAATGTCCCCTTCCAGCCAGACGCGAATATCGACATCGGTCATTTTCGACAATGGATCAAGTCCTTCATTTTCTTCATAAATGGAACGAACAACATCAATAGGCTTTACTGATTCATCATAATTTCGTAAAAGATTGGCCTTTTCTTCCTCTTTCATAATGTTTGTATTGCCAATATAAAAGTTTTTTAAATTTTCACCATATTTTTCTGCGTTTCGATACATATTGTACCCGCCAAAAAACTCATCGGCACCTTCTCCGGAATAACAGAGTTTTGTGTGTTTAGCTGTTTCCTGGCATCCAATGGCAAAAACGATAGCAGAAGCATCACCAAGTGGCTGCTCCATGTTTTTCATTACCCACGGCACAATATCAAAATAGGCTTCCGGTGTAATGACAGATTGGTTATTTTCTTTGTTTAAAATCTCTGCTGTTTTTTTAGCTAAAGGAGATTCATCAAATCGTTCATCTTCATAACCGCAGGAATCGCTAACCTTAGCGTCTGACATAGCAAATACATATGATGAGTCAACCCCGCCGGACAGGAATGATTCGGCAATTTCATCGGGATCTTTTATTTCTGTCATTACTTGTTTTACGGTATTGTGAATTTCATCAGCCCAGTCATCCAAACTTTTGTTATTATCTGGATTAAATGTTGGTGCGAAATAACGCTTGAGATCAATTATTCCTTTATTAAAATGAAGAATATATCCCGGCATCAATTTTTTTACGCCTTTAAAAAATGTTTCTTCTCCGGGAACATAAGTATATGTGAGATAATGTTGAAGCATAGCCGCGTTAAATACTTTTTTAAAACGAACATCCCCTAAAATATCGGAAAGATATGTGCCATAAAGCAATTCATTATTATTGCTCAAATAATAATAAAATGGTTTCGTTCCAAAGGGATCGCGCATACAGACGATTTCTCCGGTTTTTTCATTTTGAAGGGCAAAGGAAAACATGCCATAAAGATGATTTGGAAGCTCATCACCCCATTTTTGATATCCCTCTGTAATAATAGCTTTTTCTCTTTCTTCTCGAGACAACTCGGACGATAATCCTAATTCGGTGCACAATTTTTTGTGGTTTCTAATATGACCTCGATACTTTTTTAAAATAAACATCCAATTTCTGCCACTCAATCCGATAGATAATATATATCCTTTTTTGTAAGTGGCTACTCCTTTCTGATAAAATATTTTGTAGGTTTAACTTTGAATTCAATATAAATCTTTGCTTATATATCTTACGTTGTTAAATTTCCAAAATCATTATAATGGTTATTAAACAAGTCCAACTCCGTTATAGCCTACGGCAATATCGTCTAAAATTTGTTTTTCTGAGTTTGTACAAGTTAAAAGCAGAACTTGATTATCTTCACTGATTCGTGATACAAACTTGAGAGCCGCTTGTTTTCGACTGTCATCATATTGGACAAAAGGATCATCCAAAACAAAAGGCAGGCTACGTTTTCCATCAACGATATCTCTGACTCCGAAACGCAAGGCAAAATAGATTTGATCAATCGTTCCTCCACTGAGCTGACCGATGCCGATCAGTTCACCGGTCTCCGGCTCGATAATACGCACATTGAGCGCATCATCTACTTTAACCTCTTTATATTTATTGGTGACAGTATAAAGAATTTCTCCGATTTTATGATTAAGCTCATCGGCTCCCATCGCATGGGATTCCTTTTGAAACCCAACTAAAATGCTTTCAGCCAACTCACAAGCTTGCATTTCCGTCTCGTATTCTGAGATGCGTGCGTATGCTTCGTCAATCTCTTCTCTAATGACGACAGGGTTTCTTACCTCGCTTAAAAGTTTTGTATTCGATCTCTGGATAATATCTTTCTCGTGTTTGAATTCAAGAATATCCTTCTCTGCTTTTTTCTCAGAAAGGACGGATTCCTCTGAATCGTATAAATCTGTTCCTGCAAGATATTCTCCATCAACAGCAATATAGGTTTTATCGGATAGAGACTCAATTTGCCGTTTATTCATATCGATTTGAGTTTGTAAACTTTCAATTCGATCATTGACTTTCACTGCTTGGCCATACTCTTCGATACTAGTGAAATTTGATTTTTTTAGAATTTCGTCAATTTCAGCATCAATCGTTTCTTTTTCTTCTTTAAGATCCCAATCTTCTTTTTCAATGGCATTTAAGCGAAAGGTAATCTCTCGATATTGAGAATTGAGAGACTCAAGCCTTCCGAAAACGTCTTTTAGCTTCTCAACAGTGGGAAGAAAATCCCTTGGATGAGTTAAATGATAAGCGGCAAGAAGTTCATCCATAGATGTCTTCTCAGACAATATGGCTTCTTTTGATATATCGGGAACTGTTTCTTTCTGGTGGATATTATCATTTTTTACAGCGTACCAAATAACACCGGCTCCAAGCAAAATCAATAAAATACCGGAAAGCAACATCATAATTTGCCCTACGCCAAAAGTTCCCGACATCACTCCCAAAACTAACATCACAAGGCCAAGGACACCGGCCAAAATCCCCAATCCCAAAAGCAACCCGAAATCCGGAAGATTAAAATTTTTCTGCCCGGATTGATGAATGGTTTTTGATTCGATTTTAGGTTTTTTTCCGGAAAAAACGTAATAAGCTTTTTCATCGGCCTCTAATTGCGTAAGCGTTAAACCGCCGAGTTGTCTGTTTAGATGGGCAATGCGGCGTTTATGTTCTTTTTCAGCATTGTTTAAATCTCCCAATTCATCATACAATGCCACACGCTTTGTTTCGGCGTCTTTAGCCTTCTCATTCAAAACTTGCAAGCGGAGATAGGTGTTGTTATCAACGCCATGGCCGCCTTTTTCAGAGGATTTTAGCTGGTTGATTAGTTGTTCATTTTCAGCTTTAAGGGTCTCAGCCTGCTTTTCATTTTCTTTGAGTACCGATAACACCTTCTCTGCCGCTTCGGCTTTTTTTGCCTCAACGGCCAAATCATACTGTCTTTTTTTTGCTTCGGCCGCAGCTATTTGTTTGTCATAGTACTGTATCTTTTTCTGGCTGGCTCTTACTTCGTCATATACTTTATTGGCATTGACGAGTTCATGTTCCAAGCTTTCCTTTTTTCTTATTGCAAGGCCATAACCAAATTTGCTTTTCCCAGATGATCCCAAAGCCTCACGTTTTTGTTTGATATAATCGACCGCTGCACTGACAGCCACGTGATCTTCCGATTTCTGAACCGATTCTACCAAGCGATTATTAACTTCCGCCGCCAATTCCTTCTCTGATTTAGAAGACATTTGTTTAATATTGACGGTATTATTATATACAACGGAATTGATTTGAGTATATCCCAGAGGTAAATACTGTTTTGTAACTTGGTCGTAAGGATAATTCGCGGAAATATCTTCGCCGGTACGCTCATCAAAAATGCGTACACCATCCCTGGTTTTTAGAAAATCCCGCTCTATACGGACGCGTTTACCCAAATCGTCCTCAACAATCATTGAGCCGTAATATTTGTCTCCGCGACGGGGCTTGTATTTCTCATAGTTTTCATTAAAAGCACGTTTCTTTCGATAGGGTTTATAAAAACCAAAAAGCATCCCTTCGATAAAATGCTGAATGGTGGATTTACCTGCCTCATTTCCACCATAGATCAGATTGAGACCATCCTTCAGCTCAATGGTTTTGTTTTGAAATTTACCGAAAGCATGAAGGTTTAACGTTATAAATTTCATGCTTCTCCTCCGTTTTGCATCAATCCTTCCAAACCGTAATACAATGCTTTTCGAGAAACCGGATCTTTTGGATCGGTTCCGATGGTTTTAATAAAATGACCGATCACATTTTCTTCGTTGGCCGCCAAAATTTTGTCTATATCCCAATCGGGTTGAAGCTGACCGCTGTCTGTTTCGACATAATAAAAATGCTCAGCCAATAAATCATCCAGTATTTTTATGTTCATATTTGACCTCGCATAGCCGGTCAATACAAATCGATAATACTTTTGATTATAATTCGTCTCGCCCGCTGCTTCAATACAGGCATCTTTAATATCATCAATGGTCATATCAGGAGTGACATTAATATTGATCGTGATATATTTTTGGGTCTGAGTTACAATAAAATGCGTTTCCAAACGATGGTTTTCCAACTGCCCGACAATCATTCCAAAATCTCCGCTGTCTTTAAAGCTAAAGGGTTGGGGCGCTCCGCAATAAGCGATACGTTTGGTTAAAAACTGATGCTGATGAATGTGTCCCAACGCAACATAATCAAAATAATCAAAATTCGAAATATTAAAGGGCATCAACTCTGATGAAGCGTGAGTTGCGTCTCCGTGGAGCATCAAAATATTATTGTCTTCTTCCCTTAAATCAACATGTCCCGAAAACGGTAGTTCGTGATAAGTATCTTTTGTCCATGCCAATCCGAAAATTCGAGTCTTTTTTTCGGAAAAATAAAATTCTTCCAACGTATCCTTTTTAAACACATGCACATTTTGAGGAAAATCAATTAATCCGTAAAGTGCATATTTTTGATAATAATCATGATTTCCGGGTAAAATAATTACCTCTGTTTCGGGGATCCGATTAAGAAGCGCTGAAAAACGCTCCAAATCTTGCATGCCGATTTGCGGTGAATCAAAAACATCACCGGACAGCAATAAAAAATCGATTTTATTTTTTTTTGCCGTGTTAATCATTTTCCCAAAAATGTTAAACAACGACTCCCTAGCAAAATCACCGTACGGCGAACGAATATGCTTGAATTTAAATTGTTTACCGAGATGTAAATCCGCGGTATGCATAAAAGAAATTTTCATTCTTGTTTAACAATCTCCTTCGATTAGCATTTCTACATCATTAAAAACTTATTATACCATAAACTTAATTTATTTTTCGGACTTGACAGCTTTTTATTTATTCGTTATGATTAAGAAAATACGATGATAAAGCATAGTAAGTATAAGCATGATACTTTCAGAAAGTTGCTGGTTGATGCAAAGCAATAGATCATCTATACCGAACTCCCTTTTGAGTTACATGCTGAACCCTTTATGGCAGTAGGTTATGTCGGAACTCCACCGTTATCCGGAGAGGATATAATTCCAATTTGGAACGTATCTGCAATGAGATGATTATTTGAGAAAATAATCAAATAGAGTGGTACCGCGTAAGTATTCTTTCGCCTCTGTGTATATATTGCATAGAGGCTTTTTTGTTGAAAAATCATAACGTTCTTTTATTGTTAAAATATATGTCAATCATTGAGGAGGTCAAACAAAAAATGATGGATTATACAAAATACAAACGAAGCTATTTTATGCCGCCGGAAAAGTCAACGGACTGGGTTAACAAAGAGTATGTCGAAAAAGCCCCAATCTGGTGCTCTGTCGATTTACGAGACGGTAATCAAGCCCTGATCGTCCCCATGAGTCTTGAAGAAAAAATCGACTATTTCAAATACTTGGTCAAGGTTGGTTTTAAAGAAATCGAAGTCGGATTTCCGGCAGCATCTGAAACCGAATATCGTTTTTTGCGGGCGCTGATCGATCAAAATCTCATTCCCGATGACGTTACCATTCAGGTCTTAACTCAGGCACGGGAACACATCATCAAAAAAACCTTTGAAGCCCTTGACGGCTGCAAAAAATCCATCGTCCATTTATACAATTCCACCTCTTTTGCCCAGCGCAAACAGGTATTCCGCAAATCCAAAGAAGATGTACTGAAAATTGCGGTGGAAGGCGCAAAATTACTCAATGATCTCGCCGCGGAAACCACCGGCAATTTCCAGTTCGAATACTCCCCCGAAAGCTTCACCGGGACTGAAATCGATTATGCTCTGGATGTGTGCAACGCCGTTCTCGATGTATGGAAACCGACACCGGACAATAAAGTGATTATCAACCTCCCTGTCACCGTGGAATTATCACTTCCCCATGTCTATGCCAGCCAGATCGAATTTATGAGCAAGCATATGAAATACCGCGACAACGTCATCATTTCTCTTCATCCACACAATGACCGCGGATGCGGCGTGGCAGATTCGGAATTAGGATTACTCGCCGGAGCAGATCGAATTGAAGGTACTTTATTCGGCAACGGAGAACGCACCGGAAATGTCGATATTGTCACCTTGGCACTTAACATGTATACCCACGGCGTTGATCCGAAACTGGATTTTAGCAATCTTCCGGAAATCACAGAAGCATACGAGAAAAATACACGTATGCACGTTTATGAACGTCAGCCTTACAGCGGTTCACTCGTTTTTGCAGCCTTTTCAGGCTCTCATCAAGACGCAATCGCCAAAGGCATGAATTATAAAGACGAAAAACACAGCGCAAAATGGACTGTTCCCTATCTCCCGATCGATCCTACAGATATCGGCCGCGTTTATGAAAAAGACGTCATCCGAATCAACAGTCAATCTGGCAAAGGCGGTATCGGGTATGTCCTCGAAAATAAATACGGATATGATTTACCGAAGAAAATGCGCGAAGATTTGGGATATACGGTCAAAAATGTCTCTGATCGTAAGCACAAAGAACTCTCACCCGAGGAAGTTTATAAAATCTTCAAAGAAACATACGTCAACAAAGATTGTTATTTCAAACTTCCGGAATATCATTTTACGCAATTGAAAGACGGTATCATACGTGCTGACATCACAATCGAAAGCGATGAAGGAACGCAAACCGCATCCGCTGAAGGTAACGGTCGTTTTGATGCCATTTGCAACGCCATCAAAAGTATCATGAATACGCCTTATTCTGATTTAAGCTATGGTGAACACGCATTGGAAACGGGTTCTAAATCCAGAGCCGTCGCATATGTCGGCATAACGATGCCCGGAACCGATAAAATATGGGGTGCTGGAATTGACAATGATATCATCGTTGCTTCTGTCAAAGCACTTATTTCCGCGATTAACCGCTGGCTTGACAGCATGGATGATTGATTTAACATAATTATATAAGAATAAATAATTAAACGCTTCATTTCCGATGAAGAAGGTCAAATCATTAAATATAATATATGCGTAGCAGTTTAATGACTGCTACGCAGTGTTTTTAAGCGTGAAGCATGCGTATTTCATCGTAAAAACCTAAATATTTAATTTAAAATTTAGTAACGATAAGTTGATAATCAACAATCTATTTTTTTAAATAAAAAACGATTAAAAATATATAATATGATATCCATTCATTTCCGCGGGTGAAGTTTCAAAATCATTTTTCAAATCCGTTGATACGTAAATCTCCCGATTTTTCGTCACTAAAATGGCGGAAACATGATGCGACATCGCATATTTTTTAGCTTTTTCACTTCCCATTACAAATAGTGCGGTGGACAAAGCATCGCAGTCAAATGATTTTTCTCCGATAATCGTAACCTGATGTAAATCATTATCTGCCGGGCAACCAGTTCTAGAATCAAAAATATGATGATAGCGCTTCCCCGTTGTATCTGTAAAAAAACGTCTGTAATCCCCGGAAGTGACAATTGATTTATCTTTTAATGATAGAATACCAATGGATTTTTCATCCGGATTAAATGGATCCTCTACTTGGACTCGAAAATCTTCAACAAAATTCTTTTTTCCAATCAATATCACATTGCCACCCAAATTGATGACAGCTCGTGTTATTTTCCCATTTTCTAAATTGGCTTTAACTTGGTCTGCCGCCGCACCTTTGGCTACAGCTCCCAAATTGATTGCCATACCCGGTTTTATCAGGAAAACACTATGCTCCTCATCGTTTAATCGAACATTGTGATAATCCACCTTGTCCTTAGCGACTTGAATACTATCCGCATTTGGTGGTTCTTTCGTTTCAGGCTCTTCAATTTTCCATAAATTAACAACAGGACCAATTGTAATGTCTAATGCACCGTCGGTAGACTCACAATATTGAAGTGCTGCTTTAATTAAATTATAGGTATCATCAGAGACAATGACCGACGATTTTCCCGCATTTGCGTTAATTTTTGATATCTCGCTCTCTGCATCAAAAGCATTCCATTTTGAATCACAGGATCTCACAATGTTAAAGGAGCTGTCGATTGGTGTTTGATCCTTTGTTCCGTACACAGTTATAGTAGCAACTGTATCCATTACAAAATCCGTTCGGGTTGTAATATCGTGATAACAGCCTGTTAAAACAAATACAAGACCTATTAATAAAATAACAAAAATTAATCTACGTTTCATTGATGATTATTACAAAAGACCGTATACTTTTGAGGCGGTTTTCCAAAGAATTTGTTCCCTATCATTAAACGATAGCCCGGTTTGATTTAAAAAAGCAAGATCAATTTTACCTTCGCTCCAAGGACTGTCCGTTCCGAACATAATCCTTTCAGCGCCATAATGATCCACCAGTATTTTGAGCTTCTCAGGCGTCATTGTCCTTGGTGCGATTGCGTTATCAAACCAAAGGTTTTTACAATCATCATAATAATCGATAGGCATGTTCTCATCATACGCAAAAGCTCCCATATGGGCTGCAACCAATGTCATTTTCGGGAAAGCCGTTGCGATTTTTTTTACCATTGCCGGGGAAGCATGAACAACGTTAGGTGAATGAGGATCAAAACCAGTGTGAACCATCACGGGCAATCCTATTGATGAAATGCTCTCAAATACAGGAAACATACACGTATCATCTAAAAATATTCCTTGATAATCCGGATGAATTTTAATGCCATGAAGCCCTAATTCTACAATACGGTTAAGCTCCGATTCCCAATCCGGCGCCAAAGGATGAACAGAACCAAAGGCAAATATCGAAGGATATTGATTTTGTACTTCGGCAGCATAATCATTGACATTATGCTGACTCTTAGGATTGGTTACAATGGGCATCATGACACCGTAATCAATATTGTTTGCTTTTAAACTTTCAGCTGCCTGCAAAGCTGAACCATCGGTTAAAGGAACAAGGCCAACGTCAGGGTTTTCAGCCGCCATAAACTGCACGGTTTGCGGGCAAAACCGATCCGGAAAAATATGAATATGGGCATCAATAATGAAAGACATAATTTAATACTTTCTGATATTCTAAAATGAGCATTTCAAGAGACATCGCGGCATTGGCCGGACTGGTTGACGGTAAGTTGTAGTGAGGAACCGAAAATTCAGGCCATTTTTTCACGAAAAGTTGACCCGCTTTCTTCCCTGTTGTAATAACCGCATTAATCCCATGGATTTTGACAAAAGCTTCAATATCATTATAAACGGGATGAGAGATGCTATTATCACTGGCGCCTCTAATCATGCATGAAGCTAAAACGTCCCATAATGCGATATGGTGATCTGAGAGAAATTGTTTTTTGTCAGTAATAGAAATCGGTGTTGCTTCTTCAAAAACCCCAGAGAGCACTTTCCAGAAACGGTTTTGCGGATGTCCGTAATAAAATCCCACTTCCCTGGATTTTGGCGATGGCATTGTACCTAAAATCAGAATTGAAGCTTCTCTCCCGACAAAAGGTCTAAGCGTGTGATTGACATTTTCTTTTTGCATATTTTAGGACTCGTCGATGAAATTTCTTCAAATTAAAATGATCAACAATTGATAATCCGAACAATGCCGCATAACAGACGATAAGCATTAATGGAAATGCGATCAACCAATAAGAAGGATAAGCCATGTTTTGAAGAACGGGAATACCGTCGGCACTGAGCATGATGAGAAAATTCTGACCCGTCAAATGAGATGCAATGAAGGCAATCGACAGAATGATCAATAAACCGAAAATTGATTTTGGATAATTCTTTGTATTCCGCACATATGTTTCGGAAGCCATCGGTAGCGTAAGTGAGATCAACACCATTAATCCATGGGAAATCATACTTTGAACTGCCAGGGTATGAATGCCAGCATAATCATAAAACACCCAAAGGGGATAAATAAGCACGCCCATACCACCGATTAACGCCTGGACATCGATAAAGGGATAGAGTTTTTCTGTCCGAAACATCGCGATAAACGGCAGGACCATACATACTTGATTACACCAATCAAACCGAATTATCGTTGTATTGAGGCCATAGTAAAATACTCTCCAGGCAATACGAAATAATTCTAAGGAAAACATCAATGCTCCAAGTACCCTTAAAACTTTTTGACTGTATCGAACATCACCTTTTTTTCGTTGACTGTATAAAACCATTAAAATAATTGTAATGACTAGGCCGGACAGCACGAGATGTTCCTTCGTAAAAACCAAATTCATAGGGGTCACATCCTGAGGTTTAAAATAATGATCATAAAAATGTTTCATTTACTGATAGTGTCCTTTCTTTTTATATAATGCTCGTGTTCATTGATTTAAATATTATTTTAAGATCGATGGTACCCCTATGCACACTACGGATAACTACTCATCCTGATCTTCTTGTTCTTTTTTGACATCTACTTTTTGGCCGACTTTGCTCTCCGTTCCATTCATAATCCGTTTGATATTGGAGCGGTGCTGGAAGACAGTAGAACAGGCTAAAAAGATCGTCAAGAGAAGCTGCGGTGTCATAATCGGTCCGTATAAAATAATTTCGACGATCGGAAGGGTGATCATCCCGACAATGGATGTGAGAGACATCATTCTGAAAACAGCCAAAAACAATAAGCCGACTGCCATCGCAATCAATGCCACTTTCCAATCCAATGTTAACATCACACCAATGGATGTCGCCGTCCCTTTTCCGCCTTTATAATTGAGCAAAACAGGCCAGTTGTGACCGCAGATAACCGCGACACCCGCGGCAGTGAGCCAATAGGGGTTCAAAATACCGTGGGCAACCAATTGTTTGGCCGCTAAAATGACAATGGCGCCCTTTAAAGCATCCATTAAAAACACCGGTGTCGCGTATTTCATTCCCCAGGTACGAAGGACATTGGTCGTTCCTGCATTGCCGCTACCGTAATTTCTGATATCTTCGTTAAAAGCTCTTTTGATGATCAGGTAAGCAAAGTCCATGTTGCCGATAAAATAAGCGGCTACTGTTAATAACAATCCCCAAAAGATACTCATTTTCATTCTCCTTCGTGACTGTCGTATCCTTTTTCCGAAGAATTGTTAATCTCTTCGGTAACCTTTTGATACAGCAGCTTTAGTTTCTTTAGCACCAAATCATAATTTTCCCTTTTATGCGGGAAAGTGCATCCGGTGCAATCTTTCACACCGGATGCTGTTATTTTAAAATTTCCCCCACATTCTTTTCCGAGGGCATATAATGGGCAATAACAAAACAGGCAATTGAAATTTTCGGTATCTTCAAATTGATGGCACGGGAAGAACTCGCAATCCGTATGACTGAAAAAACGAAAATTTTCTCCCTTAAGATGACATTTCATTTTAGGACACCAATGCCATGCCTTTAGCTATAGCCTTAATATTTAATTCGACAAATTTTGGCTTGATGTTGTTTTCAAGAATTTCTTTCCAGTCAATATTATCAAGACCCATTGCCTTGATGATCGTACCGAGCAGAATTACATTTGTCACTTTTTCGTTGCCCATTTCCACCGCGAGAGCTGAGGCGTCGATCACCCTCACATCGGCGAGTTTTTTTAATTCATCTAAAATATCGGCAGGATAAGGTTGTTTGCCAATCACAACGGGCATCGGCCATATTTCTGTGTCATTGACGATGATTATGCCTTCGGGTTTTAAATAATTGATATAGCGCATCGCTTCCATTTTCTCAAAAGCGACAATGACATCTGCCGTCCCCATTTCGATTACCGGAGATTGAACATTATCACCATAACGAACCTGGGAAGAAACGGAGCCGCCACGTTGACTCATTCCATGGATTTCGCTCATTTTGACATCATAGCCTTCGGCCATTAACCCCGTTGTAAGCAGCTTTGCCGCCGTAATGGTTCCCTGACCGCCGACACCGACGAGTAAAATATTTCTTGTTTCCATTTTATTCCCCTTTCTTAACGATGGCATTTACCGGACAAACTTGTGCGCAAACACCGCAGCCTAAACAAGCCGTATCGTCAATCTTCATCTTCTTGGCTTCGTCTCTGCCGAATTCCGTTGCGGGGCAACCGACGTTCAGACATTTTTTACATCCTATACATTTATCTGCGATCACTTGGTATTTTGCCGTAAAGACAGCATCGAATTCTTCTTTGTCTTCTTTGGAAAGCCTTTTTAAGGCACAAGGCCAACGGGTGATAATTACAGCGGGTTCATCCAAGCTCATCCCCCATTCGATGGCTTCTTTTGTTTCTGTGAGATTATTGGGATCGATGGTTCTGATATGATTGATATTCAAGGCACGGACGATTGCTTCGATACTCATCATCGGCGCGGGATCGCCTTTTAAATCATAGCCGCTTCCGGGATTTTGCTGATGCCCTGTCATACCAGTGATACGGTTATCCAAAATGATTGTCAAGTAGGCGCTTTTATTATAGGCCGCGTCCATCAAGCTGGTAATACCGGAATGGAAAAAGGTTGAATCTCCAATCACGGAAACAACTTTTTTATTTTCTTTTTTCAATTTGAAAGCCTGAGCCACACCGTGACCGCCGCTGATACTGGCACCCATACAAACCATGACATCTGTTGCGTTGTATGGCGCGGATGTTCCGAGGGAATAGCATCCGATATCGCTGAAAATCATCGTGTCCTTAAATTTGCCAAGTTCATAGAAAAGTCCGCGATGGGGACAACCAGCGCAAAGCGCCGGGGGTCTGGCAACAATCATATCGGAATTGGGAGCGATAGTCTGCGCTTCTTTACCGGAAACGGCCGCGCGGATTTTTTCAGGCAAGAGTTCTCCCATGGTCGGGAACAAATCTTTTCCGATGCATTCGATGCCCGCAGCTTTAATTTCAGTTTCCATAATCGGATCATTTTCTTCCAGGACATAGATGGTTTTGACTTTTTCGGCAAAGCTTTTGATGAGATCCATCGGCATCGGATAAGAAAGTCCGATTTTAAGATAGGATGCCGAATCGCCAAAGACTTCTTTAGCATAACGGAAAGCCACACCAGAGGCAATCACACCGATATCGGCATGGTTATCTTCGATATAATTCCATTGACTCTGATTGACAGCCTCCGAAAGACGGTTCATGTTATCTGTGAGCTTGACCTGCATTTTTCTTGAAAATGCCGGAAGTGGGCAGTTCTTTTGAATATTTTTGACATAGGGTTTGTCGGGTACGTCTTTTCTGTCGCCGCATTCCACAATGCTTTTGGAATGGCAAACACGGGTTGTCATTCTAAAAAGAACAGGCATATCATATTCTTCAGACACCTTGTAAGCGTCTATGATCATATCTTTGGCTTCTTGACTGTCCGAGGGTTCGAACATTGGCATTTTTGCATGGCGGGCGTAACGACGGTTGTCCTGCTCGTTTTGCGACGAAAACATCCCCGGTTCATCCGCGGAGACAATCACTGCTCCGGCATTGACACCGAGATAGGCAAAGGTAAAAATGGGGTCCGCTGCCACATTCACGCCGACATGTTTCATGCAGCTTAAGGTTCTGACTCCGGCAATGGATGCGCCGGCGGCAGATTCAACGGCCACTTTTTCATTGGGTGCCCATTCAGCGACGATTTCATCATAAGTGCCAACATTTTCCAGTATTTCCGTACTGGGTGTGCCCGGATAGGCTGCTGCGAATTTTACGCCGGCTTCCCAGGCGCCTCTTGCAACCGCTTCGTTGCCTGTTAAAAGTTTTTTCATCAAATTCCTCCTCTTTGACGAATCCTACTATAGTTTTCTTGATTTTCACCGAAAAAGTAAAAATCCATATATTTAAAATGCTGATTATCTGTTGATTTATCAGTGCGTTTCAATAAAGCTTCTCATTTTCGTTGAAATCATCGTTTCAACATCATCAAAAGCGTTGTCGATGATCGCTTTTAATAAGAATACGGCCTTCTTTTCCGTGCCGTAATGCCCGGCATCAATGACCCAAATATGGCTTTCTTCAGCTGTTTGCGCTTCATGATATTTAAGATCGCCGGTGATAAAGCAATCGGCTTTTTGAACCTTGGCGGTTGTAATAAAATCCGAACCGCTTCCTGTGCAAAGCGCCACCCGTTTGATTTGTTTCGGCGGGTTTCCCGTCGTCCGCACAGCGGCAAGCTCCAATTTATTTTTGATGTGAGTTATGAACGCATCAGGCATCATAGCCTCTTCTAGCTCACCAATGATCCCGAGTCCGTTTTGACGACGACTTACCGATTGATCCATGGGAAATAAGTCATAGGCCATTTGTTCATAGGGATGAACAGCTTTGATCTTGGTTATGAGATCATCAGCCGAACGAATGCCAATGATCGCCTCAATCCGGTCTTCAGACACCGTTTGGATCTGATCTTGAGTGCCGATATAAGGTGCGGAACCCGTTAGCGGTTTGAAGGTCCCCTTTCCCGTCACTCTGAAAGTGCAGTGAGAATAATTGCCCAAGCTTCCGGCACGGTTTTCACCAAGGACTTTCAAAATCGCGTCGGTCGCATCAACGGGAGAATAAATCACTAATTTATAAAGTCTGTCGGCGTCGGAGGGCACCAAGGGTTTGATGCTTTTGATCTCAAGCAAATCGGCAATGTAATGATTAAGTCCTCCCCCCGCGGCATCCAGATTGGTGTGGGCCGAATAAACGCTGATTCGATGATCGATAAGCTTTTGGATTACCTTGCCTTTTCCGGAATCAATATTGATGCTTTTTAAGCCCTTGAACAGGAACGGATGATGAGAAACAATAAGATCCGCTTTTTTGTCGATGGCCTCATCAACAACGGCCTCTGTGACATCAAGGGTTAGAAGGACTCGATTTACCGTATTTGAATAAGAGCCGATTTGAAGGCCGGTATTATCCCAATCTTCGGCCAGATACCGCGGAGCGGTTTGTTCGATGGCAGAAAAAATATCATGATTGGCAAGCATGGCCGATGACCTCCGTTAATTGTTCGATTGTTCTTTCGGAACGGACGCGACAAGCGACCGCTCCGTCGGTGGTGTGTTGATTTACATTTTGTAATATTTCTTTTTCTTTGTCAATCAACGAAAGAATAAAGGCCTCAAAATCTTCATCCGCGTGACGGGCAGGCGAAAAGCCGATGGTGTAATCCAAGGGATTGTCGATGCGCATTTTTCCTCGAATCGCTTTGATAATTTGATAAAAATGGTTATCCTCCCGAACAACGCGTTCGGAGATGATGGCATATCCCCCTGCTTCCAGAGCGTGGCGAACCAAATCAGCGCGGTTCATCGGCTGAAGCGCAAAGGCCTCGATACGATAGTCGATGGTCGACAAAGCGTCTATCTTTTCGGCGATGAGATGACCGCCAATACCGGCCATCACCGCCGTATTGACTTCTCCTGGTGAAATAACATCAAATCCGTCCCCGAGTCTGCAGGAAACTTTGTCTGTTAGATGGCTTTTCTCTATGAGTGTCTTTGCTTTTTCCAGGGACGGTCCGCTAATATCCGAGGCAATGACACGCTTTGCTTTGCCAGACGTGACAAGGGCAACGGCAAGATAGCCATGATCGCATCCCATATCCCAGGCACAATCCGTTGGACTCACGCTTTCCAAAATCATTTCAAGCCTTTTGGTTAACATTAAGTCAAATAGTCCTTTAATTTTTTGCTTCTGCTCGGATGTCTTAATTTGCGCAAGGCCTTGGCTTCGATTTGGCGAATCCGCTCTCTGGTGACATTGAAGGTTCGCCCGACTTCTTCTAAGGTCCGGGCTCTGCCGTCGTCAAGACCGAAACGAAGACGTAATACTTTTTCTTCCCGTTCGGTGAGAGTACCGAGTACTTCGATCAACTGTTCTTTCAAAAGGGCATAAGACGCCGCGTCTGCCGGGGCCATGGCGTTTTCGTCTTCGATAAAGTCGCCGAGGTGACTATCGTCTTCCTCTCCGATAGGCGTTTCCAATGACACCGGATCCTGGGCAATTTTTTGAATTTCACGGACTTTTTCTTCGGTATAGCCCATTTCATCGGCAATTTCTTTTGGGGTGGGCTCTCTGCCGTTTTCCTGAAGAAGCTGACGGGATACCCGGGTGAGTTTGTTGATGGTTTCAACCATATGAACGGGAATGCGAATGGTTCTGGCCTGATCGGCTATGGCCCTCGTGATGGCCTGGCGAATCCACCAGGTCGCGTAGGTGGAGAATTTGAACCCTTTTTTGTAATCGAATTTTTCTACGGCTTTGATCAATCCCAGATTGCCTTCTTGGATGAGATCCAAAAAACTCATACCTCGGCCCATATAGCGCTTGGCAATACTGACGACCAGACGCAAATTGGCTTCGGCCAGTTTTTTCTTGGCTTCTTCATCGCCTTCTTCCATGCGTTTGGCCAGTTCCATTTCTTCTTCGGCCGTAAGTAACGGCACTTTTCCGATTTCTTTGAGATAAAGACGAACCGGATCGTTAACGCTGACATTGTCGGAAAGATCGGCTGCTTTTTCCGTCGATTCTTCGTCCTCTTCGATTTGCTTAAGTTCGTCAATATTGGTTTCATCAATATCGCCGATGTCCACTTCATCTTTAAAATTTAAGGTAATGCCTTCTTTTTGGAGATAGATATAAATGCTGTCGATTTCTTCCGAGTCCAGATCAACGTCTTCCAGGGCAGCGTCCAAATCATTGCTTGACAGATTGCCGGTTTCTTTTCCTTTTTCGATCAGCGCCTTCACTTCCGGCAAATTGATGAGTTCCTCGATTGATTCATCTCCCGAATCTTCGTTGATCTGAGAGCTTTTGATTTGATTTGTTACCTGAATATCATCTTTTTCCATTTGCTTCCTCCTTATTGGATTGAACTGTTTTTAAAACCGTAAGCTGCTTTAAAAGTTGTTGCCTCTGTTCGGTATCTTCGGGATCGCATAGTTTTATTTCTGATGTGATCCGCGTTATTTCGTTTTCCAAATAGTTTTTGTTGATGATGTCTGCCGCTTCGTCAAAATTGATATTGATTAAATCCTCGTCTTGTGAGACCAAAAGTTTTTGCAGTGTATTGATATCTTTTTCGTCAGCTAAAACGCTCATAACCGAGATGGCGTCAATCGGCGTTTCAGCGTTCGCGCAGTCCATGATCGCTTCGAAAACATTGCGATAAAAGCCCTTTGAAAAATAGGATGATGAAAATTGAGAAAGAGCTTTTGCGCTTTTTTCCTCGATGGCCAGTCTTAAGACCGCGCATTGAGCCTGGGCATAGGCTTTTTTGATTTTTTTGGTTTTTGCCTGGTAGTTCAAGCGGATTCTGCCGATGGCCCGGTCTCTGGCTTCGCCGTTTTTTTGGACCGCGCCCAAAATCACCTGTTCGGATATGCCCGTTTGTCCGGCGATTTGCTTAGTGTAAAACGACAAAGACACATCAGAATCAAGTCGGGACAAGATGTTGATGGCGCCTTCGGCGTATTTAATCCTGCCGTCTTCCGAACGCATATCCAAGGGTTTTTCGAGCTCTTTGAGCAAATAGCTCGTCGATGTCATCGCGTTTTTTAAGACTTGATTGAATGCGTTGGTACCTTCCCTTCGGATAAAGGAATCGGGATCATCCTTCGGATCGAGCCTGAGCACCTTGATGCGAACCCGAGAGTCTTTGAGCTCGGTCAGCGCTTTTTGCGTTGCCTGATTGCCGGCTTCGTCGCCGTCAAAACACAAGACGATTTCTTTGGCGTAACGACCGATTAATTTGGCATGATGCAAGGTAAAGGACGTGCCCAGGGAAGCGACACAGTTTTTCACACCGTTTTGACACAAGGCGATGACGTCCATATAGCCTTCCACGACAATGAGCTGATCGCCGCTGATATTTTTTTTTGCCTGATTGAGATTGAACAGTTCATAGCCCTTGTTAAAAATGGGCGTGTCGGGACTGTTGAGATACTTGGGACCGTTGTCTTCATCGTTCATTTTTCTGCCACCGAAACCGATCACCTTGCCTCCGGAATTGAGGATGGGGATCATCAGGCGGTTTCGAAATCGGTCATAAATATCGCCTCGATCATTTCGAATCGCAACACCGCAGGCAATCATATCATCAATGGTATGACCGCGTTCGGTCAGAAACCCGATGCCGGCCCGCCATGCATTGGGGGCAAAGCCGATGCCGAAATCCTTTCGGATGTTTTGATCGATTCCTCTTGATAAAACGTAATTTTTCGCTTGTTCGTTCCGCTTTAAATTGACATAATAGAAGTTGGCCAAATCCCGATGGATTTGATAGAAACGCTTTTTTTGATTGTCTCGCGCTTCGTCAAAATCACCGGTTTTGGGAAGGGTGATCCCCGCCCGGGCAGCCAGCATTTCAAGGGCTTCGAGAAAGTCGATATTCTCAATTTTCATCAGAAAATCAATCGTGCTTCCCCCCTCTTGACACCCGAAACAATAAAAGAGATTTTTATCGGGAGATACGGAAAAAGACGGAGTTTTTTCGTTATGAAAAGGACAAAGCCCGGTATAGTTGCGTCCGGTTTTTTTGAGGGTGACATAGCCGGAGACGACGTCAACAATGCTGTTGGCTTCGATCACTTCATCAATGAGTTCTCTTGAATACTTTGGCATGGCCTCTCCCCTTTTTCTAATCCTTTGACTTGATACCCGTCATTTTCTCCAGTTCCATTTTATCGATTATTTCCAAATCGCGCAATCCGCTCAAAGACTCCATGTGATGCCTGAATTCATGGCGGAGCACGCCGCGCATTTTGTCTGTCAGATCCTCTTCGGAACAGCCGCCGTAGCATTTCTCAAAGGAGCCGTAGTAAATGACTATGCCTCTGCCGGTTTGACTGACGCGATATTCCCCCATGATATATAACGGCTTGCCCGCGGACGCGGGATGCAATTTGTCCTCTTCTTCTATGATAATACCTAAATTTAAATCCTTGTAGAATGCTTTCGGCAGTTCCTCGGCTAAATTCTCCAAAATGATTTCGAATTGATCAATGGTTATCATTTTCTATGCCTAAAATGTTCATCGGCGAAGGCAATGTCTTTTTTGATTTGCGCGATGAGTTCATCCAATGAGTCGAATTTGATTTCACCGCGTACCCTTTCCAGAAAGGTGACGGACATGACTTCTCCGTAGATGTTGTCCGAAAAATCATAAAGATGGGTTTCAATGGAATAGGGATGTTGCTCAAAGGTGGGATTGTGTCCCAGATTGGTGATGCCGTCATAGGAGCGGCCCCGAACACGGACTCTGGTAAAATACACGCCGGCGCCGGGCAAGATCACGGTGTCCGACAATTTTAAATTGGCCGTCGGTATGCCAAAGGTGTGTCCCAGACGCTTGCCGATAACGACGCTTCCATTGATGGTGTATTTTCGCCCTAAAAAGGTTTCGACTTCGGAAACTTTTCCAGAGGCGATCAAATCGCGGATCAGTGTGCTGCTGACGGTTTGACCGTCAATGACGGTGGGCGGCATGACGGAAACACCAAAGCCATATTTTTTCCCCAGAGCCATGAGGGTATCGGTATTGCCCTCCCCTTTGTAGCCAAAAGTGTAATTGAAACCGACGACGATGTGTCCTACGTGATAACGCGAAAGCAAATAATCGCGCACAAATTCCTCCGGCGAAAGATTCATTAACGCCTCGTCAAAGGGATTGATGTCAACCTCATCGATACCCATGGATTTGATGATGGCGACTTTTTCGTCATTGGTGGTGATCATCGATGGCGCGTAGGCCGGAAAAATGAGGCGTAGGGGGTGCTCTTTAAAGGTCAGCACCGCCGAAGCGCATTGGTTTTTTTGGGCGATCGTGACGGTTTGGTTAATCAGTGTTTTATGGCCGTTGTGAACGCCGTCAAAAAAACCCAAAGCGAGCATGGTTTGATTGTTACGTTTTTTCATGCGTTCCTTTCTTGTCGACGTTTAAATCAGCAGTCTGACCGGTTTGATGGCGGCCTGTCCGTCCTCGGTGATTTTCTTTCCGACGCCGAGAAAACGACGGTCGCTTCTGTATAGACAAACGAGAGTATCATCGGAAAGATCTGATATGGCACAATCGGTATTGCGGCTGTAGAGCATCCCGCCGTTGTCGATAAAACGATCCCCTACCGGTTTCGCGAAGATTTTGGGATAGGACAGAAAGTCATCAACTTTTGTGAGCAATGCGAGTCTGTCTGAATAGGAAATCGCTTCGATCGCATCGATGGAAGGCGCTCCGTCGAGAGAAACATTTCCCACTGATAACCGCTTTAACGCGCCCATAGCGGCATGGGAGCCCAATGACCTGCCGATATCGTGACATAGGCTGCGGATATAGGTTCCCGCCGAACAAGTCACGATGAGACGAACGCTGCTTGGAAAATCCGTGTCATCGGTAATGGCAAGTTTTGTGATTTGGACCGGCCTTTCGGGAATGTCGATGGTAAGACCTTCCCTGGCGTACTCATAGTATTTTTTTCCGTTTTTTTTGAGCGCGGAATATATCGGCGGCTTTTGCATGATATGACCGATAAATCCTGTGAGGGCCCGGTCAAGATCGGCTCTTGTGAAGTCCGGTTCTCCGCGGCTTGTGATTTGCCCTGTGGTGTCATAAGTATCCGTCTCGATGCCAAAACAAAGCGTCGCCTCATAGGTTTTGAAATCTCGCTCGAAAAATCGGATGAATCTGGTGGCCTTGCCGACGCATACCAAAAGCAATCCTTCGGCGGCGGGATCTAAAGTGCCGGTGTGCCCGATTTTTTTGACCCCGTACAGTCTCCGAAGTTTGGCGACGACATCAAAGGATGTCCATCCCGAAGCTTTGTCAATCGCCAGCACGCCACAAGGTTGGCTCAGATCAGTCACAGGCATCGATCTCCGCTTTCCGTTCAAACAAAAACGCGACAAGCTCTTGTTTGAGGTCTGCTAAATCGCCGGCGTAGTTAAATCCCGCGGCTCGCATGTGGCCGCCGCCGCCATGACGATCGGCAATGAGAGAGACGTCGACGGGATAGGGCTCCGCCGAGCGAAGAGATATTTTGTATTCCCCGGGATTGTTCTCTTTGACCGTCGCGGCAACCACCGTTCCCTCGAGCTGGATGCCGATATTGGCCACGTCATCGCCGACGTTGACCATACCGCCGTAACTTTGGATGGTCGCCTCGTCCATCACAATCCAAGCCAGACGGTCATCAGCATGGCGCGTGAGGGAATCAATGGCCTTGCCGTATAATTTTAATTCATCATAGCCTTTGGTCCGGTGCAGTCTGTCGGCTAAAAGAGCAAAGCGGTTGGGATGCTCGTAAAGCGCCTTTAAAATGTCAAAAGTGTCCGCCGTTACGCTGGAATATTGAAAGCCGCCGGTATCCGTGGAGATGGCGGTGTAAAGCGCTTCGGCGATTTGATCATCGTGGGCGACGCCGAGACGAACAAGGAGCCTGTAGATGAGCTCGGCGCATGCCGAAGTGTTTTCGACATGATTGGCATCGCCATAGCCGACATTGGTCAGGTGATGATCGATGACGACTTTGACGGGTCCGTCCGGCAACAGTTCGGGTTTTCGGGCGTAGTCATAGCTTGAGCAGTCAACAAAGACATACGCGTCGTATTGCCCGGCAAATCGATCCTGATTGAAACTTTTAATCTCAGGGAAAAAAGACAGACGTTTTTCGATGTTGGTGTCCATATAATAGTCGACGTTTTTGCCGAGCTGTTTCAGGCCGAGCCCAAGAGCAATGGCCGAACCCACGGCATCGCCGTCGGGTTTTTGATGGGCCATGATGAGAAAGGTGTTTTTCTCTTTGAATATTTTTTCAACGTCTTCGTTAATCGGTTTGATCATGAGAACCTCTTTGATGGATGTCCTGAAGTAACGATTCGATATGCATGGCATAATCAACAGAATCATCCAGTTCGAAACGCAATGCCGGGCTTTTGTGGGTTTTCATCACTTTGCCCAGAGCTGTTCTTAAAAAGCCGGAGGCGTTGTTCAAGGCTTCAATGGCCTTTTGTTTATCGCCCGCGTTACCGTAAAAGCTTACATAAACCGTGGCGTCATTGAGATCCGGGGTGGCCCGCACCCCGGTAATGCTTAAGGTGTCTGTCGGGATGCGGCTGTCTTTAATTCGCCCGCGGATGATGAGACTGAGTTCCCGTTGAATTTGACCGTTGATTTTTTCTATGCGATGAGAGGCCATATCGGTAGTCCTCCTCCTGATTATAATTCTTTGGCGACGGCTTCCATGACAAACATTTCGATGACATCGCCTTCTTTGATGTCGTTGTAATTTTCGATGCCGATGCCGCATTCAAACCCGGAAGCCACTTCTTTCACATCGTCTTTGAAACGACGCAGTGACGCCAGCTTGCCCTCAAAGACGACAATGCCGTCTCTGATAATGCGGACTGAGTCGGTTCTGGTAATTTTACCGTCGGTGACATAGGCGCCGGCGATGATGGTTCCGCCGGGGATTCTGAAGGTATTTCTGACTTCGGCGCTTCCCGTGACCTTTTCGACAAAATCGGGTTCGAGCATACCCTGCATAGCCTGTTTGACATCTTCGATGGCATCGTAAATCACGCGGTATAAGCGCACATCGACTTTTTCGCTTTCGGCAGCGGCAACGGCGTTTTTGTCGGGTCTGACGTTAAAACCGATGATGATGGCATCGGAAGTGGAAGCTAACATAACGTCGGTTTCGTTGATGGCTCCGACAGCGCCGTGAATGACGTTGACGCGGACATCTTCGGTTCCGAGTTTTAGGAGGGATTGGGTAATCGCCTCAACGGAGCCTTGCACATCGGCTTTGACGATGATGTTGATATCCTGGATTTCTCCTTCTTGAATTCTGGAGAATAAGTCGTCCAAAGAGACTCTGGCTTTGGCCAATTTGGCGTTCTTTTCCATTTGGAGTCGTGATTCGGCCAACTGGCGGGCTTCTTTATCAGAGGGCAAGACAATGAAGTCATCTCCCGCTTCAGGAATACCGGAAAGACCGGAAATTTCCACCGGTTCCGACGGTCCCGCTTTTTTGATGCGGCGTCCTTTGTCATCCACCATGGTTCTGACTCTCCCATAAGTGGTGCCGGAAATGATGGAATCCCCGATGTGAAGCGTCCCTTGCTGTACCAAAAGACTTGCTGTGGAGCCTTTGCCTTTTTTGACTCGGGCTTCGATGACGCATCCTCTGCCGGGACGATTGGGATCGGCTCTGAGTTCTTCAACTTCCGCTACCAGCAGAATGTTTTCCAAAAGCTCATCGATGTTGAGGCCTTTTTTGGCGGAGACGGGCACGGCGATGACGTCGCCCCCCCATTCTTCGACCACCAGATTGTGCTCGGTGAGTTCTTGTTTGACTCGTTCGGGATTGGCGCCTTCTTTGTCGATTTTGTTGATGGCAACGATAATCGGCACTTTGGCCGCTTTAGCGTGGTTGATGGCTTCGACGGTTTGCGGCATGACGCCGTCGTCGGCGGCCACAACCAGCACGGCAATATCGGTCATTTGAGCACCGCGCGAACGCATGGCCGTAAAGGCTTCATGCCCCGGGGTGTCGATGAAGGTGATGGCCTGACCTTTGATTTTGACGGTATAAGCACCGATGTGCTGGGTGATGCCCCCGGCTTCCCCAGCTGTGACATGGGCTTTTCTGATGCGGTCAAGCAGGGATGTTTTACCGTGGTCAACATGACCCATAACGGTGACCACCGGCGGTCTGACCACCTCTTTGCCCGTTTCTTCCTCGTCGTATTCCTCGAGGATTTTGGAGACGACGTCTTCCATTTTGATTTCCCGGATTTCGTAGCCGAGTTCATCCGCTACCAGGGAGGCTGTTTCAAAATCAATTTGTTGGTTGATGGAGGCCATGGTGCCGGCCATCATTAAGGTTTTGATGATTTCGGTGGCTCCGATGCCCAGAATTTCGGCAAATTCGCCGACGGTTAGGGTTTCGGGCACCTCATAGACTTGATTTTTAAGTCTTTCGGATTTGTTTTCGGCTTTGATTTTTTTGTAGACCGCTCTGGACGTTTTGCCTTTTTTGCTGTGGTCTTTGACCTTGAGCGGTCTTTCGTCTTTTTTGTTTTTCTTGTAGCGGTCTTTCTTTTTCTTGTTGCGATGGTCTTGCTCTTTGGTGAATTTCGAGTTGGCCTCGCTATTCATTCCTTTACCCGAAGCAGGCTGACCAAACCGGTTGTCGGAGGAACCATGCCTTTTATCCTGCTGATTTCTGTTTTGCGGCCCGCGGCCCGATTGTTGTTTTCGCGCGTCGGCGTGGTCCGGTTTTTGTCTGCGGTTTTGTTTGTTCTGACCCTGACCCGTCTTATCGGTTTTGGAGACTTTGGCCGCGGGTTGTTTCTCGTTTGTTTTCGGCGTTTTTTTCACGCTTTGTTCGGCGGGTTTTTGTCGTTCGTCACGGGAATTGGACCGCGCTTCGGATTTTGTTTTCTTGACGTCACGCTCAGCCTTTTTCGCTTTTTCGGGGGCCGCGCCCTCTTTTTTCGCTTTCGGCTTTTGGGTCTGCGCTTTGTCCGTCTGTGCTTTTTTTTCGGCTTTGGCCGCGGGTTTTTGTTCCGGTTCGGCCGTAGACGCCTCTTCTCCCGGATGATATGCCGCTTCGAATTTTTGCACCTGCTCGTCGGTTAAAGCGCTCATGTGGTTTTTGACAGGAATTTGATAACGGTTGAGAATCGCGACAAAATCCTTGCTCGGTATTTCGTATTTATTGGCCAGTTGATATACTCTCAGTTTCGCCATAGTCCCTCCTTTTCAGTCTTGTTTACATTGTTTATCCTTTACGCTGTCTTCAAGACTTGCTTTAATTTCTTGTATCATACGTTCCGAAACGGGCGATTTGAGCGCCGCGCTTAAGCTTTTGACATTGAGCTTATCGACGCATGTCACGCTGTTGCATACGTAGGCGCCCCGTCCGTTTTTCTTCCCCGTTAAATCGGCGGTTAGGCCGTTTTCTTCGTTTAAGAGGATTCGGATTAATTCTTTTTTCGGTTTTTTTTCACGGCATGACAGGCATGTCCGCATCGGTATTTTTTTCATGGTATTCGCGTTTATAATGCCGAAGGCACAGGACCCGCTTCATCCCGGGAAAGGGCCTCGTCTTCTGCCGCGTCATCCGGGATGGTGTCGGCGGTGTCGACGTCGGACAAGTCATCCTGTTCTAGGATGGCGTCCATTTCGTGTTTGAAGTCGCCGATGATGAGATCGGGCGTCGCCGTGTCGGCAAAGCATTCTTCTCTGAAGTTCGGATTGATGGCCAACATTTTTTCGAAATCAGAAGCGCTTTTGATGTCGATTTTCCATCCCGTCAGCTTGGCCGCCAGGCGGACATTTTGACCTTCCTTGCCGATGGCTAAGGAAAATTGGAAATCGTCAACGACGACGTAGGCTTTCTTTTCGTTTTCGTTGATCAACACTTCGGAAACTTTCGCCGGGCTCAAAGCGTTGGCAATGTAGGTTTTGATATCATCACTGTATTTGATGACGTCGATTTTTTCACCGCCCAATTCATTGATGATGTTCTGCACCCGGGCGCCTTTGAAGCCCACGCAGGAGCCCACGGGATCGACACCGGGATCGTTGGCTTTCATGGCGATTTTGGTTCGGGAGCCCGCTTCTCTGGCAATCCCGATGATGTCGACAACACCGTCGTAGATTTCGGGAACTTCTTCCTCAAACAGGCGTTTGACAAAATTGGGATGGGTTCTGGACAATAGGATCTGCGGCCCTTTGGTGGTCTTTTTAACGGCCAGAAGATAGACTTTGATGCGTTTCCCCGGGCGGTAGGTTTCTGTTTTGATCTGTTCGGCGCTGAGCATGACGCCTTCGCTGTCGCCGATGTCCACATAGACGTTGCCGCGTCTGCCCGTTTGCGGATTACCGCGGTCTACCCGGCTGATCACGCCGATGATAAGTTCATCCTGACGTTCGAGATATTCGTTGTAGATGACGGCGCGTTCGGATTCCTTGATTTTTTGGAAAATCAGCTGTTTGGCGTTTTGCGCCGCGATGCGGCCGAAATCCTTCGGTTTGACTTCTTCTTTGATCATGCCGCCGATGGCGATGTCGGGTTCTATTTCCCTGGCTTCTTCCAGGCTGATTTCTTTGTCCGGATCGGTGACGCTGTCAACGACGGCCCACACGGCGTAAATCTTGATTTCCCCGGATTGTCTGTCGATGTTGACTTCCACGGTTTCCGCGTTGTCATGCTGTTTGCGATAGGCGGATTCGATGGAAGACTCGATGTTTTCGATCAGTTCTTCTTTGTCAATTCCTTTTTCGTTTTGTAAAACGTCCAAGGCTTTAATAAATTCTGCGTTCATGCTTTTTGTAAACTCCTAAAACTCAAAATGAAGTGAGGCTTTTGAGATATCCTCGTATTTGATGGTGGTTGTGTCATCGCCATCGACAATGATGATGCCTTCATCATCGGCGTCTTTTAAAATGACCGTCATTTTCTTTTTGCCGCCCAAAGCGCGGTAAAGTCGGATGTCGATGGTTTTTCCGATGTTGTCTTGAAAATGTTTAACCCGGCTTAGCCTTCGCTCGAGGCCCGGTGAGGAGACCTCCAGCAAGTAGTTTGACTCGATGGGATCGGCCTCGTCCAAAAAGGCGCTGAGGTGCCGGCTGACTTTTTCGCAATCGTCAAGGCCGATGCCTTCCGGACTGTCGATGTAGACCGTCAGGACTTTGTCTTTTCCGACTTTTTCGTAGGAGACGTCGTAACAGTCATAACCGAGGGACTCGGTTTGGGGTTTAAGCAATTGGTATAAATATTCTTTTTTTGATCCTTTGATCATGTGGTTCTCCGTTATGATGGTTTCCCGTTAAAAGCACAAGAGTGGGTCTCCCCACTCTTGCCTGAATGTATTCACTTTTAGACTTCAAGGATTTCCTTTTCTTTTTCCTTGAGCATGTCGTCGACTTTTTTGATGAATTGATCCGTCGCTTTTTGTACGTTGGCTTCACCGTCTTTTAAGTCGTCTTCGCTGATTTCCGCGGCTTTTTGGGCGTCTTTGAGCTTGGTCACCGCTTTGCGTCTGACATTGCGAACAGCCACTTTGCATTCTTCGCCGTATTTTTTGGTGAGTTTGACCAGTTCTTTACGGCGTTCCTCGGTGAGCTGCGGCACAACCAGACGAATGACTTTGCCGTCATTGGACGGGTTGAACCCCAGATCCGAGGTCATGATGGCCTTTTCGATTTGCTTTAAGGCCGAGGCGTCATAGGGCTGAACGGTGATCATTCTGGGTTCGGGCACCGCGATGCTGGCCAATTGATTGATCGGCGTCAGTGTGCCGTAGTAGTCGATTTTGATCTTGTCCAGAATGTGGGCGTTGGCCCGTCCGGCGCGAAGTCCCGCCAGGGCTTCGTTTAAGTTATCGGTGGCTTTTTCCATTTTTTCTTCGGCAGCCTGTTGAATGGTATCTAACATGTTTGTTCCCCCTCTATTAATGTTCCGATGTGTTCTCCCATCGCCGCTCGCAGGATGTTGTCAGGATTGTCAAGGCCGAAAACCAAAATTTTGATGTCGTTGTCCATGCACAGGGTGATGGCTGTGGCGTCCATCACTTTGAGGCCTTTGTCGATGACATCAAGATAACACAAATGGGTGTATTTTTTGGCATCGTCATGGAGCGCCGGATCTTTGTCGTAGACGGCGTCAACGTTTTTGGCCAGCAGGATGATATCCGCGTCAATTTCCGCCGCCCGCAGCGACGCCGTGGTGTCCGTCGTGAAGAACGGATTGCCGGTGCCGGCCGCGAAGATGACGACTCGTTTCTTTTCCAGATGGCGAACGGCTTTTCGCTTGATGTAGGGCTCGGCCACTTCTTTCATTTCGATGGCCGTTTGAACCCGAACCGGCACGCCGATGTGCTCAAGGCTGTCCTGGAGCGACAGGGCGTTGATGACCGTCGCCAGCATGCCCATGTAATCGGCGGTGGATTTGTCCATCCCTTCGCCCAGACGGCCTCGCCAGAAATTGCCGCCGCCGACGACGATGGCCACCTCGATGCCGCGATCGAAGACTTTTTTGATGGACTCGCAAATGCGCGAGACCGTTTTGGGATCAATCCCGAATCCTCCGGGACCCGCCAAAGCTTCTCCGCTTAATTTTATCATGACACGTTTGTAAGCTAAGTTCATTTTGGAACCTCCGGCATTAGATTATTATAACGCATGATCTCAAACTGTTCAAGGCCTTTACCATCCGCGGCCGTATCGCAGGTCTGTTAGATGGTGCCTTCACAAAAAAAGAACACTGTTTGTGCTCCTTTAACCAACATCCGATGTGCCGGAACAACACTGTCCCGTATATATTGTTATTATACGCTATTTTGAAAAAATGTAAAGGGAAATTTGCCGATTTTCGGTCTTTTGAAGAGATTTATTTTAGGTGATGGCGAAAATGAGGCTCCCTTGCCGCCGGGGAAACGTCTGCGGGTCGAAAAACCCGGCGCGCCCGTTTTTTAGGGGCAGCAAGTCTTTAGCTTAAAAGACGCGGGAGTCCTCGGTCAAGCGCTCCCGCGATATGGATTTAAACGTGATATTTTTGTGAATAGGCATTGTATTGCGCCGTGAAATCCGCGTCGAAATCGACGACATGGTGTTGGTTTTCATGGCTTTTCATGTTTCGTTTTTGTAGGTCGAGGACACTGAGTGAAATGTTTGAGCAATGATCGGCCACCCGCTCGAGATTCGTGAGCAAATCGGACCAGACAAATCCCGCCGAAGCCGAGCATTCCCGCTTTTGCATGCGGATGATGTGTCGGGTCCGAAGCTCCTCTTTCAAATCGTCAATGACCTGCTCCAGGGCCTCGGTCTGTCTGGCGGCCGCGGCATCATTGTGTGAAAAGGCTCTGTAGGACAAATTCACGATTTCCGTCACCGCGTCGCCAAGCTTTCGAAATTCGCTCCGGGCGCTTTCCGAAAACGTCAAGGCGTTGTTTTTGATTTCCTCGGCGGATTCCAAAATGTTGACCGCGTGGTCGGCCATGCGTTCATAATCCCCGATGAGTTTTAGGTATTCCGTCGCCTTCGCGCTTTCCTCCTCGCTGATCGACCGGGCGGTCAGCTTGAGCAAATAGGTTCCGATGAGATCCTCCAGGGCGTCTGTTTCCGCTTCCGCCTGACGGATCCGTTCCGCCTTTTCGCGATCGTATTTCAACACGATGACGAGGCTGTCCTCAATGGCGGAGGCCGTGATGGCCGCCATGTGTTCTATCACCTGCTGACAGCGGTTTAGCGCCAGCGCGGGACTTTCGAGGAGACGCTCATCGAGCTCTTCGATTTTTTCGGGCGCCTTGGCGTCGGGGATGAGCCAGCAGACCAGTTTTTCTAACATCCCGCTGAAGGGCAACAGCAACAGCGTGCAGAGCACGTTAAAAATCGAATGAATGACCGCGATGCCCATTAAACCCGCGGGCTGTGACAAAATCACCGGACTCGCCACCGCTTTCACAACGCAGAAAACTGTCAGCCAAACGGCAGAGCCGATGACGTTAAAGCTCAAATGGACGAGGGCGGCGCGTTTGGCGTTTCGATTGGCGCCGATGGACGAAATGATTGTCGTGATGCAGGTGCCGATATTCTGGCCCATGATAATCGGGATGGCCGCGCCATAGGTCACGGCTCCCGTGGAAGCCAGGGCCTGCAAAATCCCCACCGAGGCCGAGCTCGATTGAATGATGGCGGTGAGGGCGGCGCCGGCAAGAAGGCCGAGAACCGGGTTGGTGAAGGCGATGAGCAATTGCCCGAATTCGGGCACGTCTTTGAGGCCGGCGACGGCACCGGTCATGGTCTGCATGCCGAACATCAGCGTCGCGAAACCGAGCAAAATCAATCCCGTGTCTTTTCGCTTGTTGTTTTTGGAGGCCATGTAGAAAATGATGCCGATGAGGGCAAGAATCGGCGTAAATGACGAGGGATTGAGGAGTCTGACGAAAACATTGCTGCTTTCGATGCCGGCGAGGCTCAAAATCCACGCCGTCACCGTTGTGCCGATATTCGCCCCCATGATGACGTTGATGGACTGTTTGAGCGTCATGAGTCCGGAGTTGACAAAGCCGACCACCATCACCGTCGTCGCCGATGAGCTCTGGATGATGGCCGTCACGCCGATGCCCGTGAGCAGCCCCGCGAATTTGCCCGTGGTCATCCGGCCCAGAAGGGCCTTGAGCCTGCTTCCGGCCCGTCGCTCCAGGGCGTGCCCCATGAGCGTCATGCCGAAGAGAAACAGGCTTAAGCCGCCGATCATGTTTAACACGTTAAATATATCCATGATATGTTCTCCATTCCCTTTTTTTGATTTAAGGATAGAGAATCAATATCAAATTTATTATCGTTTTTTTGTAAAAAACATGTAAGGTTAGCGGGTGATGTCCGCCGGCCGGTTCGGGAGGCTCACCGTGAACGTCGAGCCTTCACCGGGGGTACTGTCGAGATCGATTTTTCCATGATGAATCATCACGGCGTGCTTGACGATGGACAGCCCCAGTCCCGTGCCGCCGGCCGCCCTGCTCCGGCTTTTATCCATCCGGTAAAACCGCTCGAATATGCGCGTTTGCTCCGCTTCGGGAATGCCGATGCCCGTGTCGCTCACCGAAAGGATGGTTTCGTCCTCGTTTTGACTCACCGTGACCATGATGCGCCCGCCCCGATGATTGTATTTGATGGCGTTATCGCACAGATTGTACACGATGCTGTAGAGCATGGGGGGAATCGCCGTGATGGGCGCGCTCTCTCCCTTTAAGGTCATGGCAATTTCGGCCTTGGACACGGCGGCCTCAAGGGAATCCATGGCGTTTTCCGCGACGCGGTAGGCATCGCATTTTTCCCATGTCATTTCCGTTCCGCCGTGATCGAGTTTGGTCAAATCGATGATATCCTCGATGAGTCTGGTCATTCGCAGGGATTCGGCGTGAATTTTTTTGGCGAAGGGGCGGATGTCCTCCTCCCGGACCATGCCGTTTTCCATCAGCTCAGCGTATCCGGAGATGGCGTGAAGGGGTGTTTTGAGCTCATGGGAGACGTTGGCGGAAAATTCCTGTCTGATGAGCGCCGCTTTTCGGGTTTCCTCCCCGTCGCGTTTTAATCGGTTTTGCTGTTCGAAAATGTGGCGAAGCAAAGGCTCGATTTCTTTTAACTCCTCCCTGCCGAAATAGCGCTCCGGCGCCTCGAGGTCGATCTCGTTGATCGGCGCGACGATTTTTCCGGCGATCCATTGGGACAAGGCGTAAGAGAGTAGAAGCGCCGTCACGATCACCAGGCAAATGGGCTGGGCAAACCCGTAAAGCAAGCTCCAAAAGGAAAGCTGGGTCATTGACACGCGAAGCACCGATCCGTCGGGCAGACGCTTGGCCGCGTAATGCTGCTCGTTTTCCAGGGTGCTTGAATGGCGGGTGGCCTCGCCATAGCCCTCGGCGAGGGCCCGGATGATCTCCGGCCGTTCCATGTGGTTTGACATTCGCGCGGTGTCGGCCTCGTTGTCGAACAAGACTTTTCCCTCGGAGCTCACCCAGGTGAATCGGTAACCCTCGGCACTGAGGCTCTCCAGATAGGTCGTCCCCGCCATGGCCGTTCCCCGGGCCGCGAGCTCCGTCGTGGCGCGAAGCTGTTCTTTTTGGAGAGAGGAGAAATAGCCGTAGAGATAGCCCATGATGAGCAAAAGGGACATGAGGAAAATGCCGATGGCCGTGATCCAGATCGCCCTGAAAATTTTATGACTCATCGCGATGCTCCAGCTTATATCCGACGCCCCGAACGGTTCGGATATCATCACCGGCTCGCTCAAGCTTGGTCCGAAGGGTTCCGATGTGGACATCCACCGTTCGGGTTTCCCCAGAAAAATCGATGCCCCACACGCTGCGGAGAATGTTGTCCCTGGTGAAGACGATGCCGGGATTTTCCATGAAGAGCTTGAGTAGCTCGTATTCTTTGAGGGTCAAGGTTACGGGCTTGTCTGCCACGTGAACCGTGTGTTTGGTCTCGTCCAAAACGATGTCGCCCAAAGACAAGACCACCGAGCGTTTTTTTTCCACCCGGCGAAGGACAGCCTTAATGCGAGAAACCATCTCCATCATGCCAAAGGGCTTGGCGAGATAGTCGTCGGCGCCGGAATCAAGGCCGATTACCTTATCGTACTCACTGTCCTTGGCTGTCGCCATAATAACGGGAATACTCTCCGTAACAGGAGATGAACGCAGTTTGCGAAGGATTGTCAGACCGTCTTCTCCGGGGAGCATCACATCCAAAATGATCATCTCGGGAAGTTGTTCTTTCATGGCAGCCCAAAATCCGTCATCATTCTCAAAACCCATTGCTTCAAATCCTGACGCTTTCAGGGTATAGACCATCAAATCACGGATTGCGCTGTCATCTTCAACACAATAGATCATGAAAAAACCTCCTTTGCTGCATTCAATTTAATCCCAAATTGTAATCTCTGTAACCACTAAACTGTAAAATCATCGTAAAGTCTAAAAAACAAGCACGTTGCGCACAAAGCCGGAAAAAAAGAAACCCGACTCTCCGGGTTTCCACCTATGTTCGTGCTTTTTGGTGGCGTGAGCTTTTCGCGAGAGAACCCCTCAGTCCCGCCAAGGCGGGACAGCTCCCCTAATTTGGTCTGCTCCCCGTCAAGAGGACAATTAAATATAATAAGAGTTTTGTTTTATATTATGCAGATCGTAGATGAGATTTGTGCTTTTCCATTGGAGTTAGGACACCAAGGCCACGTTGATATCTACAGTTACTGTAGTAGTAAATGTAGTCTTCGATCATTTGGACAAGTTCTTCTCGTCCTGTAAATCGTCTGCCGTAGTAGCGCTCTCGTTTAAGAATGCCCCAAAAGCCTTCCATTGGGCCATTGTCGGCGCATTCACCGAGTCTTGACATACTTTGTATCATTCCGGCGTTCTCAATCATTTTGTGAAATGTTCGGTTGGTGTATTGGTAGCCTCTGTCGGAGTGGAGAAGCGGATGAGCTTCCGGATTGGAAAGGCATGCCTGTTTAAGTGTTTCAAAGACTAGCGGATTATCATTTCGATTCCGAATAACATAGGCCACAATGCGTCTGTCATAGAGATCAAGAATAGCGCTCAGATATAGTTTATGGGTTTTAACACCGTCATACCATCTGAGTTCCGTCACATCGGTCACCCATTTTTCGTTTGGTCTATCAGCAAAAAATTCTCTTTTAAGAATGTTCTCGGCAATGTATTGAGGACAATCGGCCTGCCTTGTGCATCCGTTGTTGCGGTACTTAATGGTGGACTTGATATCCAACACTCTGCAAATGCGTAGCACGCGTTTGTCGTTGACTTTGATGTTGTAGTCACGATCCAGATCATCTCTGATTCTGCGATATCCTTTCGCTGAATCTTCGGTATGGATTTTCTCAATGATTTCCGCGATCTGCTCGTTTTCTTCGATGCGTTTGCCGGCATCGCCACGCAGCCACTTGTAGTATGCTGATCTCGAGACATGCAGGATTTGACAACATGTTTTAACAAGGTATCCGTAAGTCTCGGCGCAATATTTTATGGAACTGTAGAATTGTGACTGCTTTACTTGCGAGAGGGATCGCTCTTCTCCAGTTCCGCGACTTTTTTTAGCAGGTTACGCTCCATTTCAGCCAAGTATAGCTGCTGCATAAGCCGCGCATTCTCGATTTGCAGTCTTTCGAGTTCGTTTCTTGGTTTTTGCTTTGCTTTGCGCTGACCGCGACGATCTTCGAGACCCGCTTCATCGAGTTCGACGTATCGCTTTACCCAGTTGTATACCTGTTGATAGCTGACGTTGTACTTATCAGCAACTTCTTTGTAGTTGCGCCCGTTCTCTAGACACTCTTTGACGATTTTGACGCGTTCTTCTCGGCTTGTGGTTCTTGATGTGCTCATTCGGCTGCCTCCTGATTCTTTATCAGTAAAGTTTTCACCGTTATTATACATCAGAATCCAACTGCGCAACTGTGTTTCTGAGCGCAAACCGTATTTTGCGGCTATTTTTCGGAGTGACCCTTCATCGTTTAGATAGCTTAAGACGGCTTTTCGTTTTAGCTCATTCGGATATGTTCGGCGTTTCCCTGTGTCGAAAAAGACCGAGTCGCCCCCGGCTTCATAGCGATACACCCATTCTCTGATAAGCGATCGACAGACGCCGACTGCTTTTTCCGCTTGGGTTAAAGTCATTTTGCCTTCGGAACACAGCTTGGCATATTTCTGTTTGACTTCGACCGGTATCTTTGCTCTGGTTTTCCCCATGAGCTGCTCCTTTCGTGGTTGAAACAGATTTTATTTTTAACTGTCTCTCTTATTGGGAGCATAGCAATCGAGGGGTGCCTTTTTGCTTTGGCGTCAGCTAATTCCGATTAGAAATCCGGCGAGCCGGATTTCTTACAGAATCATTCATCATTCATTGGTGGGCCTTTGGGCTCAATGCGTTTTTCGCCCGTCTTTGCGCCCACCGGCGCGCCTCAACCGATGATAAGGCATGAATAAATAACATGAAAGCCCGACTTCGCGGGCTTTCGGTGATGAGAGACGTCGATGACGTCGGTTTAGAAGTCGACGTCCAAATCGTAGTAGACGCAGTCTAAGAGTTTTTCCATTTCCTCAACGGAGGGCTGACGCGGGTTTGAACCGGTGCAGGCGTCTCCGATGGCGTTGACGGCGATGTCGTGACGGCGGGCCAGATAGACATCTTCGGGGACAAAGCCGACTTCGGCGGGATAGCTGTCGGCGCCGTAACGCGCGATGCAATGCGGAATGTTGAGATCGTCGTTCATTCCTCTCAAATAGGCGATGAGGGCCGCGATTTTTTCATCCCGGGTTTCGCCGCCGAGTTTCATGTAGTCGGCGATGAAGGCGTAGCGTTCGGCCGCCCGTTCGTCTTTGGCGTTAAAGGCGATGACTTTGGGCAGATACATGGCGTTGGCCGCGCCGTGGATGATGTGCGCGCCCTGATCGGCAAAGACGGCGCCGGTTTTGTGGGCCATGGAATGGACAATGCCGAGCAGCCCGCTGGAAAAGGCGATGCCGGCCAGACATTGAGAATTGTGCATCCGGGCGCGGGCTTCGGTGTCGCCGTTATAGGATTTGACCAAATCGTCTTTGATGCGGTCCATGGCGAAGAGCGCCGGCGCGTCGGTGAAGTCCGACGAGGCAGTGGACACATAGGCCTCAATGGCGTGGGTGATGGCGTCCATGCCGGTGTGGGCTACCAGTTTTTGGGGCATGGTTTGCGCGAGCTCGGGATCGACGATGGCGATGTCCGGGGTGATTTCGAAGTCGGCGATCGGGTATTTGACGCCTTTGTCATAATCGGTGATGATGGAAAAAGCCGTGACTTCCGTCGCGGTTCCCGATGTGGAGGAAACGGCGACAAATTTGGCTTTTTTGCGCAATTCGGGAATGCCGAAAATTTTGCACATGTCCTCAAAGGTGCAGTCGGGATATTCGTATTTGATCCACATGGCTTTGGCCGCGTCGATGGGTGAGCCGCCCCCCAACGCGATGATCCAATCGGGGCCGAAATCGAGCATTTTTTGAGCGCCTTCCATGACCGTGGTGACCGAGGGATCGGGCTCAATGCCTTCGATCAGGGCGACTTCCATCCCCGCTTCCTCAAGATAGGCTTTTGTTTTGTCCAAAAATCCGAAGCGTTTCATGGAACCGCCGCCGACGCAGATGACGGCTTTTTTCCCTTTCAGGCTTTTTAAGACTTCCAGGGCGCCTTCGCCGTGATAGATATCTCTTGGGTTGGTAAAACGTTGCATAACATCCTCCTTAAATTTAACGAAATGAAACCGGATCCGACAAGCTCTCGTTTGATGGTCTGACAAAAACTTTGTGAATATTATAACAGGATTCATTTGTTAATTCAATAACAAAATGAAATTTTTTATCTTAAAAATAAAATTTTTAGTTATTCAACGGACAGTCAGATATCGTTCACCTGTTGCTTGGCTTTTATTTGGGAGAAGAACCCCCGTCAAGCCGACCTCCCCTCCCGGCCGAAGGCTGGACAGACTCATTTTCACGCGTCGAATACGGCGTCAAGGAGCGCTGTGGTCACGGCGTAGGCCTCCGGCCACTCGCTGTTTCGCGGTCCTCCGACGCACAGCTCGGTGCCGACCGGCAACGCGCTTAGCCATTTTTTTAGTTTTTCGGCGTCGGCCGGGCCTGTGGCGGTGAACATCGGTTTGGCCAGACGTTTGCCCTCGTCTACCCCAACTTCGGTCCCCGGTGAAGCGACCGGTTTTTCGGGCATTACCGTCAATATGGCGTCGGTGTCCCGCATGTTCCATTTTGTCCGTTGGGCCGGATCCCCGGAAGGCGTTGGCTCAAGCTCGGGATAGTCGTCAAGCAGTCTCGGGGGCTCGGGGTAGTCCTCGGCCCACCCGTTTTTGGGGCACCAACCGCAAAGGGGTATATCTCGCGCTTTGGCGAAGTCCATGGCCGCCCGGTCAACGCCGCTTTGACCGCCGGCGCGGATTTTGGTGATTGTTGTTTTGATGTTTGCCATGGCGAAACCTTGTATTAATGAATAATTAATAATCCCAAATTATTCATGGGAAACAAAAACTGAAAAATATTACGTCTAAAAAAGACATGTTTTATCAAAACCATCAAAAATACATTCTAACACTCAGCTCAATCTTTGAAAAAGAATAACAATCC
>JAFRBB010000014.1 GCA_017405085.1 Eubacteriaceae bacterium
TTTAACAAGACGTTTTACTAAAACATTATTTCTTTTGTTCAGTTTATCAAAATAGTTCTTACCTTTTTTTGTTAATTCATAGTGCCAGTCCATCGGATCCCCTTTTACAAAAACGGCATATCCGTGATCAACTTGCCATGGATAATCTCTTTCTTTCATGGAAATCGACCGGTATTCAAGTTCGTCAGGAGTAAAATGTTTTCGTAAAATTTTTTCTATTGGTCCCATATTAACACCACCTGTTATTGGACAATCCGCCCTAAAATCTTAATGCAATAATCTTTTTTATCATTATACACCCTGGCTTCGATTATTTCAATGGATGATCCTTTTTTTGTAATAAATTCACTCTCGGGCTTATTGTTCGTCATAAATCCTTGCGTGCCTTTCGGCATTTGAAGCTCAAATTTAATCGGTAAGTGAGTAAAGTGATTCAGATTTTCCGATAAACTCACAGAAGTATAGGCTTTATCCGGAATAGTCCCTTGTGGCGTGCCAATCAAGTCGTTGATTGCTGCTACGATTTCTTTCGCTGCCTTTTCATCTTTTGGTATCACAACTTTTTTAAATTTACCTTGCGCGTTTTTTCTATACTTCTCTTTTGTAAGTCCATCCGTGTCAATTCCCAAAACATTATTAAGATATTCCATATCCACTTTTCGAGTGCCGATATAATTTTGCGTTAAAGCATTATTGGTAGTCAAACGATTCAATACCTTTTCGGTTATCCGACAAACAGGATTTTCTATTTTGGACTTAAGCCCTCTGAGATATTTGTTAATATCTTTATAACCTTTTGAATTTTGTATATAACCCCCGTTTTTTTGCCAAAGCTGTTTCAACTCTTTTGCCGTAAAGTTTTGTGCCGAAAACTCAGGCATGATTCTTTTGGCATATTTTTCCGGATTCGATATGGTCAGCCGCTTGTATTTCCCGCCTTCGGTGATGTCAAATGGTAAATACCTCTCTCTCCACTCATCATAGCTCATCATCTCAGCCGTCTTGGTCTTGCCCGTCTCCGGATCCCGATAAGCCCGCTTGTCAAATTGCCGACTGAACTCATCGTCATAATAGGGTCCGTGGGTGCATCGGCAAAATACGTGAAAAGGCGGTACCGTCACCCCCGGTGTACAGTCCGCCTTATCAATCACCTTCAAATCAAGCCTTCCGCAATGCTCACACGTCTTCGTGTCCAGCGTCGCGAAAATCTGACGCCGCTCCACATTTAGCGCGTCCATCGTGTTTTCTCTGGCGCACTCTTGGAAATAAGCCGCCTCCGTTGTGATCAGCCGGTTCGCGTTAAACGCGCTCGTTTGCATCGCCTTCTGCAGCTGTTTCGCCATATTGTCATAACTGTCACCGGTCAAAAGCCCTCGGGACAAAATCTGCTCGGCCTTGCCGAGTTTCCATCTGAATCATTAATCATTCATCCCAGGGTGGGATGCGCCGGCAGGCGCTCCAAAACAGCTCGCCTCAACAAAAAGATATAGAATCAGCAAAAGTTCATGACAGAGAACAGCAAAAAACAAAAAAACTCAGGCAGGACCTGAGTTTCTTCCATAATTATTCATTTTCATCATTCATTAACCATCATCCATCCGCATCTCTGATGTGTTGATGCGCCAAGATAAGTCTTTCCCTTTCTTGATGACGAAGCTTTTTAAGATTCGCTTCCCGGGACATCGCGTCATGTTTATTGTCAAAACATTCAGCATAGGCCAACGTGACCGGCAGGCGGCTTCGGGTATATTTGGCCCCCTTGCCGGCGTTGTGGGTTTTTAGGCGCCGCTCTAGATTGACGGTATACCCGACATAAAGAGAATCATCCGCGCAGCGAAGCATGTAAGTATAAAACTTTTTTGTCATGTCCCCATCACTGCATCATTTCCTTGACTTTCATCAGACGGGTGATGTTGCCGCGCTCATTGTCCTCCAGCTTCATGGTGATGGATTTGATCAGCGCCTGCATTTCGGGAATCATCACATGTTCCAGCGCGTTGACGCGGCGTCTCGTCTTTTCGATTTCGTCGGCAAGCATATTGCAGGTTTTTTCAACCTCGGCCAGCTCAATCAATAGGGGCATGAGCTCGGCCACGTCGAGAACCGACTGATCGAGCATCCCTGACGAAAAGGCAAAACCGTAAGGCAGGTCGATGACGCGGTCCTCCTCATCCAAGGTAAATTTCGGGACATCCACATTCATCAGATTGCGGGTATCCGCCGTAACCGCCATCCTGCGCGCGGGACAAAACAGCGCTTCCGTGACGGCGTCTTCCCCCATCGAGGCTTCCGCCACGGCAAATCGGGAGAGCGCCGCCGCCAGCTTGTCATCAATTTGTTCGCGTAGCGCCTTATTTCTGCGAATGAGTGTCATAAACTGTCTGACCATCTCATCCCGTTTGTCTTTTAAGAGCTTATGTCCGCGAAGGGCGGTTTTCAGCCTTTTTTTCAGACGCGTCAATTCCATGCGCGTCGGATTGACACGGGCCATGATTTATCCCTCCTTATCTTCGGGGTAATAGGCGTCGATAAACCGGTCTTTGACACGCTTGAGCTCCGATTTGGGCAACAGGGACAACAGCTCCCAGCCGACGGTCAACGTCTCTTCGATGGAGCGGTTGGTGGTGTAGCCCTGAGACACGTAGCGCTCCTCAAAGGCCGTGGCGAATTTGGCATAGATTTTGTCGATGTCCGACAGAGCCGCCTCCCCGAGAATGACCGCCAACTCCTTGGCGTCCTTTCCCCGGGCATAGGCCGCGAAAAGCTGGTTCATGGTATCGGCATGATCGGCGCGGGTCTTCCCTTCCCCGATGCCCTTGTCCTTCAAACGGCTCAAAGACGGCAGCACGTCGATGGGCGGTCTGATCCCCCGTTGATACAAATCCCGGGAAAGAATGATCTGCCCTTCGGTGATATAGCCGGTGAGATCGGGAATCGGATGGGTTTTGTCATCTTCGGGCATGGATAAAATGGGAATCTGGGTGATACTGCCTTTTTTGCCCCGGATCCGGCCGGCCCGTTCATATAAGCTCGCCAGGTCCGTATAGAGATAACCAGGATAGCCGCGTCTGCCGGGTACTTCCTTTCTGGCCGCGGAGACCTCCCGAAGAGCTTCGGCATAATTGGTGATGTCGGTCATGATGACAAGCACATGCATCCCCAGCTCATAGGCCAGATATTCGGCGCAGGTGATGGCCATGCGCGGGGTGGAAATACGCTCTACCGCCGGATCGTTGGCATAATTCATGAAGAGCACCGCCCGTTCGATGGCGCCGGTTTTTCTGAAATCTTTGATGAAATAATCCGCTTCCTCAAAGGTGATGCCGATGGCCGCGAACACCACGGCAAAATCCTCGCTGTCGTCAAGAACCTTGGCTTGTCTCGCGATTTGCGCGGCGAGCTGGGCGTGAGGCAGGCCCGACCCGGAGAAAACCGGCAGCTTTTGGCCGCGGACCAGGGTGTTGAGCCCGTCGATGGCGGAGATGCCCGTTTGAATAAATTCCGCCGGATAATCCCTGGCGACGGGATTCATCGGAGAGCCGTTGATGTCCATTTTTTTGTCGGGGATGATGGCGGCGCCGCCGTCCTTGGGCCGGCCCATGCCGTCAAAAACCCGCCCCAGCATATCGCGGCTCACGCCGAGCTCAATGCCGTGTCCGAGAAAGGACACCTTGCTGGTGGCGATTTTGAGGCCCTGAGAGCTTTCGTAAAGCTGAACCAGCGCCGAGTCGCCGTTGATTTCGAGCACTTTGCCGACGCGATGTTCGCCGTCAGCCTGGACAATGTCCACCAGCTCGTCGTACTTGACCCCTTCCACATGATCCACCAGCATCAGAGGGCCGACGACTTCCCGAATGGATTTATATTCTTTACGCATCCTTTTGTCCTCCCGCTCTCAGTTGTTCAAATTCATCCCGAAGCATGGCTGCTATTTCGCTGACGCTGTCGTCCACGTCCGCCTCGGCAATACCCTTGATCCGGGCAATGCGTTCCCTGACGGTCATGTTGATGATGGCGTCAAAGGGCACGTTGTCCGCCAGGGCCTCCTGCCCCAGGTTATACCAGGAGAGAATCATATCGAGCATTTTGTATTGCTTGTTGAGCGAGGAATAGGTGTCGATGTCGTCAAAGGCGTTTTGATGCAGATAATCCTCACGCAGAGACCGGGCGCATTCCAGCGTCAGCCGGTCTTTGAAAGACAGGGCGTCGACACCGACCAGGCGCACGATTTCCTGAAGCTCGGATTCCTCATGAAGGATGGTCATGGTCGTCTGCACATGGGCGGACCAGTCGGCGGCCACGGTGCGGTCCAGATAAGCGTGCATGGTGTCGTTGTAAAGGGAATAGCTCTGAAGCCAGTCAATGGCCGGGAAATGGCGCTGATAGGCCAGATCGGCGCTGAGGCTCCAAAAGACCTTCACTATGCGGAGGGTCGCCTGGGACACCGGCTCCGAGATATCGCCCCCCGGGGGGGACACGGCGCCGATGGCGGAAATGGCCCCGTAGCGCTCGTCACTGCCGAGACAGGCCACGTATCCCGCCCGCTCATAAAATTCCGCCAGCCGGGAGGACAGATAAGCGGGATAGCCTTCCTCACCGGGCATTTCTTCCAGACGGCCGGACATTTCCCGAAGGGCCTCCGCCCAGCGGGAGGTGGAGTCGGCCATGATGGCGACTTTATAGCCCATATCCCTGAAATATTCCGCGATGGTGATGCCCGTGTAGATCGACGCTTCCCGGGCCGCGACGGGCATATCCGACGTGTTGGCGATGAGCACGGTGCGCTTCATCAGCGACAAACCCGTCCGGGGATCCGAAAGCTCGGGAAATTCCATGAGGACGTCGGTCATTTCGTTGCCCCGCTCCCCGCATCCGATATAGACGATGATATCGGCGTCCGCCCATTTGGCCAATTGATGCTGAACCACGGTTTTTCCCGACCCGAAGGGCCCGGGGATGGCCGCGATGCCGCCTTTGGCGATGGGAAAGAGCGTGTCGATGACCCGCTGTCCCGTGACCATGAGCTCGTCGGGCGCCAGTTTTTCCTGATAGGGGCGTCCGCGGCGAACCGGCCAGGTGCGAAGCATGGCCACTTCCCGCTCGTCACCTTTGTCCGTTTTGATTTTGGCGATGGGCTCGGTGATCGCGCACTCGCCGTCAAAAATAAAGCTCACCTCTCCGGAGACACCCACGGGAACCATAATCTTTTGACAGACGGCCGGGGTCTCCTGCACGGTGCCCAGCACATCCCCGGGAATGACGTGATCCCCAATGCCAACCGCCGGCACAAAGGGCCATTTTTTCTCCCGGTCAAGCTTGGGCACGTCGATGCCGCGGGTAATGCGGTCCCCCGCCGCGTCGTATATGGCCGTCAGCGGCCGTTGAATGCCGTCGAAAATCCCTTCGATGAGTCCCGGCGCCAACTCCACCGACAATGCCTCTCCGGTGGAATAGACGGGCTCCCCGGGACCGAGACCCGCTGTTTCCTCATAAACTTGAATCGACGCGAGATCGTCCCGTAACTCGATCACCTCGCCGATGAGCTTTTTCTCACTGACCCGCACCACATCGTACATTTGCACGTCCGCCATGCCCGACGCCACAATCAGCGGCCCCGCGACTTTGACAATGGTACCGACCACTTCACTGTTTGTATTCGATGTACGCAAACAGGTACCTCCTTATTACAAAATGTCTGCGCCGATGGCTTTCTCCACATTGGCGCGAACACCTTTCATGCCGATGCCTTTTCCCCCTGTTCGTCCCGGAATCGGGATGATGGCGGGATAGGCCATCGTCTTGTATGTCTCAATGGTCCCTTCGACTGTTTCGGCAGCGTCCTCCGTGATGTAAATCACGGCGTAACGGTCCCGGGCAAGTTGATGGATCGCCCGGCTGACCGCCTCACCCGTCACCGCCTCGATGGTATCAAACCCAAGGGCTCTGAATATGATAATCGATTCTTTGTCGCCGATCACGGCAATTTTCGCGTCACTTGCCATATTATGCCTCCTTCACACCAAGCTCCGCCGCGGTGATGGGGACATTGCCCCGTTTCGCCGCAAAGAGCATGCGAAGCATTTTGCCTTCCCTCTCCTTCATCAACCGGAAGTAAAGGATGGGCGCGATGCCGAAGACATCTCCCCGGGCCGACGAGATAATCGAAAGGCTTGCCCGGTCGAGGGCCTGCTCAAGCATGCCGATATTGGGACGCTCGGCGTATCGCGCCAAGGCTTTTTTAACACCGTCCTCAGCCGCAACCCCGGCTAGTGCCAAAGCGCCATGATCCTCGCCGTCGGAGACGGCGGAAAGAAGCTTTGCCTTGTCCATATCGCCGCCGTCAATCAGCAACCGGCTCACCGCTTTTTCATCGTAGCCGAGGGCGCCCGCCCGAATGACCGAAAGGATATTGGTGTGGTCGATGCTGGCTTTGAAATAGCGCTTTAACAAGGCGTTATCGTGTTTTTTTTCGGACAGCACGTCCAAAATCGCGTCATACACCGCCTGATCAACCACGGTGGAAATGACCCGGGCGTCGGTTTCGGTCTCCAGGGTTTTGATTGCCCGGGCAAAGGCTTTCGGCAATCCGTCAAAGGCGTCGCTTTCCACAGCCCGTTGAAGACGTTGGATGGCAATGGCGCCGCCTTCACGCAAATGGGGCGTCACGTCCTTTCGCATGACAATGCCTTTTAACATCAATTTTAAATTGTATCCGTCGATCGGAAACAAAAACAGATCGGTAAAGGCCGGCTCCGGTGAAATCTCTGCAATAAATTTGGCCGTTTTTGTCATCTCTGAGGCGATCATCGCCTCCGCCGACGTCTCTTCCCCCGACTCGCCGTAGCCATGGTCTTTAAGCAGTCGAAGGGCTTCATCGGGCTCCGCGTCGATGAGGCGCTGCCACATCCCGGCGTCGATGATTTCCTCTTCCTTAGCTTTGACGCGGCCCACCGCAAATAAATATTGCGTTCCGCCTGCCATTACGACACCTCATGATGAAATAAAATCTCCGCGACTTCCCGTTCACAGGATGCCCGCGCCTCGTCGATGATCACATGAAAATCACCGTTGATGTCGGCGTGCTCGCCGCAGAGCATCACGCCGTTTGAAAAGGGCGCCGGCACGTCATCGAGGGTCAACTCCCCGGGCAGTCCTCTGGCTTTGAGGGCCCGGTTGACGGCGTCCATCATTTCCCGGGAATACAGCCGTTTTTCACCTTCGGGCACCCGGAGTTTTTCCTTTCCCGTCTCGGCCGCCCGCGTGATGAAATCCGAAAGAAACGCGGTCTTCTCCCTGTCGGAAAGACCGGCCAAACGGGATTCCGCCTCGGAAAACACCCGATCGAGCACCTCGCGCTCCGCCGCCAAAGTCTGTTTTCTGATATCCAGGCGGGTCATGAGCGACGCCCGTTCTTTCAATGCCGCGATGTCGGCCGCTATGCCGGCTTCGGTGCCTGCCGCCGCCCGCTCGGTCTCCTTCTCGCCTGCCGCGATGATCGTTTTTGCCCGGCTTTCGGCATCGGTAATAAGCTGCCTCGCGTCATGCTCGGCATCCGCTTTGATTTTGTTGATAATCGCATCCGTAGCCATTGAAGGTTGCCTCTTTTTAGCGAATCCCGAATAAAATCAGGATGGAAGCCAGAAGCGCCAGGATCGCGTAGGTTTCCACGAGAGCGGTCATGGTGATGCCCTTCGCGGAGGAATCCGGGTCTTTGGCCGTCATCAAAATGGACGCGGCAGCTGTTTTGCCCTGATAGATCCCGGAACCGCATCCCACAAAAGCGATCGGCAGTCCCGCGATAAGATAGGACAATCCCTGCATCACGGTGAGATCCGCCGGAGAGCCGGAAATCACGCCGGTCTGCACGAGAATCAGCACGGCAATCAGAAAGCCGTAAATCCCCTGGGTCCCCGGAAGGGCCTGGAGCACCAACACCTTACCGAAAAGATCCGGCTTTTCGGAGCAGACCCCCGCGGCGGCAACCCCGGCGGCCTGAACGCCGTAGGCGGAGCCGATACCGCCTAAAATCGCGGACAACGCCGCGCCGACCAGTGCCAAAACAATTCCTGTGTTCATGTTTTACCTCCTATCATGAATGGGATGATTTTTGATCATTGACATTAAAATGCTTAGGGCGCAGCGCCAAAGGTTTAAACGGCTTGCCGCCCCCTTCATAGAATTTTCCGAAAAACTCGATATATTGCAGTCTGCTGTCATGGACATAAGCCGAGAGCAGACTCATGGCCAGGTTAAACACATGCCCGACGATATAGATGAGCAGCGCAAAAACAAACCCGATGGGACCCACCGCGACCATCCGCGCCAAAAGATTCATGACCATCCCGATGACGCCGGTTGCCAAAGACAGAGCCAGAATCCGGGAATAGGACAAAATATCCGACAGGTAAGAACTGATATCATACAGTCCCAAAAGCCCGCCGGTGATTTTGCCGACAATCGTCGGTTTATCCCGTCCCGCCGTCAAGAGGATAATCGCCGCGCCGAGAACCGACATGATGATACCGGCGGTTCGAAGCTCGGGAAGCAAGAGCATCGGCAATCCCGTAATGAGGATCATCCAGCTGAACACATCGAAAATCGCGTCTAAAATTTTGCCGTCCCGAATGAGTTCCGTCGCTTTGATGCCCATACCGGAAAAGATGTGAAGCACCCCGATGACCATGGTGAAAATCAGAAAGCCCATCGGATTGTCCAGGGGCGCGAACATGATCGGATGCCAGGTTTCGCCGAAATAGGATCCGAACAGCACCCCGAAAATAATGGTGGTGATGCTGGAATAAAACAGCACGTTGATGAGCTTGCCGAATTCCCCCGTCGGTTTTTTGATCTTTTTGAACAGGAAAAAAATCACAAACATGCAGGCGCCGTATCCCACATCGCCCATCATCATGCCGAAAATGATCCAATACCAGATCCCCGCCACCGGCGCCGGATCAAGGGTTCCGATTTTCGGCAGGGAAAACATATCGGTGATGGTCTCAAACTGGGACAGAAAATGCGGGTTTTGGGTCACCGTCGGAGGCACCTCGTCCTCGGCGGGATCGGCAAAGCGCAAGTCGTAAACCTCGGTGACGCCGGACACCGCCGCTTCAATCCGGGCGGTCCGGTCTTCTCTGACCCATCCTTTGAGCAAAAGGGTTTGTGCCGTCTCAACCCCCGTGACCCGCGACCGCTCGGTCTCGGCCCGAACCTGCTCGGACAACAGGGCCACATCCCCCGCCTTGTCGGAAAGGGCTTTGGCCGTCGCTTCAAGGTCTTCCTTTTGTTTGAGAAGACGGTCGATGGCAGCTTTGTTTTCGTCATAGCGCGCTTTGGGTTTTCCCGAAATTTTGGGAAGCTGCCCTTCGTTAAAGCCCGCCTCCGACAGGGCCGAAAGCTTCGCTTTCATCTCGCCGTCCGGCAGTCGATAAAGATAGAGCAACAGGGCAACGCCGTCCTTCGATCCGCCATAGGCCGACAGAGCCCCGGTGTCGCCAAGGGCCGCCTCAATGTCGGGCAGCGCCTCCTCGGGCGCGAAGCCGCTTAAAACCCGCACGTGCCTGGTGTCGACCACGTCCTCGATAGGCTTGTCCATATCCAACCAGGGCGTCAGCGTCTCGTTCTCATTGCGAAGCGCCGAAAGCTCTGCGTCAATGTTTGAGATGGCCGCCATGACGCGCTCCGTCTCGGCCGCCGTCTTTTTTTCCTCTTCACCGGCGGCAAGCAGGGCCTCCGATGTCACCTCGGGCTTTGACGAAAAAAGCGACGGTTTTTTGGCAAACCCGCTTAAAAAAGCAAGGGCGTTTTCCGGCTTTTCGGCCGCGGATGACTCGCCCTGCGGAGCATCTGCCGCCTCCTCGGAAATCGTCATCCACTCACCGGCCTGCTGGAGCGCTTTCAAAACGGCATCGCGATCAGCCTTCATGATGATCAGGCTGCCTTTTTTCATGCCGACAATCATGACCGTTTCGTCCTTTCCATAATCAAAGCGAGGGCCTCGTCAAAATGCTTCTCCGCCGCCTTGACCAGCTCGTCGTCTTTGGCTTTCGCATCGGCAATGGCCCGGGCCGCCGTCGCGTTGATGTCGTTTTTCGCCTGTTCCAACCGTAAAGCCCCAGCTTCGCGAAGTTCGGAAAGCTTTGCTTCCCGGTCGGCGTTCACCCGGTCTTCCGCCTGTTTGATGATCTCTCGGGCTTGCCTGGCCGCGTCTTTTCGTTTTTCCTCCGCCAAAGCTTCCGCTTCTTTGATCGCGTCTAAGACAGACATGCTTTCACCACCTTTCTATCGCTTAAAGAATGAAAAAATTCCGTGACATTATCATACCACGGAATGCCCTGAAAAGCTAACAATATTCAATTGTTTCAAGAATTATCCTAAGGATTGCTCGAGAATGGCCACTCCCCGGTCAATGTCCGCTTCCGAGATGATCAGCGGCGGCACAAACCGAATGACATTTTTCCCCGCGCCAACCAGTAAAAGTCCGTTGTCCATCGCCCGATTCACAACAGGGCCGGCTTCACAGGTCAGTTCAATGCCCTGCATGAGTCCTAAGCCTCTGACATCGGTGATGACATCCCCTTTGGCTTTCAAAGCGAGCAGGCGCTCTCTGAGAGTGTCTCCTTTGTTTTTGACTTCATCCAAAAACTTGGGATCGCCAACGATATCCAAAACCACGTTTGCCGCCGCCGTGGCCAGCGGTCCCGCGCCAAAGGTGGAGGCGTGAGTGCCCGGCACAAAATAGCGGGAAACCTGTTCCGAAGCGATAATGCCGCCCATGGGGACCCCGCCGGCAACGCCTTTGGCAAAGCAGACGATATCGGGCTTAATCCCGTATCCCTGATAAGCAAAAAAAGTTCCGGTTCTGCCGATGCCGCATTGCACTTCATCAAAGATCAAGACGATGTTTTGCGCATCGCAAAGGGCCCGAACCTCGGTCAAATAGTCGGGATCCGCCGGATGAATGCCCCCTTCTCCCTGAATGGGCTCCAGCAAAATCGCGGCGGTTCGCGGTGAAACCGCGGCCTTCAGCGCGTCGATATCGTTAAAGGGCACGTGGCGGATGGCCGGCATTAAAGGATCCAGATCCTTTTGATATTTGGGCTGACCCGTCGCGGTGATGGCCGCGTAGGTTCTGCCGTGGAAGGAATGATCCATCGCGATGATCTCCACCGCTTCCTTGGCTTTTTCGTGCTTGGCATAGATGCGGGCCAGCTTCATGGCCGCTTCGTTAGCCTCGGCGCCGCTGTTGCACATAAACACCTGATCGAGTCCGCTCAGCCGCGTCAGCTTCTCCGCGGCCTGCACCATGGGCTCATGCCAATATAAATTGGACACATGGAGCATTTTTTTCGCCTGATCCGAAAGGGCGGCTGTCAAGGCCGGATGATGATAGCCCAAACAATTGACGGCAATGCCCGCCGTAAAATCCAAATAGGTTTTACCGTCCGCATCGGTGAGTTCACAGCCTTCGCCATGATCAAAAACAATGGGAAAACGCGCGTAGGTCGGCATAATCACCGCGCTCCCGCGTTCCATAATATGTTGACTTTTCATTGTTTCTCCTTGTTTTTAAGATAAACGTACCGGGTACAATCGGGCTCCCTTCGAGATGCCGATGGACAAAGCGCGAATCGAAAAGACGCTTCCACCCTATCGGCAAAAGAACCGCGGGGCATTGCCCGAAGCCCAATCAAATGATCCGCTTTGACATTCGGCCCGGCCGAGTTTCATCGGGATTCATGATGATTCATTCACCCGTACGCCGGCAACGTATCTTTAATCATCGTTCCGCACCCGGCATCGGTGAAGAGTTCGAGTAGAAGCGAATGCTCGACACGCCCGTCGAGAATATGGACCGAATTGACGCCGGATTGAAGGGCGTCCACGGCGTTTTCCACCTTGGGAATCATGCCGCCGGAAATGATCCCGTCATCAATGAGGGGGCGCACGTCCTTAATGCTGAGTCTGCGGATGATGGAATCGGGATCATGGGAATCCATATAAACCCCGTCGGTATCCGTGAGATAGACCAGTTTTTCCGCCTCCAAAGCTTTTGCCACGGCATAAGCCACGTGATCGGCGTTGATGTTGTAGGAGCGGCCAGCGCTGTCGCACCCCACCGGCGCGATAACCGGCACATAATCGCCTTTGATCAGGGTATTTAACAAATCGGTTTTAACCCGGATGATTTCCCCCACAAAACCGATATCCGCGCCGTCTTTGCCATACTTCTTTTTCACCCGAAGCATCCCGCCGTCCTTGCCGGAGACGCCAACGGCACCGATGCCCTTTTCCTGAAGAAGGGCAACGATTTCTTTGTTGATTTTGCCGGACAGCACCATTTCCGCCACCTTGACGGTTTCGGCGTCGGTCACCCGAAGGCCGTCGACAAACTCGGTTTCAACGTCCAAGCGGGACAACATCGCCGAAATGTCCTTTCCGCCGCCGTGAACCATAATCGGTCGTAACCCCACAAGTTTCATCAAAGCCACGTCATCAATGACAGATTGCTTGATGTTTTGGTCATACATAAAAGATCCGCCGTATTTAATTACGACGATTTTCTTTCGAAACTCACGAATATAGGGGAGCGCCTCCACCAACGTGTTGGCTTTTTCAATGTATTTCCCCATGTTTTCAATCATGATACATCTCTCTTTCCTTTCCGTAAAAGTAAGCTACGCAATCTTTCGCCGGGTCAGGGCGAACTGCCATGCATGCATGAGCGGGGCGCTATAACTCACTTCGTAGCACACAACCTACCCTATTTTAGGGGAGATGGCGTCTTGCTTTAGCGAGATGACGTAACTGACGTCCCAAGAACACGAGCAAAAGCGAGTGTGATTGGCTGACGGAAGCTATCCGTAGCGTAGCGGAGTGTGAAGGGTTCTTCCATGAACAGCTATCGAGGCTTAATTCAGAGCGGAAGCTTTTCGCAAGAGAACCCCTCAGTCAACTTCGTTGACAGCTCCCCTTATCAAAGGGAGCCTTTTGTGCTTAGCATCCTCTTCTAAATCTGAAACTCGGCAAAGCCGAGTTTCTTCCAGAATCATTAATCATTCATCATTAATCGTTAATCATTCAGAAGGTGAATTTCGGCAAAGCCGAAAGAGAAACCGGCCTGGGCCGTTTGGCTCATGAGAACTTACCTAAGCGAAGCGGGTGGAGCCGCGCTATGTGATCTTGTCCGCCCCTTGTCAAATGTCCGTATAGCCGATGAACAAGCTCTTTTTATTTCCGCATGTGAGCTTTTTGCTTTCTTTTTGGTCAGATTGCTCGCTGTGCTCACAATCATCCGTTCGGGACAGCGGTCCCGAACTCAAGCGCCCCTCGTCTTGCTCGGGGCTCACGTTCTATACTCACCGTTAATTTTAACATAATCATAGGTCAAATCACAGCCCCAGCTTTTGGCGGAGGCGGCGCCTTCTCCCATTTTGACCAAAACCGTGATTTCTTTTTCCTCAAGGACTTTTTTGGCCTTGGCTTCGTCAAAGGGAACGGGGTGTCCTTTTTTGAACAGATCCACGCTTCCGCCGTTGGACTTAAAGGTCACGGAAACCTGTTGAGGATCAAAGGCGATACCGGTTGAACCGAGGGAGGAAAGCACCCGCCCCCAGTTGGCGTCTTCACCGAAAAACGCCGCTTTGACCAGATTGGAGGTCACCACGCCTTTGGCCAGAATTTTGGCTTCGGTCTCGGTAGCGGCTCCGGTCAAATCCACTTCAATGAGTTTGGTGGCGCCTTCGCCGTCCCGGACAATGGCCTTGGCCAGCATTTCGTTAACGGTGTACAACGCTTTTTTCAACGTCAGATAATCGGCGCTGTTTTTGTTCACGATTTCCTTGTTGCCCGCGAGGCCGTTGGCCAGCACCAGCACCGTATCGTTGGTGCTCATATCGCCGTCCACCGACATCATATTATAGGTATCCCCCACGGTTTCCGTTAGCATGGTTTGCAAACAATCCCTGGTGATCGCGCAGTCCGTTGTCACAAAGGAGAGCATCGTCGCCATGTTGGGGCAAATCATCCCCGAGCCTTTGGCCATACCGCCCACCGTGACGGTTTTCCCGCCGATCATGACCTGAACGGCAGCGGTTTTCGGCACCGTATCCGTCGTGAGAATCGCCCGGGACGCTTTGTCAGAAGCTTCGGCATCCGATGATAAACCCGCGACCAATTCGGGAACGGCGTCAACGATTTTTTGGACGGGCAGCGGCACACCGATCACGCCGGTGGATGCCACGGCGACCTCGTGAATATCACAGGACAATGCCGCCGCCACGGCACTCACTTCAGCGTGGACGGCTTCGATACCCTGCAGACCGGTGCAAGCATTGGCGTTGCCGCTGTTGACAATCACCGCCTTGATTTGATAATCGTCGCCGATGATCGCGTCATCCCAAATCACAGGTGCCGCCTTGACGGCATTGGTCGTCGTCACGACGGCCGCCATCGCGGGCACATCGGAGACAAGCATCGCCGTATCCAATTTTTCTTTGGCTCTGAGGCCCGCGGAAACACCGAATGCTTTAAATCCTTTTGCCGAGGTGGCGCCGCCTTCACGTTTTTTCATGAATAGTTCCTTTCTCTTTTAAACAAATTTTTGGTAGTTTTCACAATTAACCATATGGTTACGCTTGTTGTCTAAAAATGACATAATAAGGTATTATAACATGAAGCGAGGAATATATTTAAAGATTCAATGGTATTATATGGACCGGTAACACGATTTTTTGGTTATTTATTCATACACCGCTTTTTTTATCGAAATTACACCGGAAAATCCGCCACGGAATTGAGGCCCGTCCTTTCATCAAGGCCGAAACGGATATTCATATTTTGCACGGCCTGCCCCGCGGCGCCCTTGTAGAGATTATCGATGGCGCCCATGGCGATCACCCGTCCCGTCCGGCTATCGACGTTCACGCCGATATCGACAAAATTGGTTCCCTTTACCCAGCGGGTTTCGGGAGAGACGTTTCCGACAAAACGCACAAAGGGCTCGCCTTCGTAAAAATCACGATAAATATCCGCGAGCTTCTCGGTGGTTAAATCCACCGAAGCTTTCGCATAACAACAAGACAAAATGCCGCGGTTCATCGGCACAAGATGGGGCGTAAAGAGCAGGGTCATGTCCGTTTCGCCAAGCAAAGACAATTCCTGCTCGATTTCCGGCGTATGCCGGTGGGATGCGATTTTATAGGCCTTGATGTTTTCGTTGACTTCGCAATAATGGTTGGCCAGGGTTTCTCCCCGACCGGCGCCGGTCACACCGGATTTGGCATCAATGACCACAGAATCCGTATCGATGAGTCCAGCCTTCACCAGCGGCGCCAAAGTGAGAATGCTGCAGGTGGTGTAGCACCCGGGATTGGCGATCAAATTGGTTTCGGTAATCTCCGTCCGATGCAATTCAGGCAGGCCGTATACCGCCGTGGAAAGCAAATCCGGGCTCTCGTGTTTAACCTGATACCATTTTTCATAAATATTCACATCATGAAGGCGATAATCAGCCCCGAGATCGATGATCACCGTTTTGTCAAGCACCGCTTCGTCAACCTGGGCCGACGCGATGCCGTGGGGCAGCGCGAGAAAAATCACATCCGCCGATTCCGCCAACGCCGAAACGCTTAGGTTTCGGCACGTTTCGTCCAAAATATCCCGATATAGCGGGTAAACCCGGTCAATCCGCTTCCCGTCATACGAACGGGAACCGACATGAATCACGTCGACCTCCGGATGTTCCGTTAAAATTCTGAGCAGCGCCTGACCGGCATAACCGGTGGCGCCGATAATCGCTGCTTTAATCATCAGTCACTCCGAATTGAATAAATTCTCCAAAGAAATGCATAAATAATCATTGTTTTCCTTTGGATGAAAGCTATTATACGCCTAATACCGTGAATAATCAAGCGGTATTTTTGCATAAATATTTAATCTTTGCGAATAAATTTTCATTCGGTCTTGATTTTCGTCATGGTCTGTTGTATAATTTGACAAAATCAAAAAATCGAACCCGAAACGATAAGAGGACGCTTGCCGTCTGCTTCATCGTCAAACAAAAACGGAGGACAATATGGAAAAAAAGAAAGTGATTCTGGCGTATTCCGGTGGTCTTGACACCACCACCATCATTCCCTGGCTCAAAGAAACCTACAATTACGACGTCATTTGCGTCTGTGTCAACGTAGGTCAGGGCAAAGAAACCGATGGACTGGAAGAACGGGCCAAAAGCTGCGGCGCCGCTGCCTGTCATCTGGTGGATGTCACCGATGAATTTGTCGAAGACTATTGCTGGCCGGCCCTCAAGGCCAACGCCGTCTACGAAAACAAATATCTTCTCGGCACCTCTCTGGCAAGGCCCCTCATCGCCAAAGTCCTTGTGGAATATGCCCACAAATACGACGCCGAAGCCATTTGCCACGGCGCCACCGGCAAAGGCAATGACCAGGTCCGTTTTGAACTGGGTATCGGCGCGCTGGATCCGACCATCAAAATCATCGCCCCCTGGCGGATCTGGGATCTTCAATCCCGGGATGACTGCATGGATTTCTTAATCGAACACGACATCAAACTGTCCACCAGTCACGATCAAAGTTACAGCCGCGATACCAACCTCCTGCATATGAGCCACGAAGGTCTCGAGCTGGAAAATCCCGCCATCGAACCCAATTACGATCACATTTTGCGCCTGACCAACACCCCGGAAAACGCTCCCGATGAACCCGAAGAAATTCAAATCGACTTTGTCAAAGGCGAACCCAAAAAAATCAACGGCAAAGCCATGTCCCCCCGGGAAATTCTGGAGACCGCCAACCAAATCGGCGGCAAACACGCCATCGGCATTGTCGATCTCATCGAAAACCGCGTGGTCGGCATGAAATCCCGCGGGATTTATGAAACCCCCGGCGGCACCATCCTCTGGCGCGCCCACGAAGAGCTCGAACACATGTGTCTCGACCGCGAAACCTTCGCCTTCAAAGCCCAGGCCTCGGTCAAATTTTCCGAAATCGTCTATGGCGGTCAATGGTTTACGCCTCTGCGTGAAGCCCTCTCGGCCTTTTTCGACGAAACCCAAAAAACCGTCACCGGCACGGTCAAGCTCAAACTCTATAAGGGCAACATCATTCTGACCTCCGTCTCATCGCCCTATTCCCTCTACAACGCTGAAATTGCGAGCTTTACAACCGGTGATCTTTATGATCACAAAGACGCCGAAGGCTTTATCCATCTCTATGGCCTGCCGCTGAAAGTGCGCGCCTTGATGCGTCTGAGCGCCGAAGCCTCCGAAAAAACCGAATCCTAACAAAAAATAAAACATTTATTCTTAAATCGGACAGGATAGGTTTTTTATCTTTCCCTTTTGAGATATAATGAAGAGCGGATGAACCGGAGATCATCACGCGCCGCGTGATTTCTCAGTTATCCGCTCGTTTTTTAAATTGATTGAATTCACGCAGCACAACTGCCAAGGGAGGAATTATGGCATCAAAGCTCTGGGGCGGCCGCTTTCAAAAAAGCACTGACGCCCTCACCGATGATTTTAACGCGTCCATTTCTTTTGACGCCCGTCTGTACAAACAAGATATTCAAGGATCAATGGCCCATGCCGAAATGCTCGGCCGTCAGGGCATCATCACCGAAGCCGAAGCCGACACCATCCGAGACGGCCTTAAGTCCATTCTCGATGATATCGAAGCCGGCAAAATCGAATTCTCACAAGAGATGGAAGATATCCACATGAATATCGAGAGCATCCTCATCGAACGCATCGGCGATACCGGCAAAAAGCTTCATACCGGCCGAAGCCGAAACGATCAGGTTGCCACCGACATGCGCCTCTTTGTCAAAGAGGCCTGCGCCGACATCAAGGCGTTAATCGCCGACTTCGCGAACACGCTCCTCGATTTGGCCGCGCGCAATAAAACCACGGTCATGCCCGGTTATACCCATTTGCAGCGGGCACAGCCCGTCACCTTCGCTCATCATTTGATGGCCTATGTGGAAATGCTCAAACGCGACACCACTCGCTTCGAAAACGTCTCCGACATGGCCGACAGCCTGCCTTTGGGCGCCGGCGCCCTCGCCACCACCACCTATCCTCTGGACCGTTATTACACGGCGCAGGTGTTGGGCTTTAAAGGCATTTGCCTAAACAGCATGGATGCCGTGTCCGACCGCGATTACGCCATCGATTTTCTGGAAGCCGTGTCGGTGCTCATGATGCATTTAAGTCGCCTTTCCGAAGAGGTGGTGCTCTGGTGCTCGTCGGAATTCGGCTTCATCACCTTGGACGATGCCTTTTCCACCGGCTCATCTATCATGCCCCAAAAGAAGAACCCTGATATTCCGGAGCTCATCCGCGGCAAAACCGGCCGGACCTACGGCGATCTCATGGCCTTCCTCACCACCATGAAGGGCCTGCCTTTGGCCTACAACAAAGACATGCAGGAAGACAAAGAGCCGGTCTTTGACGCCTATGACACAGCGGCCATCTGCCTCAAAATCATCACCAAAATGATGGCGACGGTCACCGTCAACAAAGACACCATGAAACAGGCGGCGGGCGGCGGCTTCGTCGATGCCACCGACGCGGCGGATTGGCTGGTCGGCCGCGGCGTGCCCTTCCGGGATGCCCATGCCATCGTCGGCAAGCTCGTCTTTTATGCCCTGGAACAAGGCAAAACCCTTCGGGAACTCACCTTGGAAGAATACAGACAGATTGATCCCGTCTTTGATGAATCTGTCTATGACGCCATCGATCTCAAAAATTGCGTTTCCAGACGGGATGTCATCGGCGGACCGGCTCCCGCCATTGTCGACCGGGCGCTGGCCATTGACCGAAGCTTTTTCGCGAAAAAATAATTCTAGGATTTAAATCTTAAAGCTTATTAGAATCATCATAGCACGCTCTCTTTTTCATGTGAGAAGGAGAGTTTTTTTAATTCCCGTAAGAAAAGGAACAAAAAACAATTAATCTATTGAAATCAGTTGAAATGAAAAAAACAGCTCAAAAAATAGCTAAGCCCCATCATTTGCTTTTTCGCACAACGATGGGACTTAGCCGTTGGACGCTACTGTCATGTGTTTAATCCTTTCATGACTATACAACTGTCAGTGCTCCGACGCTGTCATTGACTTCTCTCGTCATTTCTTTCTGTTGTCTTCCTCTACTTATTTCATACAATGCGCGTGACCTTTTGTCATCCTGACGCTTATGGGAAACATACTAAAAATTTGAGGAACAACGACTGCGCTTGCACTCATTGTTTGCGTTAAACCTTTATGAAACGGTTTAACTCTTGAGCTTGTCTGTATTATAGCATAATTTTTTTCTTTGTAAAGGGTTTTTATTATTTTTTTTAAATGTTTTCAATATTCCTGTTTTCAATTGAATTGACGTTTTTTCAAACACAACAAGCCAGCTTATAACAATGTCCCGGTGAATGTTGACAAAAAAAGAACATTTTAACGACTTGTTCAGGACAATCCATGAAATTCTTTTTATTGATAACCGATCTTTATTAAAGTAGTCTACTCGTAAGTAGATAACTTACGAGTAGATAATTTTAATTCTACGGAGGTATCATCATGTTTCTTTGTAGAGAAAAAGAACTAAACATTCTCAATAAACGTTATAGAAAAAAAGAACTGGAATGCGTCGTCATATACGGAAGACGAAGAGTCGGGAAAACTGCTATCATCAACGAATTTACCAAAGATAAACCAACCATATATTTCCCGGCTTTAAATACGAATGCTCAGGGAAATCTGAAAGCCTTGTCGAAAGCCATCCATCTTTATCAGCATCCAAATGCTGAAAGCGCTCCTGTCTATGATTCGTTTGACGCTGCCTTCTCTGAAATAACAAGAATTGGAAAAGCTTCAAATTCCGAAAGGGTTGTTTTTGTCATTGATGAGCTTCCCTATTTGGCAAAAGCAGATGGCTCTATTCCATCCAGATTACAGCATTTGCTTGATCAAGAATGGTCGGAAACAAGAATATTTCTGATTTTATGCGGATCCTCAATGAGTTTTATGGAAAAGGAAGTACTCGGTGAAAAAAGTCCTCTGTTCGGAAGGCGGACCGCACAATTAAAAGTTGAACCACTTTCTTATCTGGAAACAGCAAAATTTCATCCGGAGCTTTCAAACCAGGATAATGCTCTGATTTACGGGATCACCGGCGGCGTCCCGCATTACATTAATAAACTGGATGTAACCGGATCCGTTAAAGAAGCCTTGATAGAAAATCTGTTTGACACGTCTTCTTATTTGTTTGAGGAACCGGAAAACTTATTAAAGCAAGCGCTTCGGGAACCAGCCGAATATAATGCGATTATTACAGCCATTGCCAACGGAGCGACTCGTCAAAATGAAATTGCAAATAAAACAGGACTTGATCGTAGTGTCTGTTCAAAATACATCAAGATTCTTTCCGAACTTGGCATCATTCATAAAATTGAACCGATCATTGATAAATCTTCCCGAAAATCTTTCTACCGAATAACCGATTACTTTTTCCGTTTTTGGTATCGTTTTGTTCCGGAAAATATCATGTCCATCAGTTCCGGAACCATTGACAGAACCTATGACGCATCTATCGGAAGCTATTTATCAGGTTATATGGAATTTGTGTTTGAGGATATTTGCAAACAATATCTCATAATTCATCCGGAAAAATTACCTTTTCCGATATCAGAAATCAGAGAATGGTGGGGCACGCATCCTGTCAAAAGAAAAGAAATCCAAGTTAATATTGTTGCTGTTGGCGCAAAGGCCAATAATACCCACGGAGGACGGCAACTCATCATTGGATCCTGTAAATATAAAAACGCAGAGATCGGCACAGACGAATTGGATCTTTTACACGACTATGCCTCTGTCTTCACAAACGGAGATGATTTGTGCTTCTATTATATTTTTTCAAAATCCGGATTTACGAAGGAGTTAAAAGATCTCGCAGATAATGAACAGGTTGTGCTGATCGACCTTCAGGAAATCTATGAAGAATAACAGAATCATTATGCTTTTTCACACAGTAACAGTCTAGTCGCATTCGTCTCTCACATCTTGACAGTTTTTTATTTCCAACTAAAAACAGTATCGGCCCGTTAAAGGTCGATACCGTTTTATATATTATCTTTAATTCTATATTAACCGAACGTCTATTCTTTTCGCCGCTTAAAGATCATCACGACAATCAATCCAATCACAATCCCGGCAGCGGACACCCCGACAATCAACCAATCCTGAGCCGTCGGCGTATAGCTCGGCGATGTCGCGGCGGACGCGTTGTCCATATCCCAATCCTCACCGGCATCACCGGGAGCCGCGCCGCCTTGCGGCATTTGCCCGTCTTGCGGCTGCCCGCCGCCTTGGGGCATTTGCGGGTTGGCGTTGCCGTTTCCCTGTTGATTCCCATTGCCGGAGGGGGCGCTTGAGGGCATGTTTCCGCCGTTTTGCTGTCCGTTATTGTTTTGCTGATTGTTGTTTTGCTGTTGGTTTTGACCGCCCTGTCCGTTTTGCGTCATGGGAGCGCCCATGCCGCCCATTGTCTGGGCTTCGGTATAGACCGTCGATTGAAGGGTGACACTGTCACGATGGCTTCCCGCTTCAACGGTGTAGGTCTCTCCCGCTTTGACAGTGGCAGCGCTTAAGGTGGCCGACGCAAAAGGCGCGTCAATGGTTTTGGTCAATATGACATTGCCCGAAGCATCTTTCAGCGTGATGGTCGTGCCGGCGGCTTGCGTTTCGCTGTACACCTTCATGATGGAACCCTGCATGGATGACGCGCTGATGTTCTCCAGCATCATGGCGCTGCCGCAGGCAATGACTGTGCCGCCGTTAATGGCGCACACACCGCCGCTTTCGCTGCCGTAATCCAAGGCGCTGTTGCCGCCGTCGGCCCCGAGGCTGAGATAAACGTCGCCGCCGTTAATCGTGAGATTCCCATTGGAATCAAGGCCATCGGCGTCTCTGCCATCAGCATTGACCACGGTGATTTTACCGCCGTTGACCGTCAAGGATGACTCAAGGCCGTTACCGTTGGCGTTCATGCCGTCGTCGGTGGGATGAATATCAAATTCACCGCCGTTAATCTCAATCGTGATGGCTTCCAGACCTTCATAACAGGAATTGATGGTCATTTTTCCGCCGTTCACTGTCAGTCCGGCATCGGAATGCAGGCCGTCATCGGCGCTGTCGATGGTCAACGCGCCGCCCTCAATCAAAACGTCTTTGGCCGCGTGAAGGGCGTCATCTTTCGCGTTGATGGTGTAGGTCCCGCCTGTGATTGTCATGGCGCCGTCGGATTTGACGCCTTTGCCCGTGGCGTCGATGGTGACGGTCCCCGATTCTCCGTAATAAGTGCCTTTTCCGTCCGAATCATTGGTCACGGCTATCCCTTCATCTCCGGCTTTAATGGTGAGCTCGGCATTTTTGAGACAAACGCTGTCATTGACGTTAATGCCGTCTTCCACCGCCGCAACATTGATCGAGCCGCCGGCGATGACCAGATTGTCGTTGCACACAATCCCGTGGGTATATTCGGTCTCGACGGTTAAACTGCCTTCGCCGTTTAAAGTTAAATTATCTCTGGAATAAACGGCACCGTCTCTGCCCGCCGCCACACAGGCCGGCGATGTGCCCGAACCGCTTTTGATGGTGTTGATGCTGTTTTTGGCTGTCAAAAGATAGACTTTTTCGGCATTGTCTACCCGGAAGGCGGCGTCGTCGGCGCAGTAAAGCTCCGCGCCGTCAAGGACAATCGTTACCTCATCGATGCCGCCGGCGTTGACAACCACGGCGCCGTCAGTAAGTTTCCCCGAAATAACATAGACCCCGGCATCGGAAATGGTCACCGTGCCGCCGGAAATGGCCGCGCCGTCTCCGGAGACACTGCCGCTTTCCCCGTTCAAGGTGATTTTCGTCGCCGACGAGGTGTCCGCCGCCGCGCGTAAGTCGCTTTCGGTGAAATAGCTGTCCGTGCTTTCGGTGGAGACAATGAACCCGGAAATCTTTCCGAAGATCAACCCCATCGTCAACACCACAGCGAGAACCATGGCGGCCAGGCAAATGAGATCAAAATACTTTTTGCCCGACATCGTCTCCTCCTTTGTTTTAACTCATATAGTCGCCGTTGTAGCTGACGAGCACCGCGTTGTCCACGCCGTTCATGGCGCAAAGCTGATTGACAAAACTGGTGTCGCCGTCTTTGAGTCTGACTTCCATGTTAATTTCTGTTCTACCCGCGGTGACGGATTTACTCTTGATGACGGATTTTTTGGTGTTCGCCCGAACAAATTCCATCGCCGCGTTTTCAGCGCCGCCCTCGGAGAGGTGAAGCACGATAATATAAGGTGCCGTATAGGACATACGGTTGACGAAGATGAGCAGCATCACGCCGATGGCGAGACTGCCGAAAACCGCCAGGGGAATGAGTCCCGCTGCCAGGACAATGCCGACGGCAATGGCCCAGAATAAAAAGGCAATATCCATCGGCTCTTTGATGGCAGAGCGAAAACGCACGATGGACAAGGCGCCGACCATCCCGAGGGAAAGCACGACATTGCTGGTGACGGCCAGGATGACCAGGGTGGTGATCATCGCCAGGGCGATGAGCGACACGCCGAAGCTCGTCGAGACCATCACGCCGGTATAGGTTTTTTTGTAAACCCAGCAGATGAAAAGGCCGATTAAAAACGATAGCGCCATGGCGATCACCATGTCAAGCATGCTGACGCTGGCCACGTTCTCCAGAAAACTGGATTTGAAAATGTCATTAAATGTCGTCATTGTCTCATACCTCCTTTGTTCGACATGAAATGTTTCTGTATCAATCGCTCCGGCTGAAGCGAAGCGTCGGTTTATTCTGTTTTCTCGTGATTGACATGAATTTCCGTGAAGCGGTCGTGAGTCAAATGCGCTTAATCATACATCCGCGCCGCCGCGTATTTAGAATAGGCCTGAACCCGTCTGTGATAGAGTCCCACCGCCATCCGAATGATGTCCGGCAGATAATCGTCCCATTTGACTTCCAAAATGATGGGATTGTCCTCAACGGGTACCATCGGCACATCGGGATTTAAAAAATCCGTTGAGGCGACACCGGTTTTAATGTGATGATCGAGGGTCACCCGCACATTGCCCGGGGCAAACACAAAAGGCTCTCTGTCGTAATCGACAATGGTTTTCGCCGCCAAGCCGGTGGTGATCATTTTAAAATGCAATTCTCTGAGAAGATCCCGCTCGTCATGTTGCATCCAGCCGATCTCGCCCTCCGCGATCCGCTTTGCTTCATCGGAAGTCAGGGACACGCTGGATTTAAAGCCAAGCTCGTGATGTTTTGCCTTTTTTTCCAAATGAATGAGCGACACATCATTGTTATAGAATCGGATACGAAATTTTTCGCGATTGGCGACACCGTCGATTTTTTCCCGAAGCGCCTTGTCTGTCGGCGTATCGAAATACAACGAACGGATGCGGTATTTCCCGTTTTTCGCGTGAGGGTCAACCGAGGCGACGGCTTTCATCCGCATTCGAATTTCCAGATAGTCCATAACGGTGATTTCGTGTTTCCACTCGTGTCTGCCTTTCATGGGAATTTCTCCTTTCGGAAACGACATTTTAGCTTGAATGTCATGTTTTTCTGTAATTTTTTCATAGTATACAGGATCATTGCTTAATCAAATCCTTAAATGGCCCGTTATTAAGCAAATTAAATCTAATTTTTAGAATCATTTAATTTTTGGTGGAATAATTAATCTTACAAAGAAAAAAATATGTCAAGAGAAATATTATCGAAACATTTGATAGTTATTTTTGACAAGTAGAGCTTTTTGTCTATAGTCATTGTGTCCTGGAGGACGTAAAATTCGTTTAAAGCAATCCAAACATGTTCTAAATCATTGACATGCTATAACTTGAAGAGAACACGGAGGTGACGTAATCATGATGATCGGTTGGATGTTGCTTGGGGTATGTTATTTACTTTTTCATCTCTGCGCGGTGTGTTTTAAAGTGTTATTCAAAGTGGGCACTCGCGTGTTGATATGGTCATTGACCCTCGGCGGCGTCATCATTGCCGTGTGTGCCGCGTTTTTCATCGGGCTTTTTCGTAAAAATCCCGCTGAATAAACGGTCCCCTTATGAGCCCCTGTTAAAGCCTCGGTGAAGCTGAAACTGTTAAACCGGTTTAGAAACCGCGTGGTCATCATAGCTTAAAAAGATTAAACAATTGTTCTCCATGATTTGTTTATTTGTTGACTGTATTTGATCTCTATTTTGGTTAATCATTCCTTGACCTTCAGCCCTCTCATTGAGGGCGTTTTTTATGTCTGCTTTCCTTTCTGCTGTTTGTCAAAGGGAAAAAACGATATGCTCACGCGGCGTTTCGAGATTTTTCATTTGATTCACATACGAGCCAAAACATTTCATGATGAAATTTTCTTGACCCTTTTACAGCGTTGTGATAATATATTTCAGTCACAAAACTTGGATTCATCGAGGTGTGGCGCAGTTTGGTAGCGCACATGGTTTGGGACCATGGGGCCGGAGGTTCGAATCCTCTCACCTCGACCATTATTTAGGGCCTTTAGCTCAGTTGGTTAGAGCATCCGGCTCATAACCGGACGGTCCAGGGTTCGAGTCCCTGAGGGCCCACCATTATGAGCGATAAGCTTTTGTCAAACTGCCGTATGGACGATGAGCCCTCTCATCAGGACATACGGACATTTGACAAGGCAACGGAAATGAGCACATAGCGCGGCAGCGCGGGTGCGAATGGACGCCGAATTGCGGGAGTGAAACAGAGCAATTCGGGCTTATCGCGGCACGGCTGAACGGCCTTTTTTTCATTTCCGGATATTTTAGTTGTGACCACAAGGCTTTAATGCCTTTTTTTATTTTGATTTTTTCTTTTCGGATAACTTGTCCATTTGATTTAATATAAAAAAACCGCGTCGAATCACTATCGACACGGTTATTGTTATTCCGTATGATGATTGTCTCAAACATCGGTTTAACGATTAAGATAATTTTTCGCGGACAATTTCGTTGACCACTTTGCCATCGGCAACGCCTTTGACCTTGGGCATGAGTTTGCCCATGACCTTGCCCATCTCCTTCATGGATGTCGCGCCGACTTCTTCAATAGTCTCGTCGACAATTTTTTCGATTTCCTCGCGGGAAAGCTGTTCCGGGAGATATTTTTTGATGATGGCAATTTCCTGATTAGTCGTCTCAATCAGGTCGTCACGACCCGCTTTGACAAAATCAGCCAGCGCGTCTTTGCGCTGTTTGTGCTGTTTGGCAATAATGTCCAGAATTTCGTTGTCTTCCAATTCGGCTTTGGTGTCTTTTTCTTTTTGAAGCACCGCCGCGCGAATCATCGTCACCGTATCCTTGGCCACCTTGTCCTTGCTTTTCATCGCCGATTTTAAATCGGTCAGCAATTGTTCTTTTAAAGTCAAATGAAAAACACTTCCTTATCTTTTCTTCATTTTTCTTTTTCTGGCTGCTTCAGATTTTTTCTTGCGTTTGACGCTCGGTTTTTCGTAATGTTCGCGTTTGCGAATTTCGGACATCACACCGGCCATAGCGGTTTTTCTTTTGAAACGTCTCAACGCGCTTTCCAGTGTTTCGCCTTCTTTAACTCTGACTTCCGACATGTTCTCACCCCCTCTGCGATTATACTTTATCCGGGGAAATGGATATTAGACTAAATTATTATAGGATAAGGGAAATTTTTTGTCAACAAAAAAATGCGGCATTTGCCGCATAAAAACGTCATCAACCGGGCGGCCACTGCATATCGCGTCCACCGAGCAAATGGAAATGCAAATGCGGAACCGTTTGCCCGCCGGCAGCGCCGCAATTGTTCACCAGACGAAAACCCGCGTCGGCAATGTCGTATTTGAGCGCCAGACGATTGGCCACCGTCATGATATGAGAGATGATCGGATCACCGGCGGGAACCGACAAGACCGAATCGTAATGTTTTTTGGGGATAATGACAAAATGAATCGGCGCTTGGGGATCGATGTCTTTGAAAGCCAAAACATCGTCGTCCTCATACACCTTGGTCGAAGGAATCTCTCCCGCGTTGATTTTACAAAACAGACAATCAGGATCCATTTTGAATTCCTTTCCCGAATCGCTTGAACAAAAGCCGCGAGGCTGTCATCGGGGGCGATTCGTCATGAGTTGATTTGCTTGGTCATATTGTAGCACAAGTTTTAAAATTTTGCCACGATAGTCTTCTTTTTGACAATCGGGGCCGAGGATAACCGGAATATAATTGGCGGTGTGACCGATCCACAGGCCGTCCTTTTGCCGTTCAATGAGCACGTCTTCCTCCCTGCCGTCGTTGGCCGATAGAAACGCGGCGCCCATTTGCTCCGACAGGGCCATGAGCTTTTGACTGCGGGCGTGCTTCACATCGGGGTCAATCTGGTCCGGCATACCGGCTGCCGGCGTTCCTGCTCTGGGAGAATATTGAAAGACATGAATGTGATAAAAGCCGATCTCCCCGGCAAAGGCATAACTTTCTTCAAATTCCGCGTCGGTCTCGCCGGGAAAGCCGACGATGATATCCGTGGTCAGCGCCGCGTGGGGAAAGACCTTCCGGATGTTTTGGGCGATCTTGCGATACTGGGCCGTTGTGTAGCGGCGGTTCATCCGGGCAAGCACCGCGTCGCTCCCGCTTTGCAGAGACAAATGAAAATGCGGACAAAATGCGTCGAGCTTTGCCGCCCGGGCAAGAAAATCCTCGGTGATGGAGAGCGGCTCCAGCGAACTCAATCGAATGCGCGCCACACCGGGCACGGCGGCCACCGCCTCGATGAGATCGATCAGACCCGAAGCATCCGGTAAATCCAAGCCGTAGGAGGCCACGTGAATTCCGGTGATGACAAATTCTTTAAATCCCGCTTCGACCAGTTTTTCTACTTCCGAACAAACAGATTTGATGTTTCGCGAACGCACCCGTCCCCGGGCATAAGGCACAATGCAATAACTGCAAAAGCGGTTGCATCCGTCCTGAACCTTGACAAAGGCGCGGGTTTTGCTCCGGGAAGCGGCCACGGGCATCTCCTCATATTCGAGATCGGCCGGCAATGCCGTGACGTAATTTTTCTTAAGATGATTGTCCAAAAACGCCTCAACCCGGGAAACCAGCCGCGTTTTATCCCGGGTGCCGACGACGATATCAACGCCTTCGATGGCCGACACCGCCTCGGGGTTGACCTGGGCATAGCAACCGGAAGCCACGATGACCGCGTCGGGATTGTGCCTGCGGATCTGACGAATGAGTTTTCTGCTTTTACGGTCTCCCAAATGCGTCACAGTGCAGGTGTTGATGACCGCGACATCGGTTTTCTCCGAAATCGGGACAACGGCGTAGCCCGCCCCGGTGAAACAGGCTTTGAGGGACTCGGTATCTGCGTCGTTGACCTTGCAGCCGAGGTTGGCGAAGGCGACGCGTTTTTGTTGCTCTGTCAATGAATCATTCCTTCCGAAATCATTGTGTTTATCTATAATAGAATGAAAAATCAAACAAGACCGAAGGCGTAGGCGAGCATCGCGCCCATCGCCGGTCCCGCCGTTTCCGTGCGCATCACCCGGGCACCGAGAGAAACGGGGATAGCTCCGGCCTTTTGAAGGGTCAACACCTCGATTTCCGTAAAGCCCCCTTCGGGGCCGATGATGACCGCGGCGTTTTTCGGGGTTTTGCCATAGCTTTGAAGGACTTCGTGAAGCCCGGGATTGTCCCTTGAGACATGGGCGACCAACACCAAATCGTAGGCCGACAGGGCGCGTCCGACGGCGTTGACATCGGGATAGGGCTCTTCCACCGTGGGAATGATGCCCCGGCCCGCCTGTTTGGCTGCCTCATAGGCGATGCGGCCCCTTCTCAGGGTTTTTTTGAAATCGGCGTCTTTGGGACGATTGACCGTGCGCTCCGCCGTAAAGGGCACAAAGGCCGTGTAGCCGAGCTCGGTGCCTTTTTGGATGATCTCGTCCATTTTTTTCCCTTTGGGAATGCCCTGAAACAAGGTGAGGGTAAAGGGCAATTCTCCCCGGGAAAAGTCGACGGCATCGATTTGGGCCAAAAGATGCTCAGAGAAAACCTCTTGGATATGGCAGATAAAATCGGTTCCGGCGCCGTCGCAGACTTCAAAGGGTTCGTCATGGGCAATGCGCAGCACATGGATGAGGTGATGAAAATCATCGCCGGAAATCACGATCTGACCGATGGGATCCGTCTCCGGCGTCGTGTCGTCTCTGGGGAAAATGGTGACGTTGTCGGGATCTGTAAAAAACCGATGCATCAGTCTGCCCTCTTGACGGCGATCACCGCGTCCCATTCGCCCATGCTTTCGACCCGGTCGATGTCGAAGCCCGTTTTGGTCAGTTTATCCACAACCTCCGCGACTTTGTCATGGATGATGCCCGAGGTGATGAAAATTCCCCCGGGTTTGATGGCCGCCGCCGCGGTGTCGGCCAGGACCACAATGACTTCCGCCAAAATGTTGGCGACGATGATGTCCGCTTTCATGTCGGGATCAATCACATCCATGAGATTGCCTTCACGGATGTCCACCGCGTCCGAAAGCCCGTTTAAGGCCACGTTGGCCGTGGCGGCGTCGACGGCGACGGGATCAAAGTCCACCCCGATGACGGGACGGGCCTCAAGGCAAGCCGCGACGATGCTCAAAATGCCCGAACCGCAGCCGATATCAAAGACCGTGTCTCCGGGTTTGACCGCCTCTTCCAGCGCCATGACGCAAAGCTTTGTGGTTTCGTGGGTTCCGGTGCCGAAGGCCATGCCCGGATCCATGTTCACCACCAGATCGCCCTCTTCCGGGGTATAGCTTTCCCATGTGGGCTTGATGACGATGGCGCGGCCGATGCGGGTCGGGGTGTAAAATTGTTTCCAGCTGTTGGCCCAATCCTGTTCTTCTTCCTCGCGAATCGACAGCTCGCAGCCGCCGGGATCGAGCCCATATTCCGGAAGTCTTTTGATTTCGGTGATGATCCGGTGCATCAGATCATCAAAGGCCGGTGTTTTGGGAAAATAGCCGCGAATAAAGCATTTGTCCGGATCCATGCCGAGCAGCGCGTCGTCAATGTAGCCCACCGTCGGATCGTCCTTTAACACCGCGAGATTCGCGCCGGATTCCACCACAACGCCCTTGGCGCCTTCCCGATAGAAAAGCTCCGTGACCGCGTCCTCCGCTTCCGGCGTCGTCGTAATTTCCACTTCCATCCAAGTCATGTTTTGTCTCCTTATGATCTTTATACCAAATTGTCTTTCGTCGGTCTTGCCCTCATCGTTGAGCTTGCCAAAGGAAAAGGGCGCGTTTTTAGTCCGTTTTAACCTAGGCACCTTAAAGATACGATTATACACAATCATAGGTGAAAAAGGGAAAAAAGGCAAGTCTTTAATCGCTCATAGATTAATTTGTTATATAATGATAAAATTTCGTTTAAACCTGCTATAATACGGTCAAATGTGATACAATATATTGCAAGTTAGCGATGCTATACCCAACATCATCTTTAACAGGGAGAAAATGCCATGCCGCAGCAAGAAAACAAAGATTTAACCCGAAGCATACAAGAGTACGTTCCCGGTAAACAGGTGACCCTGGCTCACGTCATTGCCAATCCGAAGCACGATGTTTATGTCAAGCTCGGTCTGGATGAGGACACCAACGATTCCATCGGTATCCTCACCATCACCCCCAGTGAAGCGGCCATTATTTCCGCGGATGTCGGCACCAAGGCGGCGCCGGTTCAAATCGGATTCCTTGACCGTTTTTCGGGATCATTGGTCATCACCGGCCGGGTCTCCGACGTCAACACGGCCATCCGGGAAATTATCACTTTCCTTCAGTTTACCCTCGGTTTTGATATTCCCGCTCACATCACCCACTCCTAAATTATGGCAAGCAACAGAAACCGCATCGCCATGATGGGGCGCATCGGCTCGGGCAAAACCAGTCTGCGCCAGCGCCTGATGGGCGAAGAGCTCAAATACGAAAAGACACAACAGGTCATTTACACCGATAATTTTGTGGACACCCCCGGCGAATTCATCGAGATGTCGCTATGGCATTCCGAAATCGTCAACGTCACGCTGGACGTGGGCCTTGTCATTGTGGTCAATTCCGCTGTTGACAGTCAAAATTCCATCCGGCCCAATTTTGTCCAAACTTTCAACCTGCCCGCCATCGGCGTCGTCACCAAAATCGATTTGGAAAACGCCGATATCAAGCGCAGCCGACGCCTGCTTCGCTATGCCGGCGTCCGGGATAAAAACATTTTTGAAGTCAGCAACGTAACGGGTGAAGGCCTTGACGAACTTTCCGAAGCCGTCCATCAATTTATCAATCTCGGCGAAAAGCACCGATAAAGACAGTCAAATCAACTTGCGCCCCGTAGGTTTATTTCTTATGTTTTTTGGCGCGCCCTCAAAAATGGCCCTCCCCTTTACACGATTTATTCCCTTTTAGATACCATCCCGCATTCTATTTTGACAGAAAGGATTTCTTATGGCGGATAAGCTCATTTTGGATAACGAAGAAGCCATCGCGGCCTATCTCAAAGCAAAACACATCTTTCCCCAAAGCGCGGAGCTCATCGTTGAGGATCTGCGGGCCGTCAAGGAAAGCGCCGAAGGCTATGTCAACATGATCTACCGGGTGCGCGGCTCCGACGGTCGCTCTGTCGTCGTCAAGCAAATCACCGACGTTCCTTTAAGCCGCGCCAAGGAAATGGCCGGCGACGGCGACGGTCAGGACAGACATGCCCCCATCGAAAAGGCCGACTGGACCCTGGACCCCGGCAGACTGCGCACGGAAATTTCCGTTCTCATTTTCTGGAACCAAATCAAGCCCGGCATTTGTCCCGATATCTATCATTTCAGCGAAGACAACGGCATCATCGTGATGGAAGACCTCTCGGATCTCAGCCTGCTCCGGTATGAATTCGGCCGCATGGTCCGCTATCCGGGCATCGGCAAGACCATGGGCGATTTTTGCGCGCGCAATCTGTTCTTCTCCTCGGATTTGAACATGACCGATTATCGCCGCAAAAAGCTTCTTGACTTTTTCGACAATCCCGAGTACACGGCCCTCTATCAATTCATCTATCATGAATGCTGCATTGTCTCGGACAGCCGGGAAATGCCGGCGCAGGTCTCTCCCCACCGCATGCGGGTTTTGGCCAACGAAGCCGTTCAAAAACGCGTCGGCGAGATGGCCAATTCCTGTCTGCAAAAAAAGGAATGCCTGATTCACACAGACATCCACGCCTCCAATATCATGGTCGGCGGCGATGACGTCAAAATCATCGACACGGAATTCGCGGGCTTCGGCCCCGCCGCTCAGGATTTCGGCCGGTTTACGGCCTCCTTCGTTCTCAATTTTGTCTCCTGGTACGCCGATGACGGTGTCCACACCGAGGCGGAGAAAGCGGATTTCCGCGTCTATCTGCTGGACATGATCGCCGATCTGTACAACAGCTTTGACGAAACTTTCAAAAAACTGGTTGAAGAAAATAAAGGCAACAACTATAACCTCCTCCGCTTTGACACCGAGGCTTTTCTGGCAAAGCTTCATCAGGACTGCTTTGACGCCACGGCCTTAAACGCGGCCTCCCGCATTGCCGACCGGGGCCTCTGCCACGATTTGGAACGCCTCCCCTTAGAAGAGCGCTATTATCCCCAGCATCTCGTTTTGACCATGGCCGAAGAGATTTTGGGCGGTGTCGTCGAGCTCACGACCGTCGACGACTACGTGACCTATCTAAAGGGCGTTGCCGGCCGTCACCCGAAAGAAAGCTACGGCCTTTAACCCACGATCCATACAAAAAATCCCCCGCGGGGGATTTTTTGATTGGTTTTATTCGAAAGCAAATCGGTATTTAATTTCAATCGCGTATCCATTGACTGGCAAAAGATCTTAAATACAGTAATGTTTTGACAATGATCATTTAATGGTGATTAAAGTTCAAATTTTTCGTGAATGTGAACCATGGCGTCTTTGGCCCGTTCTTTGTCGATGAGGCAGGAAATTTTGATTTCCGATGTGCTGATGGTGAGAATGTTAATCCCCATTTCATAGAGGGCCTCGAAAAATTTGCTGGCGATTTCCGCGTTGGCCACGATGCCGGTGCCGACGACGGAAAGCTTGGCCACGCCCTGATCAAACTCAACCTTTTGGGCGCCGACTTCAAAGGAAAATTTTTGAGACACGGCGACGGCTTCCTGAAGTTCATCCACATTGACCGTAAAGGAAATGTCGTTGACCGCCGTGCGATTGACGTTTTGGACAATCATGTCGACGTGAATGTTTTCCTTTGCCAGGGCGGAGAACAACTGAAAAGCGATCCCCGGTTTGTCCGGCACTTCGAGAATTGAGATTTTCGCGATATTTTCATCGAGGGCGATGCCTCTGACCAACACTTTTTCCATATAAATATCCTCCTTCGGATCCGTTGATCCGGTTTTAAAATTTTTGATAAGCGTGCCCTTGCGCGTGTTGTAGCTGGAGCGCACCACCAAGGGCAGATTGTATTTTTCGGCCAGTTCCACGCTTCTGGGGTGAAGCACCCCAGCGCCGAGGCTGGCCATTTCCAGCACTTCCTGATATGAGATATAATCGAGTTTTTTGGCGTTTTTGACGACGCGGGGATCGGCGTTATAGACGCCGTCCACATCGGTGTAGATTTCGCAGCGATCGGCTTTAAGCGCCGCTGCCAGCGCCACGGCAGAGGTGTCGGAGCCGCCCCGGCCAAGCGTTGTAATTTCTCCTGTTTCATCAACGCCCTGAAATCCCGCCACGATGACGATGCGCCCGTGTTTGAGTTCCCGTTCGACCCGGGTGGTGTCGATGCCTTCAATGCGCGCCTTTTTGTGGACGTCCGAGGTGTGGATGCCGCTTTGGGCGCCGGTCAGGGAGATGACGTCATAGCCCAGCCGTTGTATGGCCATGGCAAGGAGCGCGATGGAGACCTGCTCGCCGGTGGAGAGCAGCACGTCCATTTCGCGGCTCGGCGGACTATCGTTGATCTGGTGGGCCATGGCAACGAGCTCATCGGTGCGGTCCCCCATCGCCGAGACCACGACGACGACCCGATGCCCCTCGTCGATTTCGGCGGTGACGCGCTTCGCCACCCGCTTGATTTTTTCCACGTCTCCGACACTGGTGCCGCCGTATTTTTGCACCACCAATACCGGCTTGTCGGCGGATTGATTTTTGCGGACGGTTGACGCCTCTGCGGGATTAGCTGTAGATTCTGGCATAGAAAACATCGGAAATTCTCTCTTTGAGTTTGACCATCAGTTCGTCAAAGACATCGGCGTGGACCTCTCCGGTCATGAAAAACACCGTGTCGTCGCTGACGATAATGTTGCTGCGTCCGCCGATTTTCTCGACGACGGACATGACGTATTCCAAATCGGCGTTGCTTTTGATACCGGCCCTGAGATAGTAGCGCCCGGCGAAATAGGCGTTGCCGCTTTTTCGGAGGGATTTGTCCATCGGCAGATAGGCGGGATAGACCCCTTCATCCAGCGTTTTGATGATGTAGAGGACATCGCCCACAACGGCATTGGCCGTGGCGTCTTTGCCGGCGCCTTTGCCGTAGAATTGCAGTTCGCCGATGATATCCCCTTCAATGGAGACGATGTTGAACTCACTATTGACGTTGCTCATCATGCTCTCTCTGGGGAAGAGCACGGGCTCGACGGTGGTGTAGACGGCGTCGCCCTCAAGACGGGAATGGCCGAGATATTTGACCCGGTAGCCCATGTCCGCCGCCATTTCGATGTCGATGGCGCGAATGTCGGACAGGCCGCGTTTTTTGATGTCTTCGTCCCGGATAACGCCGCCATAGGCCAAGGTGGACAAGATGGCGAGCTTGCGTGAGACGTCATAGCCTTCGATGTCGGCCGTGGGGTCAGCCTCGGCAAAGCCGATTTGCTGGGCGAGCTTTAAGGTATCGTCAAAGTCGGCGTTATTTTCGGTCATTTTGGAGAGGATGAAGTTGGTCGTGCCGTTTAAGATCCCTTTGATTTCGTGAATGCGGTTGATTTTGAGCTCTTCTTTGAGGGAGCCGATGATGGGAATGCCGCCGCCGACAGCCGCTTCATAGCGCAAAATGACATTGTTTTTCACCGCCAGGTCGACCAGCTCTTCAAAGTATTCGGAAATGACCGCCTTGCTCGCCGTCACGACGTGTTTGCCGTGGGAAAGCGCCGCTTTAATCATTTTGTACTCAAAATCCATCCCGCCCAAAAGGGAGATGACGATGTTGATCTCGGGATCGTTCATGATGAGATCGGGATCGGTCACGATCTGGCAGACCGTATCCGAGGGATCGACTTTTTTGGCGGGGTCTTTATCGAGAATTTTGGTGATGACCGCTTCTTCGTCCAGGTTGTCGGCGAAGCGGCCTTTGTTTAAGTTGATGAGTTCATAAACGCCGGTTCCGATGGTCCCGAAACCGAGTAACGCGATATTCAATGGTGATACCTCCGTGTGTTTGTGAGGAGAGGAATGAGCTCTCCGGGGATATGTTTTTCCGCGAGGCGCTGCCGCCCCGAGGAAGGGGGTTAAGAATTAATGATTAATGATTTTGGATGAAATCCGGCAAGCCGGATTTCTAAAGTGGGTTTTTGCTGCTCTCAGGCTCAAGCTTTTTTGGTTGTTCGCTATCTTTTTGATGGCGACAGGTATTTCCGACTTCACGATCACGCCCCCTACCATCATACTTCGCTTCGCTGCGGATGGCTTTCTTCAGGGAATCTTAATCGCTAGCGCTCATAAGTCTGGAACATCGGTTACGCCTTTTTGCTTTGACCTTCGCTTTTGACAAATCGAAAGGAGCCTTTGGGCGTTTCATCCCCATTGCGAACGTTCGCAAATCCGTATCGTTTAAAAAATCACTTGTTTTTCTGTGAAAAACATTTTATCATAGTGGTATATTTTAATCAATACACAATTTCGGAGGATCCATGAACAAAAAATACCTGAGTACCCGCGGCGGACAACACGGCATCAACGCGTCGGAGGGCATTATTTCGGGGCTGGCGGCCGACGGCGGCCTTTTCGTTCCCAATTTTTTGGACGACGTGCATCTCGATCTCGACGCCTTGGCCGGCGCGGATTACGCGACTGTAGCAAAAGCTGTTTTTTCCGAATTTTTAAATGATTTTTCGGCGGAGCAAATCGACGCCTGCGTGGCCGCCGCCTATCAGTCAGGCAAATTTGACGGGGATTGTCCCGTGGTCTTGACCAAGGTTGGGGATCGTCATTTTCTGGAACTCTATCACGGCCCCACCTGCGCTTTTAAGGACATGGCTCTGACCATTCTCCCCCATTTGATGACGACCTCCCTCGCCATTCAAGGCATCGACCGGCGGGTGCTGATTTTGACAGCCACCTCCGGCGACACGGGTAAAGCGGCGCTTTCGGGCTTTTCCGGCGTGAATGGCATTGACATTGTGGTCTTTTATCCCAAGGACGGGGTCAGCGTTGTGCAGGAAAAGCAGATGCTCACCCAGGAGGGGGACAACACCCGAGTCATCGGCGTCACCGGCAATTTTGACGACACCCAAAGCGGCGTCAAAGCCATTTTCTCCGATGACGCTTTCGCCGCGCGCCTTGAGGACATGGGCGTGGTGTTAAGCAGCGCCAATTCCATCAACATCGGAAGACTCCTGCCCCAGGTGGTTTATTATGTGTTCAGTTATCTCAAAATGGTGGAAAACGGTGAGATCACGGCGGGAGATCCCGTGAACTTCGTGGTGCCCACCGGCAATTTCGGCAATATTCTCGCCGGCTATTACGCTTCGCTGATCGGCGTTCCCGTGGGAAAACTGATCTGCGCGTCCAACGCCAATCACATTTTGACGGATTTCTTTGAAACCGGCAAATACGATCGTAACCGTGATTTTTACAAAACGATCTCGCCGTCGATGGATATCCTCATTTCCAGTAATTTAGAGCGCCTGCTCTTTGATCTCTCGGGCCGCGATCCCGAGACGGTCTCAACCTTAATGAATGCCTTAAACGGCAACGGCGTCTATGCCGTTCCCGAGGCCTTCAAGGAAAAGGCGGCCGGGCGCTTCCGGGCGGGCTATGCCGACGAAGCGCAAACCAAAGCCGCCATCAAAGCCGTCTTTGACCAATCGGGCTATCTCATCGACCCGCACACCGCCGTGGCGAGCCGAGTCTATGACGACTATTTGCGCGACACCGGAGACACAACCCCGACGATTGTGCTCTCCACCGCGAGCCCCTATAAGTTCGCTTCCAGCGTTTATGAAGCGATTTTCGGCGCGTTGCCCGACGGCACCGACCCCTTCGCAGTGTTGGATATGCTCTCGGAAAAAACGAATACCGATATTCCGAAACCGCTTTCTGACCTTAAAGACAAACCAAATCGTCACGACATTGTCTGCGGCAAGGCCAGCATGATCGACCAGGTCGCCGCCTTCGCGACGGAAAGGACCACGTTATGATCCGCGTTCAAGTACCCGCCACCTCTGCCAATTTAGGCCCCGGCTTTGACGCCTTTGGCATGGCTTATCAGTTTTACAACACGTTTTTCATTCACGAAAAGGATGACGGGAAGCTGACCATTCGCGGCGTCGACCGCCGTTATCAAGGCAAAAACAATCTGGTCTATCAGGCCATGCAAAAGGTCTTTGCCAAGGTGCATTATTATCCCAAGGGTTTGTCCATTTTCTCGGAGGTTGACGTGCCGGTGAGCCGGGGGCTGGGAAGCTCCGCCATTTGCATCGTCGCCGGCATTTTGGCCGCCAACGCCCTGGCCGGCTCTCCCCTGTCTCAGGACGCTCTCTTTGACATGGCGGTGGCCATGGAGGGTCATCCGGACAACATTGCCCCGGCCATGTTCGGCGGTCTGGTCTGCGCCGTGGATAACGGCAAGACCAATCTGTTCATCAAAAACGCCGTGGCCGATTGTTTTTCGTTTCATCTGATCATCCCGGATTTTCCGCTGTCCACCAAAGCGGCCCGTCAGGCGCTGCCCTCCCGGGTCTCTCACAAGGACGCGGTGTTCAATGTCTCCCGGGCCACCATGACCTATCTCGCCCTGACCGAAGGCCGGCCGGACGTGCTGGCCGCCGCCATGCGCGACAAACTCCATCAGCCCTACCGTAAGGATTTGATTCGCTCTTATGACAAGATCCACGACACGGCGCTTCGTTTGGGCGCCTTGGGCCTTTGCATCAGCGGTGCCGGACCCACGATGCTGGCCGTGACGACAAAGGATGACGCTCAAACATTCCATCGGGACATGAAAGACTATCTGGCCCGGACCGAGCCGGCCTGGGATTTTTATCACTTGAATCCCGACAATGACGGCGCCCGCCTGATCGTTGGCGACGCGACCTCCGGAGAACCGTCATGCTGAAGGATTATTTGATTGTGAAGACCGATGTGCTGCCGGATTTTTTTGAAAAGGTGCTCCAAGCCCGCATGCTGCTTGAAAGCGGTCAATGCGAATCGGTCAGCGATGCCATCAAGGTCGTCGGCATCAGCCGCAGTACATATTATAAATATAAGGATACGGTGTTTAGCCCGTCGGAGGAACGGGGTCGGCGGTTTACGCTGTCGATGTTTTTGTCGGACAAAACCGGGGTGCTCTCGGATATTTTGAATTGTCTCTCGACGCACCAAACCAACATCATCACCATTCATCAGGACATCCCGATCAATCACATGGCCATTGTGATTATCACCCTGGACGGGCGGGACTTGAACATTGCCATTGACGAGCTGAAAGCGGAGCTCAAGGCCATTGACGGCGTGTGCAAGGTGCGGCTGATTGCGATGGAGTGAGCTATTTGGGGATGGACGTTGAAGGCAAATTAATAATGAATGAATAATCATTTTGGAAGAAACTCAGGCAGAGCCTGGGTTTCTTTTGTAATCTTAATGAGCACATTAAGTGGAAAAGTGTCCCTCATATCAAGGAGCGTTATAAAAGCGGCGCCCCGAATGGTGGGCGCCTCGCTTTCATTAGATTATATTTTGTGACTGAATTTCAACGTCTCTTACCGGCTTTGATAACGGGATCCTTAATCCCATCTTTAACTGTTGACGCATAATACGATACGAAAAGATCAGCAAAGCGCCGGATTTTCCCTTTGTATAACCGCTTATTACAGATCAAACAGCTTTTTAAGTTCGGTCTCCATCGTGCCGTCCTTGGCAAAAGGCAACGTGTCGCAAAGGCAAATATGATGCGTGTCGATGGCGATTTTATCACTGAATCCAAAGATATAGCGCAAGCATATACGATAGATGATTTCCGTCGGCGCGCAACCGTAGATCTGCTTGGCAAAGATGTGGCTCAGCCGCTCGGCATCATCGGGATACAACGCCTTCAAGCGCTTGCTTTGGTAAAGGCGGGTCACGATTTCAGTGATATACATCCCCGATTTCATATAGAGATCGGCAAAGGTGGCATCGGGATCGTCAAAGCATCCGGGATTTTCCTGCTCAAGTCTGTCCACCATGTCTTTGACGACTTTCTTGGGTGTGAAAATCTGATTGGTGCGCTGGGGCGGAATATAATCAAAGATATCTCCCTTTTGGGTCGGATCGAAATAATTCGCGAGTTTTGAGCGTTTTCGCATAAATTCCTTCACGGCATCGTCAAAGACCACTTCGTCAAAGAGATGCCCGTCGAAATGCTTGGTTTCGCCGTTGTCGGCCACATAATCCCCGCCGTCTCTGAGCAGGCGGAAATTGTCAAGGGTCACGCCTTGACCGGTTTTCGGGTTTGCCGTCACCTCCAAAAAAACGTCCTCCGGCACCAATTTGTCAAAATTGGCGAGGGTGGTGTTTTCATCGCCGAAGGCCATAAGAAATGCAGGAATGGTCCGAGAGAAGCCGCGTAAATGATCGCGGACATTGGCCTCGATCGCGTCTTTTTCGGCATTTAATTTGTCGGTTTCCACTGTTTCAACGATGGTTTGGGCCGTTTTTTGCATGGTCTCATCGCTTTGGAGTTTTTGGCTGATCTTTTCCACCATGTCATGGTAGCCCTGCTTGCGCCTAGTGTCGTATTCTTTTTCGATTTGGGTGATGCGGGACATATCGGCACCGGATTTTTGGGCTTCCTCAACTTTTTTCTCGCGCTCTAATGCCAGTTTGTTTTCTTCGATTTTATAATCACCGTACACCTTATTGACCACGGCGTCGGCGGTATCTTGAATCTTGCGCGCCAATTGTTTTTGGGTGGATTTCTTTAAATCTTTGCCGTATTGCGCTTTAGCGGTATCAATGAAAGTATCGGCAATGGGCTTCGCGAATCGACTGCGGAGATCTTTGAGCTCGTTCTTTTTTGAGTCCGGATGGGCTTCTTTTTGTTTTTGGATGTCCAAGACAGCATTCGTCAGTCCTTCCTCTACATCGGCGTAGACCTTATCCCCGAACACATCTTCTGCCGTGCCGATGATTTGTTCTTTGGGAATGTCCACCTCGCCCCGGTCGTTGAGATTTAAGCCCTCTGCCGTGGTCTCGTCCACCGGCGCGGGTTTTAAGGATTTGGGCTCCTCGATGGCTTCCATGTTGTTGATGATGTCGATGACTTCCTTGGGCGCCGAGAAAATGCCGTGAACGTTGGCAAAGAGGAAATTGGACATAAATCCCCGCTCAACCACTTCCCTGGCGTGGATGCGCCTTGGGATGGTGAGCACCTTTTCGGCGTCGAGCTCGATCATCGCGCCGTCGTCGTCCTCGCCGTACACCGGGAAAAAATTGAGGAGCTCCCGCACATGAGTTTTTCGACTGTCCGTATCGCCCTTGTCGCCGGAGGTCTCGGGAATGAGATCATTGGCGAACTGTTCAAAAATCGTGAGGGTGCGGGCAGGATCAAAATCGAAGACATAGGCGTTTTCCTTGCGGTAGACATCGTCGCCATTGATGAACAAGCACGGATTTTGCGCGCGAAAAGCTGCCTGCATATATAGCGCGGGGCTGGCCATATTGGAGAGCATGAGCACCGCCGTCCATTCGGGAATCGTCACCCCGGTGGTCAGTTGCCCGACGGACAGGGTGATGGTTTTATCATAGGTTTTGATCGCCTCGGTGACTTTGTCAAAGGATTTTTTGTTTTCTTCGGCGTCGTCCAGTTTGCCGTCCCCCGCGGCAAGGACAATCTCATAATCTTTAAACACCGGGTGAAGGGCCAGTTTTTTCGCCAAGGCTTTGGCGCTGGCCACCCGATTTAACAGCCAAAAGGTATGTTTTAATTCATCTCGTAGCGCCGGCGTGGAAAAGGGAAACTTTTCCTGTTTGGTCAGAGCGTCGAGGAATTTGTCCACCTCCGCTTCGTGAATGAAACCGCCCGATTCATTCGTTTTGAAAAACTCGTTTAAATCAAAGGCGAATTCCTCTATGTCGTTATCGGCGAGCTCAATGCCTTTTTTGATTTTGTCCCGCACAATGTCGGACATTTGATAGGTGAATAGAGACAGCTTTGGCAATTTGGCGTAGGGATTTTCCATTTCGCTGGTCGCGTCCCAATCCCGTTTCTTTTTTTGCTCGTCGGCGTAGGTCCAGTTGTAGATCGCGCTCTCGGGAAATTTGTCATTGGCCAGGGCTTTGAAGGGCGTGCCCGAGAGGTGCAAGGTGCACTTGCGGTTGATGTGGTTAAAGGCCGTGTCGGTGCGGTAGGTGTCCACCCCCTCATGGGCCTCGTCCACGATGAGAATATCCCACACGATGCCTTTTTCCGCGCTGATTTCAGCCAGTTTGTCATCACTGCCGCCGAAATAGATCGAACCCTTGAGGTCTTGCAGGCTGACGAATTCGATGCACCCTTTTTTGCCGCGTTTGTTGATGTATTCCTCGCGATTATAGACGTATTTTCTGTTTTTGATGCCGTCTACCCTGCTCACAAACACATAGCCCGATCCTGGCCCGAAAAAAGTCTCGTAATCCTGATACCACGAATTGGCGATGGCCGGTCTGTTGGTCACGATGAGGATGTTTTTGGCGCCGAGCTTCATGCACAGATCATAGGCCGAGAGGGTTTTGCCGAAACGGGGTTTGGCGTTCCAGAGAAATTCACCGTTTTTATTTTTGCTAAAATAGTCGATGGTCTTTGCCACGGCCTCCGCCTGCTCGTCCCGGAGGGTGTAAGGGATGACGGCGTCGGCATTGTCGTCCGGGACCGCGCCGTGATTTTCCGAAAAATCGCGGTAATTGTCGAGGGCGGTTTTGGGTTCGATTTTAAACCATTCGGTTCCCTTTTCTCGGTCAATGCCGAGTTTTTTGAGATAGGCGTGAAACTCCTTGTCCGTGAAGGAGTCGTAGGGTTCCGTGGTAAATCTCGCCAGCCGTTTCCACCATGTTTGATGCTTGACGCCCACGGTGTGGGTCTGCTCATTGATGCGGGTCTCTACGTCCCGCTCGGTAAATCCGATTTTGGTCCAACCGTCGTGAGCCGGCACCCCGGGGGTGGTGTAGGCATAACACTGGGGAAAGACCTTGGCGGTGGTTTTAATATTGGGTGCTGCCATTATGCCATCTCCTTTACATGGGTTTCGATAAAGTCGATTTCCGTTTCATCTAGGCCATATTTGCGGTAAAGCTGCAAATCGATGTCGTGAATGGTTTTTGACCAATCGATGTCCGAGTTGGACGTGAAGTCTTGGAGGGGGACGTATTTCCATTTATAGGGCGTTATGTCCTGCGTTTTTTTAAGAACACTCAACATACATCTCAAAAATTTAGTTTTTAAATATTTTCTTAAATTTACTGCTTCTTCTTCCGTATCAAAAGCCCCCATAGAAAAGAAAGTCTGAGTGTGTCCAGATCTTTTTTCCCCAATTATAATATCTGAAAATGCTTCTCCAAACTTACCACTTCCCTGCGCTTTTGATAAAATAACTTTATATTTTTCAAAATTTTCTGGAACCCCTAAATATCTCGAATCAATATAAAAGACACATCTTTTCTTTTTATACATTCCGTAAATAAGAACATCATCAGTGTTTTTTTGTTCTTCAAAAAAAATCTTACCATAAAGATTTTCAAACGCATTTGTTCTTAAATCAAAAGATTTACCAGTTAGAGAGACATACTCTGGATGATCAATTTTTAGCTTTTCTGTATAACAATATGGTACTCCCCTTATACAAATATCTGTAATACTTTTTGAACACGATGGAAATACTTTATGTAAAATACCATTTAACTCATCATATTCAGTAAATACGCCTATTTCTCCATATTCATTATTTGAATTCCTCAGCGTTATTGCAACTCCACCCTTTATTTCAGTGTTCGAGAAAATTTTTGAAGCATCAGATTCATAGTATAACACCTTGAAATGTTCGTCATGAAGCATTTTTTCATTCCACTCTTTTGGCGTCTGCCCTGCATTAAAAAGGAATCTCGCAGGAGTTATTAATTCCACACAATCACTTATTGAATATGAAGCATCCATAAAAAGATTATATACTGGGCTTTGACGTCCGTTTTTTCCATTTTCTTGCTGATAGGGCGGATTGCCAATCACATAATCAAATAACTTTTTTCCCATGGTTTATCTCTCCTTCACTCTTTTTTCGGCTTTCTTTCCGATGGCTTTAAGACTGTTCAAATACGCCTTATCAACCGGCGTCAACGCGGCCTGTTGAAACTTTCGATATTCTTCTTTTGCTTTTCGCATTGCTTGATCATGACTGATTTTGCCCGCGTTGGTCAGCAGCTCTTTCCAATATGTCCCGCCACCGTTGCCCTTCAACCGCTCGTCATCCATGGCAAATCCCTTGATCATGTATTCTTTGATAACAGATGTGGCCCAAATGCGAAATTGTGTCCCTCGGATAGATTTGACTCTGTATCCCACGGAAATAATGACATCAAGGCTATAAAAGGATACAGGTCTGTCAGAGGTTGCAATGTGCAAAATTTGCACATTGCTTTTCTCAGGCAGTTCTCCCTCGTTAAACACATTTTTGATATGCCTTGAAATGACGGAACGATCTCGCTGAAAAAGCTCAGCCATTTGAGATTTTGACAGCCAGACGGTTTCATCGCGCAGGCTCACATCAATTTTGGTCAAGCCGTCCTCGGTTTGATAGATCATCATCTCACCATGGTCGACCACCGGTTTTTCCGGTAAAGTCCTCTTTTTAGCTCCCATTTACTTCTCCTTCAAATCCATAAACTTGAGGGACATTTTGCTTCGCCAGTCATAAATCCGACAGGGCACGGCCTCGGGCTCCCCTGCCCCGGCGCCCGCCATGTCAAAAAGGGTCATCTGTTTAAACGGCTCAAAGGGCTTGCCCAAAGGCACCGTGTCCTTGAGTCCGTCCATTTGCCAAAGATTCCACGCGATTTTGCCCGAAAGCTGCCGGAGCAGCTTGTCCTCGGGCCTTCGCCCCCAGCGCGCCTCGTGATACTCCACAAAGGTAAGCAGCAAATTGATTCTGGCGATGAGCACATTGTCCCCCTGATATTCATAGCCATAGGACGCCTCAAAGGCGCGAATCGCCCATTTGAGCCAATCGTCATAGGTCTCTGTGTTCTCCCCAACAATCCGAAGCTTTCGGTCAAGAATGCCGATACGCCGTTCAAGAGGCACAATGGGCTCCCCGGTGGACACATCATAGCGGGAGACCAAATAGGGCGCCTCACCGCAGGTGATCTCCAGCCTTCGGGAATCCACATAGTGTTGCCACGTTTTGTTTTGAGGAAAGGCGATTTTCCTTTCCGTGGGCGTCCAGGTGTGGTCGGCATTTTCCGTGTTAAACACATCGGGCCTGTCAAACCAGTCCGCGTCACAATGGTTGTTCATGCGGTTGCACAGCCATGCCGGCGTGAACACCTCCGCTTTTTTGCGGGTCCGTTTGGCCTGGGCTTCTTGGGATTTTTCAATGCGAGGCCGAATGAGATCCGGACGCGACAGAAGCGCGCTCGCGCGAATTTCCATCTTGTCCGCGAAGCCGGGGCCATAGGCTTTGTAAGAATCCGTTGCCCAGATGATATTTTTTTTGGTTGATTTATCCGCGAGCAAAAGCTCAAGCACCCCCGATATGGGATACCCGCGGATGTCGATTAATTTTTCCATCGGAAGATTTCCCTCCTTGACAGTCATGTTGCCGACAGCGTCGGCGCAATTGCTATTAGATTTTTTTCGCGATACCGATATCCTTCAATGCTGGGAATTCTCCCGAAAATGAAGTTAGTCCCATCGATGGTTTTTCATCGTCTTCTCAAAAGCCTTGATTGGACTGCTTTTCCGTTTCTTTTTCCTTTTGTTAAAGATAATAAAAGGCTTTTTGCGTTTCGATTTCCGCTCTGAGTTCTTCTTCCGTCGGAAGATACAATTTATATTTAGACGCGAACAACTGCTCATTGCCGCGCAACACGGAATAGCGCGCGATATCCTCATCTGTTTCCGAACAAAGGACGATGCCCAATGTCGGGTTATCGTCTTTTTGTTTTTTGAGTTCATCATACATCCGCACATACATATCCATTTGCCCAACATCCTGATGGGTTATCTTTCCCATCTTAAGATCAATCAAAACAAAACATTTCAAAATGTAGTTATAAAAAACAAGGGTAGTGGCAGTATAATGGTGTAAAATTGAAAACTAAAAAACGAGCCAAAAGCTCCGCCTTTAGGTATAATGTTAAATGAGAAAAAACAACATGGTACCTAGGAGGTAAAAACAAATGGCTCAGCTCAATATTACACTAAA
>JAFRBB010000015.1 GCA_017405085.1 Eubacteriaceae bacterium
GACCTCCTTCTTTTGGTGTTTTAGCACTTTTATTTTATCAAAAGTTGAGGTCTTTTTCTATTCATCTTTTTGGTGATAGCAATATTGTCTGTTTTTCCCGTGTTTATGAGGAATTTCAATTCCTCATGAATAATCAGGGATTATTAATTATTCATTATTAATTCGAGGGTAAGCCCCGAGCGAGCAATCTGCCCAAACTTATCCCAAGAAAGGAAAAAGCCGGCAGCGCCGGCAGCCATCACCATGAAACTCATTGTTTTTGAAACGCCTTCGGCCCCCGATGAAGCGTCCCTGGCCTTCGACGTCACCCTGTCGGATCTTTCGGCCTCGGGGCTTCGCGTCGAGCGTCACGACCTCATCATGGACCCCGAAGCCATTGCCGCCCATTCAGGCGCGGCGGACCTTTTCGCCCAGGAAGGGCCCGAGGCTTTGCCCATCATCGCCGTCGACGATGTCGTCATGAGCTTTATGACCTATCCCGGGCGGGACGAGCTGTTGTCCTGGTTTGACGTGGAGCCCCCCTGCGGCCAGCGCACCCAAAAAACACAGCCGGCCGAAAAGTCTCACGGCGCCGCCTGCGCCGCTTGCGCCGCGCGGACCTGCCCCGCCAGACAAAAAAGCGACGGAGCCCGGCCGTGATCAAGCTTTATCTCACCCGGGGCAAGCTTCACGCCGAAACCATGACGGCAAAAGTGTATGCCGACATCCTTGGAAAATCCGCCCCCGCCATCGGCCGAAATCCTTTCGGCAAACCTTTTTTTAAAGACCCCGGCGAAGGTCATTTATCCTTAAGCCACAGCGGCGATTACACCCTCCTCGCCTTGTCCCGCGATCCCGTCGGCGTCGATCTTCAGCGCCTGCGGATGAAAGCCGACCCCGACGCGGCGGCAGCGCGATTTTTCACTCCGGCGGAGGCGGGGCTCATCACATCTGCGGATCCCGCCGAAAAAACAAGCCGTTTTTTGGCGCTTTGGGCAAAAAAAGAAGCCGCGGTCAAAGCCGCGGGCACAGGTTTTTTGATTTCGCCGTCATCTTTTTCGGTGCTGACGGATCCGATTGTCCTCGAGGGGTTAACCCTTCGTTTGATGGCCGCCAAGGCGCCGGCCGGCTACACGGCGTGGCTGGCCGCGGCAAGCGAAAATCTCCGGGCGGCGCCGCCCGTCATCATTGACTAAAGGGCGGGACCATCCGAGGCCTTATTTGAAATCCACCCGTTGCGTCTTTCCGCCGGGGAAGGACAAGCCGCCGTTAAAATTCGAGGGGAGCGGTTCCGTTTGGTTACCGTTTTTGGGCGGCATGCGCATCGTATTGCCCACCATCGGTTGAAACCCCGATCGAAACAACATATAGCCGGAGAAAATCATTACCCCGATCAAGATAGCCGCCACAATCCATATCTTACCTTTCATATGCTTTTCCTTTAAATCTTAATCTTTTCTGAATAAATTATACCACAAATGCCCAAAAAAGCAAAAAGCAAAATAAAATTAAGCTTTTCTTTTTGTTGCAGTGTGTATGATAGGCATTAACCCAAAATCGAAAACTGTATGATACCGCATAGAACAGGAGAAAATCATTGGACAAATCACAAGATATCGACACCTTTTGCATTGACGGAAAACTCCCTGACGAATTCGTCGATGAAATGGTTGCTTTTTTTAAAATACTGGGAGATGAAACCCGCGTTCGCATTTTGCACGTTCTCTCCCACGGCGAACTTTGCGTGACGGACCTGGTGGAAGCCGTGGCCCTATCCCAATCCTCGGTGTCCCATCAGCTGCGTCTTTTAAGGCTCAACGGTCTGGTCAAGGCCAGGCGGGACGGCCGCAACATCTATTATGCCCTGGACGACGAGCATGTCACCGATATCTTCCTGACAACCCTGCGGCACGTTGCCCACAAATTCGAAAATCATTAAAGCCGAAACAGACGCCGAATCCCGCCGTCCGTATCGGCGGAAAGGTCAAATTGAACGCTTATTCCCCTCAACGCAAACCTCCTCTGGCATCAGCCAAAGCGCCGCCCAAACGCAAAAGCCGGCTCGGTTGCGTCGTGGCCCTGCTCATTGTCGCCGCGCTTTTCGGCGCGCTGATTGCCGGCGCCGTCCGGATCAACCGCTATCTCGCCGAAACCTCTTATTTTAACAACGGCCGCATCAGCGACGCGGTGCGCGTTTACGAGCCCGACATCATCGAAGCGGCGACGGCCAACGGCATTCCCGAATACGTTTTGGTGTTGGAAGCCATGATGATGCAGGAATCCAAGGGCCGGGGCGGCGATCCCATGCAGGCCAGCGAATCCCATTACAACACCGCCTATCCCCAAACCGTCGGCGGCATCACCGACCCCAAATATTCCATTCAAGTCGGCGTGACCTTTTTTGCCGATCTTCTTGAAAAAGCCGAATGCGTCTCTCCCGAGGACACGGACAATCTGCTTTTGGCCCTTCAAGGCTACAATTTCGGCGACAACTACATCGTGTGGGCCCGAGAAAACTACGGCGGCTATTCCGCCGAAAACGCCCGGGTCTATTCCCAGATGATGCAGCAGGAAATGGGTTGGGAAAGCTACGGCGATCCCGAATACGCCGCCAGTGTCTTAAAATACATCCAAAGCAACCAATCGCAATAAACGCCTTCCCTCCGGAGGGCGTTTTTGCTGTGTTCTGCCTTTGGCGCTCTCGCGGAAAACAGGGCGCTGAGATATAAAGGAAAGTCGATAGATATTGCCAAATGTTCATGATCACACTATTTTCTTATTTTTTCTTTATTAGCAAAAGTATAAATTTATTCAATTGAACGCCATAACTTTCCAATATATTTTTTATTATACAGCTAGAATTTATCATTATAATGACATATTTTACACAAAAACAACAAACAACAAAAAAAA
>JAFRBB010000016.1 GCA_017405085.1 Eubacteriaceae bacterium
ACTAAAACTTCCCATATCAAAAATGGGCTTCGTACCTTGAAAATACAATAACACAGGCAATCAGATAGGATTCTTATGCGGCCAGCGCTGCTTTGGCTAAAGAATTCCGTATGTACTTCGGCAGACGGCCTACAAACATTTCAATGAACAGATTTAACTGGTCCTCTGTTGGCTGGAAGATAGCACAAACGCTGTCGATCATTGCAGTTATGATGATCTGAAAGGATTCTCCAAAGGTGATATCCCTGAGTTCATCCGTGAAAATAAAGAAGATCTCCCCTAGCGTACGATCATCTTCATTACGCCGCTGTTCCATGGCGATCATCAGATATCTGGTGAACACGATGGCGACATGGGCTGTCAGCGCATCATATGTGAGGCTGTGGCATTCGCTGATCAGGTTGAGATAAGACTTACATGTCTTGAAAAACACTTCGATTTGCCACCGTTTTCCATAGATCCTGATGATCTCTTCCTCGGATAGTTCCGGGTTTGTACAGATAAAGGCAATCCAGTCTTTCTTGTTCTTCTTGTTGCGAACGCAGACGATTTTCGCCGGGATTTTTTCATCTTTCCCGACCATGACATTTACAGAGAGCAGGTACTTGCCGCGGCCGCGGCGTTTCTTACAGATGCCGAAGATCTTCTTGATCGAAAGCTGTTCTCCTTGGTATTCATAGTGGATTCGGGAACTCTTCTTGATCATGGCAATGGAATCCAGCCCAAGTTTTTTTACTGCAATCAGTTGCGCCGGACTGGAGAACCACGTATCAAACAGAACATAATCAGCCGCGTGGCCTGCGGACAGAGCATTTTGTAAGAGCTCGATCATAACGTCTGTACCCTTCGTCATGGCAAGTTTCCTGCGTTTTGCGGCAAGAGATCGGCCATCGAATTGCTTGACAGGCCCGATAAGATTGCTCTCTTTTGAGGAGGCCAGAAGGCAACTGTTTACCGGAAGGAACGTATTCCCGTCTGTCCATCCGAGCGTCATCAGACGGTATCCTTTGCGATACTTCATGGAAGTATGATCAAAGACGCGGGAACCGAGTTCCGTTTTCTTACAGCTTGTTCTTTCAAAAAGGCTGTCGTCAACAACAAAAGCGTTAACTCGCTCATCGCTGGTGAGCGGCTCGATTTTATCGGCCACCTTCTTTGACAGGAGTGTTGTAAATCGTAGCCAGTTTGTCTTCGGATTATTCAGAAAGCGGTAGAACGTATTTTTAGAGAATGACTCTCTGAAAGAACCGGTCTTTTGTTGCATGTACATGCTGCGGTCAGAGAAGACGTTGCACAGCTTATACTTAAAGATGTCGAGCACAGGAATTCCCTTTTCCTTCTGGGCGTTACACTTGCGTAGAAGATTTCCGACGCTGAAAGCACGAAAAAAATAAGAAATTGCATTAAAAAGTTCCTGTCCGTTCTGGTCTTGTGGTAAAATTGAAATTGGCATAGGTGGTCTCCTTTGTATGTTTTTTTTAGTCAATTCAATTATACCAAAGGCACAACATCTATGCCTTTTAAATTGCCTACATTATTGGATTTTCAAAGTTCTACACACCTTTTCGGTGTGGGAAGTTTTAGTTATTCATTATTAATCCGCCGAAGAAACCAATTTCCACAACATGACAAACAACCGAGCAACACATCCAAAGCGTCCCTCAACAAAACCGAGCGTCACCCCCACCCAAAGAGCAACCAACACATCTTGCCGTTAACGTTGCAACTTTTGACAAAATCAAAAAATCTGCAACGTTAAACTGGAAAAAAGTCAAATCTTCAGGTATACTGTCGTCATCAAAGGAGAAAACATGGAACTGTATGCCAGAGAAAAATACCTCAAAAAAATCAGAGCCTTTTATCATAGTGAAGACATCATCAAAGTCATCACCGGCGTCAGACGTTGCGGCAAATCCAGCATCATGGCGCTCATCGCCGATGAACTTCGCGCCGCCGGCATCCCCGAGGATCGCATCATCACCCTCAACCTTGACAAAAGACCCTACCATCACATCAAAACCGCCGATGCCCTCGAAAAAACAATAGCCGAAAAAACAAAAGCCGCAGACCTAAACTATCTCTTCATCGATGAAATCCAAAACGTCAAAGGGTTTGAATCGGTCCTTAACGGCTTTCGCGAAGACGGCCGCCACTCCATCTTCATCACCGGATCCAATTCCTATTTGCTCAGCGGTGAACTCATCACCAAGCTCACCGGCCGCTACATCGAATTTGAAATATTCCCGCTGACCTTTGAAGAATATGAGCACATGAAAGCCTTTTACGGCATTCAATCAGACAGCAACCCCCAAAGCGAATTACAAAACTATATCCTTGAAGGCGGCTTTCCCAGAGCGGTTCGCATCGAAACGCTGGAAGACAAACGAACCTACACCCAAAATGTCGTCAAGGAAATCCTTGAAAAAGACATTCGCCAAAGAATCAAAATCCGAAACAAAGAATCCTTTGAAACCATCAGACGCTATCTGATTGGCAACTTTGGCGCCACAACCAGCATCAACAATCTTCATCACGACTTACGAAAAAACGGACAGACCATCAGCCGGCAAACCCTCACGCGTTACATCCGGGCACTGGTTGATGCCCAAGTCCTATATGAATGCGATCGATTTGACATGAAATCCCGCAAATCCATTGCGGGAGAAAAAAAATACTACCTGTCGGATTTAAGCTTCTATTTCACGCTAAACACCGACAACCGAATCAATGACGGGCCGGTTCTGGAAAACATCATTTATCTTTACGCGAGAAGCATGGGCAGCGCCGTGAGCATCGGACGAATCGGCAAACTGGAATGCGATTTTATCATGCGAGATCCCACGATGCGCTATGCCTATGTACAAGTCGCCTATACCATCGCGCCAAGCAAGGAAACCGAAGACCGGGAGTATCGGCCTTTGGAACGTATTTCGGATAATTATCCGAAATATGTCGTCACGACCGATTATCTGCTTCAACAAAGATCCGGCATCAACCATGTCAACATGATGGATTTTATGATGCGGGAGAACCGGTTTTGAGACCACAAAATTCGGTCAACCCCATGACAACGCGACAAAAAGGCTCCCTCCGGATTTGTCAAAAACGGACTGCTTGTTTTTTGATTGGTGGCTTTTTGATGCCGGAAGAAGGCTGAGGAGGGGATTAATGATTAATAATGAATGATTAATGATTCTGGAAGAAACTCGGCCTAGCCGAGTTTCAAATTGAGATGAGCTAACTGCGAAGCAAAAAGGCTCCCTCCCTGGGAGAGGGTAAGCCCCGAGCGAGAGAAGGTGAATGCCGGATCGCCACCTTTTAGGCGAGCCGGCAGAGAGGCTGCCCTGGGGCACGAGGGGCGCTTGTCCACCCGCTTCGCTCGATAAGTTCGCATAGACCAAATCAAAGATTTGGATGCTCACTTAAGCGAGGAACAGCCGTTCCGAGCGGATGTTTTCGAGCACAGCGAGAAAACTGCCCAAAAAAAGACAGCCAAAAAGCTCACAAAGCACAAAGACCTCAAAGCCCGGCCCAAAAAACAAAATAGAAATCCGGCTCGCCGGATTTCCACCAAAATTATTCATTATTCATTATTAATCCGCCGAAGAAACCACTTCCCTCCCTCGCGGCAAGATAACGCGTGTCACGCACATGGCGCCCCTCAACAAAACCGAGCGTCACACGCATTGCGTTCCTCAAAGAACTGCTTTTTCCCTTGTCCATCCCCAAAAATGATGCTATACTTGAATCAGAAAATCAGAAAATCATAAATTCATAAAATGGAGGTGCTGACATGATCGCAACCATCAGAAAAAGATCACAAATCACCTTACCCAGTGAAATCGTGACAAAACTGGGGCTTTCCGAAGGGGATCGGCTCGATGTCATCGAAAAAGACGGCGCGATCATGCTGCTGCCAATGGCCGTTTATCCCACCAAAACCATCAATGACCTCAAGCAAGAAGTCAATGACATCAAAGCCAAAATCGCGGCCGGTGAACATCCGGTATTCGACAACGTCGACGCCCTCTTCGATTCACTGGAGAAATAAATGGCCTATCGCATTTCATACACCAAGCGATTCAAAAAACACGATTGAAAACTGACCGACCTCGAAAAAAAGCAAACCAAATCTAAGGTAGAACAGCTTTCAAAAAATCCACTGCATCCATCTTTACGTTCAAAACGAATCCGCGGGACTGCGGATCTGTTTGAATGCAGCGTCAACATGGACATCAGGATCATCTGGTTTTATGAGGGTTACCGATTAATCCTTCTCCTAGATGTCGGACACCATGATCTGTTGAACAAACTTTAAATCAAAAGCCAAAGGCCTCTTCTCTTCGGGGAAGAAACGTTTTTTGCGTTGCAAAAAAAATATAAAACCCGACCGAAGCCGGATTTTTTTGTCTCATTTTTTCTTCTTCATCCGCGGAAAAAAAAGCGCCGCCAGAAAAAACACCAGATTCCAAAAACAATTCAGGTAAAAACTCGATAAATCGAGTTTTTACCTGAATTATTAATTATTCATTATTAACGATTAATCATTCATCCAAGAATATGGTTCATATTGACACAACATGGTATAATAAAAAGACAAACGGAGATTAAATGAAAAGGAGAACCATCATGGAAGTGGCAAAATTATCAAGCAAAGGACAAATCACCCTTCCTCCGGCCATTCTCAAAGCCCTAAAACTTAAAACCGGCGATAAAATAATCATTCAAGAAGATAACGGAAAATACTATTTCGACAACGCGACACGCGCAGCCTTTGAAAATGCCAATCAAGCCTTTGCCGGTCAAGCCGAGGAAGCCGGATTTACAACCGAAGCCGACATGCAAGCTTATATGGAAGAAATCAGAAAAGAGGTTCGGGGATATTAATGAAAGTGATGTTAGACACCAATATTCTCGTATCCGCGATATTTTTTCCAACGCAGCAAACACGGGAACTGGTTGACGCATTGGCAGATCACCACCACATATGCCTGTGCGATGATGTCATTGATGAGCTTCGATTGGTCACCGATCGAAAATTCCCATCGAAAAAAGCGGCCCTTGAATTTTTCTTTATCCAGCTACCCTTTGAGCTGGTGCACACGCCAAACAATATCAATTTTTATGACTTCCCATCCGTTCGCGGTCAAAAAGATTCGCCGATTCTTGCCACTGCCATTATGGAAAATGTCGATGTCTTTATCACCGGCGATAAAGATTTTCTTGTGTTGGATATAGACACGCCAAAAATTGTGACAATGTCAGAATTTCTATTGACACAAAACAACGCGTCAGAGATTTGAAAAAAATGACACGCCCTGTCACGCTCATCAGGCCGCTACAAAATGTGGCGTCCTTTTTTATTGGTCAAACACCCTCAAAAAACAAAAGAATCAAAGAACCCGTTGTCAATCGATAAAGAGATAAATGCCGTTAGCCTTTCGAGGAAGAACCCTTCACACTCCGCTACGCTACGGATAGCTTCCGTCAGCCAACGGCCCAGGCCGGCCTCTCTTTCGGCTTTGCCGAAATTCACCTTCTCACACTCGCTTTCGCTCGTGTTCTTGGGACGTCAGTTACGTCTCGCTTCGCGAGCCACCTCCCCTAATCTATAAGTGAGCATCCAAATCTGTGATTTTCGTAAAAGTAAGCCGTGCAGTTTTTCGATGGTTCAGGGCGAACCGCCATGCTTGCATGAGCGGGGCAACGTGAACCGGCGAAAAGCTATAGGGCGCACGCCCGACCGAAATGCCCGAAGGGCATGAGGTGCACG
>JAFRBB010000002.1 GCA_017405085.1 Eubacteriaceae bacterium
ATTCATCAAGAGACCTCTTTCTTTTGGTGTTGTTTGCACTTATATTTTACCAAAAAATTGAGGTCTTTTTCTATTCATCTTTTTGGTGATAGCAATATTGTCTGTTTTTCCCGTGTTTATAAGGAATTTCAATTCCTCATGAATAATCAGGGATTATTATGTTTCATTCTAACAAATTTTTGACTAAAAAAGCAAATTCAAATTGATATATTATCCGGCATAGTCAAAAAAACGCCATCATTTTAATCTTCCTTCCAAATCCATGGTCCTTTAAACCAAGCAACACCTGCGCGATAACAGATGTCATTTTTGCCGATGACGAAGCATCGTTTTTAGTTCTTTTCAAAACAATTTAATCTATTAAATCAAAATCATTTATGTGTCCATAACCTTCTCAAAAACCTATTATGATTCATTTTGTGAATCGTCTCTTATCATCCAATCTTTTTATCATTCATTCATCGATAATCTATGACGCGTGATTAAGATTCCTTGTCATTTCGCGATTTTTGCGCTATTCTAAAAAGGCAATTTTGTATGAAATAAGGTGCATTGAGAAATTTTTCAAAGCTGCGCCGAAGGCTCGGAGCGTAACGTTTCATTCTTGGAAAGACCTCTCCGGGTTAGCCATTCTAATAAGGAGGCTTCACCCATGAAGAAAAGAAATTTGATCATGTTGATAACCCTGATGATGATGCTCGTGTTGGTGCCCTTGAGCGCCGCCGCGGAAACAAATCCCGAGGCCAAGCACGCCGTCACCGTTAAAACGATGGAAGACAATCAGACTGTTCCCGTCACCATCGAGTTTGGCGAAGGTCATGGTGATTTCGCTCAGAAATTCATTAATATCCAGAGTGGCGCAACGGTGAATGGCACAAAGCTAACTTTCAACGCAGAACAAGGAAGCACTTATAGGCAAGTCCGCGGAATTTTCATTGACAAAATCATGTATATAATTGACCGAGTTGACAACGATGAATATCTGTTGGATGATGGAATTGCGCTACAGAATATAAGTGCCTATTCAAGTCGGGACGCTTTGCTAGATGAGCTATCACAATACGATAGTCAAATAATACCGGATGAAGGTGTCACCTTCTATGCCCTGTGGGCAAAGCCGGTGGGGCCTGTGTCCGTCGCCATCACGCCGCCGGCTATCGGCACGGAAGTAACGGTTGTTGATAAAGGTGCAGCAACAGAACGAACAAACCCGGAAGTTGAAGCCACAGTCATCGGCAACGCGACCCTTAGTACAAACCCCGGCAGAAGCTGGATGAACAGCAGCTATACACAATTCTTTACAGGCAAGATTGAGTCCGGCCAAAACTGCTACGCGAGAATTTATCTCACCGCGAAATTCGGTTATTATTTCTCCGGTGATGATTCTACTTGGGCGAAGGGAACCTCTGTGGAGGTCACGGGTGCCAGCGGCGTGATAACGAAGCCTAGCTACAGTGGAGGTGCTGAAGTCTGCGCCATGGTCTGGCCCGGAACTGATCCCGAGCCGTCCGTCTACAACGTCAATGTGGATCCCGGCATTACCGGCGGCACTGTTGCCGTCCATCCGATTACCGCCCACCAAGGCAACACTGTCGAGGTGAACGCCATCCCGGACGATGGCTATGTGCTCAAATCCTTGAGCTATACTCCGGCGGGCGGCAGTCCCGTCACCATCAACACCAGCTCTGACGGCGGAACCTACAGCTTTGACATGCCCGGCGCGGACGTAACCCTCTCCGCGGTGTTCGACAAAGTCAATATGGTCTATGTGGATTTCGGAAAAGGGCATGAAAATTTTGTTCAAAGGTATTTTGGTGACGTTAGCGGCTTCGAGGATAATGGCGCCGTTGTGTCTTTTCAATACAATGAAGATGAGGTTGATAAAACCGCCGGAAACGCATATAACTTTTTTACTTCATATACTCCACAAATCGACAATCTGACAGACGGCGGCGTGAGATACATGAGAGACATCGCGCTGTATCCGCGAGATCATTACAGCAATCAAAACGAACGCGACAAAGAAGAGCAAGACTACTACACATTGCCCATCTCAAAGACGGCATCACCTTCTATGCCCTGTGGGCCAAGCCTCTCACCGATGTGGTCATGACCGTGACGCCGCCGGCCTGCGGTACCGAAGTAAAAATGGAATATAAGACCGGGTCCTATGTTTGGGCGCAACCGAGTCCGCAACTGAGTGTTGAAGGCAATTGCCATTTTGAAAACTATAATCTCTTTTACAACGACTGGGATTTGAGCGAATATGGCGTCCAAAGCGTGGGGCAATCTTTGACAATGACCGGCGGCCATTCCTACACGGCAACCGGTTATCTGAGCGCCGACTGGGGCTATTTCCTGCCGGCTAATCCGGCAAGCGCGGTGACCGTCCATGGCGGAACCCTCATAGATTTTGGCAAAAATTATGTGGATAATTATTTTAGAATCTCTGTTCCGGTCACCCACACCCCCGGCGCGGACGGCAAATGCCCGGGATGCGGCGAAGAAGTTCACACCGTGACCTACAAAGTCGTCCACGGCACCTGGGCTGACGGCTCCACCGCGGACAAACAAGAAGGCGTTAAACCCGGGGAAAACCCGGTCCATGTCCCCACGGGCATGAAAGCCGACTCGGGCTACACCGGCGGCGCCTGGGATACCAATCCCGCAACGGCGACAATAGGCGGCAACAAAACCTTCACCTATTCCTTCAGACAAAAACAAAGCGCGACACACACTGTGACCTTTAACGTGGGCGACCATGGCACGGCGCCCGCCGCCCAGACCGTCACAGAGGGAGGACGAGTCCGCAAGCCCGTTGATCCCATCGCGTCAGGCTTCACCTTCGGCGGCTGGTTCCGTGATGCCGCCTGTACCCAAGCCTATGATTTCGCCTCTCCCGTCACCCGAAACATCACCCTTTACGCCAAATGGACCGAAGGCGACCCCAATACGCACACAGTAAGTTTTGACGCGGGCGATCACGGCACGGCGCCGGAAGCGCAAAAGGTCAAAGACGGCGAAAAAGCCCTCAAGCCTGACGATCCCACCGAAATGGGCTTTACCTTCGACGGCTGGTACGTTGATGCCGCCTGCAAAAACGCCTATGATTTTGACACCCCCGTCACCAAGGACATCACCCTCTACGCCAAATGGACTTCGGGCAACATGCCGGACATCTATTTTGCCGCTCATGTGCAAAACAAAAGTTGGGACAAAACCCCAACGCATCTCAAAGCGGGTCAATCGGTCGATGTGGGCACCACCGGCCAAGGACTTCGGGTTGAAGCGATTGTCATCATGGTCCCCGAAAATTACACCATCGATGGTTTCGCTCATGTCCAAAACAGAGGCGATATGGCTGTCAATAAGATAGAAACCGCCGCGGATTATGCCATCCCCGAAGGTTATGCCGCTTATCAATTTGGCACCACAGGGAAAGCCCAACGCCTTGAAGCCATATGCATCGGTATTCGAGATGCGAATGGCGAGTACATCAAAGGCTTTCAATATGCTCCACATTTACAAAATTATGGTTGGCAGGGTTATGTCCAAAACAACTCTTTCGCCGGTGCCCGCGGCATGGCTCTTCGCTTGGAAGCCCTCCGCTTTTCTTCCACCGAACCCAATGCGGTCAATCCCGGCGAGCCGACCAACTCAAAATAAACAAACGGTCAATCATTTGAACACAAAGAACAGCTTCGGCTGTTCTTTTTCGTTTTTAATGAGCTGACCGCAAATCAAAAGAATGTTTTCTGTTGAAAACAAAGGATAACACAATCAAAAAAAGAAACCCGACATTGTCTGAGTTTCTTTTGATTGATTGTTAATCATTTCTCATCCATCATCACGCCGCGTTCCCGGCAAAAGGCGTAAAAATCCTCCACGGAAATCGGTTTTGAGAAATAATAGCCCTGGAAGAGCTCACAGCCCATCCCCGAAAGCATTTCAAACTGGGATGCTGTCTCCACCCCTTCGGTGAGGGACACAATACCCAAGTCCTTGGCCATGTTGATTGTATGGCGCAAAATCACCTCAGAGCGTGTAATGTTTTTCTTCTTGTGCAAAAAGCCCATGTCGATCTTGAGCACATCCACCGGCATATCATTGAGCAGATTGAGCGACGAATAGCCGCTGCCGAAATCGTCCATTTCGATGATAAAACCGGCCTGTCTCAAACGAGAGAGCATCCCCATCCGGTGGTCGGCGTCGGTCATCATCACCGTCTCCGTGATCTCCACCCGAAGCTTCTCCGGCTGAATGCCGTAAGTCTTCACCAAGTCGTTCAAAACGGCTTCTATATCCATAAAATAAAAATCGTTGGGCGAAATATTAATGGAGATAAATTGGTCATAGCCCTTGGCCTGCCATTCCTTCAAAAGCTCGCAGGCACATCGCCAAATATGCCGGTCCACGTCGGCGATGAGTCCGTTTTGCTCAAAAATGGGAATGAACCGATAAGGCGGCAAAAATCCATGAACCGGATGAATCCAGCGCACCAGCGCTTCGGCGCCGATGAGCCTGCCCGCGCTGTCGGTGATGGGCTGTAGATACGGGCGAATCTGCCCGGTCTCAATGGCCTCATGCACCTCGGAGGAAATCGTCTGCCCCCACAGGGTGTTGTCCCGCATGGCGTTGTCATAATGCGCAACGCTGGCGTGACGGTCGTGCTTGATGGTCTGCAGGGCCATGTGCGCGCGGTCGAGCATCACCGAGACCTCCAAATCCCGCTCTTCCACGTCGTACACCCCAAGATGCACGACCAGCTTTTGAACAAGGGTGCCCTTATCCACCACAATATCTGAAAATTTTTCTTTTAAAACATCTTCGTCAAAATCCGCCGAGGGCAAACACATCCCGAATGAATCGGCGGCAATTCTGCCATACAGCCCGTCGGGTCCCACACAAAGGGGAAGCCTCGCTGCGATGAGACGCAGCATGTCATCGCCGACATCCCGGCCGTACACATCATTGATGAGTTTAAAATGATCCACATCCAGAAACACGACGGTGTATGCCGTGTCGGGATTATCATCTAACCTTTCGCGAATGCGCTCCATCAGCCGCATGCTGTTGTAAATCCCCGTCAAAGGATCGTGAGACGCTTTATACACCTCCCGTTTGAGGGCCAGTTGATCCTCGGTGTTATCGCGCACGCTAAACAGCGAGCCGATGATGGCGCCCTTCTTGTCGGTGACAAGGTGCTTTTCCTGGATAAAATACCGGGTTTTTCCGTTTTGGGTGATGGTCTCCTGAACCTGCCAATCGCCCCGCCTGCGCTGCACTTCCCCGAAAGTCTCTCGCAACTTGGCGGGCACCAATGAGAAATCCTTGTTGGTGATGTTCAAAAAATCGAGACCCGACTCATTGGCCCAGATGCATTCATTAAACCCGCTGAAAAAATACAGCGCTTCGCTCTTTTGCGAGGCGTAATCCGCCAACATCTTGTCAAGGAGCCGCAAAGGCCTGTAATACAGCGTGAAATAAAATGTCAGCAAACCGAAAACAGCAAAGCCGATCATCGAAAAGTCAAGGGGAGTTCTGGAAAAAATATAAAAGGTCTGCCAAGCGCCGCCGAAAAGCATGGAAAGGAGAATCACCGTGTAACGCTCGGCGTAAATCGTCGGTGCCTTGACGACTTTATAGAAAAAAATCAAAATCGCTGACAAAAACACCGAATAATCCAGCAACCGGTGGCAGGTCTGACCAAAAAACGGAACAAAGGTGAGATAGCGCAGGCCGTCTACCATGGTGAGCCTGGTCGCGAACATATGATGAAAAACGGGATTAAAGGCGTAAGAAACCACATCGATGAGCATCAACAAGCGGATGATGAAAAAATACGCCTTACCGCCCTTCGACTTGAGTTGACAATATTGAAATGTAAAATTGGCAAGGGCGAGCATCGTCAGGTCCATGCCGATAAAATAAATGTAATATCCGATTTCGGCAATGTTGGACTTGGTTGAGCCAATGACGATGATATTGCCCAAAATCGGCGGGATCAGCGCGAACAACAAAAAGCTCAACGCTTTATTTTCGAGTTTGCGACTGCGAAAAGCCACCACCGAACATATCGCGAGAACCATCACGAAAAAAATCAAAATAACCAATAAAACGCTTCTCATCACAACACCAACTATTTTAAAATCACATGATGATCAATTTGATTGTCTGAGGCCGCAGCTGTTTGTTCTCATTTCTTTTCCCAAAATACGTTTAAAATTATTTAAAACTATTAGATGTTTATTTTATCTTAAAAAATTGCAGTTGTCGAGAAAAAATATAAAGAATGATGGCCTTTTTTTGTACTTAAACGGTATGATGCCTTTAATTGAATTATTTTGCAAAAAACAACTTTTCTGCTATCACATTCCATGACAACAGAAAAAAATTGCGTCTGATGACATTGGCGGTCACGCATCGCAAATAAAGCTCAGCAAGATCTGTTTGACCGCAATCATACCTCATGGAAAATGTCAAAGAATAGCGAAAAGCATCAGACAGCATACAGCAAAAAATCCGGCAAAGCCGGATTTTTTATCTGCATGATTCATGATTGATAATTCACGCCTTTTTCACCATCAACGTCTGCGCTTTCACCCAATCACAAAAGGCGTCAACCCCTTCCCCGGTTTTAGCTGAAAGGAAAAAGAGCTCGCAGTCGGGATTAAGCTCGCTCACCCGCTCGCGGAAAGCGTCATCATCAAAATCAAAATACATTCGGGTATCGATTTTACTGACGATCACCGCGTCGCAAATCTCAAACATCAGCGGATATTTCAGGGGTTTGTCATCCCCCTCGGGAATCGACAAAATGGCTACATTGCGCGACGCTCCGGTGTCCTGCTCCGCCGGGCACACCAGATTTCCCACGTTCTCCAAAAAGATGATGTCGAGATCATCCCCGTCAAATTCATCCAGCGCTTTCGCCGTCATGGCGGCGTCCATGGCGCACTCGCCGCCGGTGTGGACCTGCATCGTTCTAAGGCCCGCCGCGGCCATGGCTTCGGCATCCACCGTTGCCTCAATATCCGCTTCCATCACGCCGATGGCAAAATCCTCGCGCAATGTCTCGGCAATGGCAAGCAGCAACGTGGTCTTGCCGGATCCGGGAGAGGCCATCATATTGAAAAGCGCGGTGTGATTGTCTAGATTGCGGCGTCTGATAGCGTCGGCCAGACGATCGTTTTCCGCCGTCACGCCGACATTCACGTCAATGACTTTTATGTTAGCCATGTCCATACTCCTTGGTTTGCATTTGTTTCACCAGCCAATCGCAAAGGGCGCGAATCCCTTCTCCGGTGCGCGCCGACACGAAAAACACCGGCGCCGCCGTCCGCAGAGCCACATGTTCTTTGAAGCGCGCCATATCAAAATCAAAGGCGGGCATAGCGTCGATTTTACTCACGCACACCGCGTCGGCCTTCTCAAACATCAAAGGATATTTAAGGGGCTTGTCATCCCCTTCGGGCACCGAGAGGATGACCAGATTTTTGTGGGCGCCGGTATCAAATTCCGCCGGGCACACCAGATTGCCCACATTTTCCAACATGATGAGGTCAAAATCCTTGGCGCCGATGGCCGTAAGGCTGTCCCGGCTCATTTGGGCGTCCAAATGACACATGCCGCCGGTGTGAAGCTGAATCGCGGGAATCCCGGCGTCAAGCATTGTTCGGGTGTCGGTGTCCCCGTCAATGTCCGCCTGCAGCACGCCGACGCGGTAGTTTGTCTTAAGCAATTTGACCATTTGTAAAATCGTCGAGGTCTTGCCCGACCCCGGCGAGGACATGACATTAAGATAAACCGTGCCGATCGCGTCAAGCTCCCGACGAAGCTTTTCGGCATCCGCATCGTTGTCTTTTAAGATGGTTTTTTTCAAATCTAAAATTTGAATATCTTTCATGGTTCATTCCTGTGATATGAATAAATAAACTGCCGGCAGAGCTTCCTTCCCGATGAATGATGAATGATTAATGATTGGGGAAGAAATCCGGCGAGCCGGATTTCAAATTGGAAATAAACTTGCTGAGCGCATCGCCCTCGAAGCCGGACCCAAAAGCCGGAACAGAAACTCAGCTCGGCTGAGTTTCCACCAGAATTATTCATTATTCATTATTCATCCCCTCGGGGCATATGCCGATTTCTTTAAGCAAAAAATCCTGTCCGCCCAAAATTTCCTTCCGGCGCGAGCCGCAAACGGGGCACACCCCTTCGCAGCGCATCACGTTATACATCGCCTCGCAATCCTTGCACAGCGCCTCACCGGCATCGCTGATGATGTGCAGCTCCGTCCCTTCAAAGATGGGCTTATTCTCGGTGACGACGGGAAAATATTTGTGGAAGAAGACCGGCAAATAGCCGGTCAGCTCCCCCACTTCCAAGGTGATGTACGCGATGCGCGTGACGCCGTTATCCATCGCTGTTTGCTCGGCCAGATCGACGGCCTGTTTCAAAACGCTGATTTCGTGCATGGCGCCCTACGCTTCGGCTTTCCGAAGGAGGATTCTGCCGATTTTCTTCACTTCCTCCTTGACGACTTTGCCGACGAGCTGTTCATAGGGAACGCCCCAGACATCGGCAGTTCTGTCCAGCGAAATGGCGTCAAACTCGCAGCGCAGGGTACACAGGCCGCAGCCGATGCAGATTTTGGGATCAACCTTCGCCGCGCCGCAGCTTAAGCACCGGGCGCATTCAGCTTTCACCTGCGCTTCGGTAAAGGTCAGGCGCTCATCACTGAAGGACTTGATTTTGGACTGATCGATGCCGGGCACCTGACGCGCGCTGTGATCATAGCTCGCGATGACCAGATTGTCTTTATCAATGAAGTGATAGTTATCGCGTTTGACGCGGCCGAGGGTCAGGCTGTGGCCTTCCCACACATAACGGTGCAGGGATTCCGCCGCCTCTTTGCCCGCCGCGATGGCGTAAATGGCAAAGCTCGGACCCGTGTAGGCGTCGCCGCCGACAAAGCAATCGGGCTCGGCGGTCTGATAGGTCCAGCTGTCCGCTTTGGCTGTGCGGTTGCGGTTGAGTTCCACTTTGGAGCCGTCCAAAAGACCGCCCCATTCGATGGACTGACCGATGGCGGACAAAACGTAATCGGCTTCCAGCGTCATGGTGTCCGCCTCGTCGTAGGTCGGGTTAAACCGGCCGGTTTCATCGGTGACAGCCGTGCATTTTTTGAAGATGACGCCTTTGACTTTTCCGTCTTCGGCGAGAATTTCCTTGGGACCCCATCCGCAGCGGAGTTTGATCCCTTCCTGTTCGGCTTCGGCGATTTCATCTTCCGCCGCCGGCATGGCCTCCCGCTTTTCAAGGCAAAGCATGGTCACCTGTTCGGCGCCGAAACGCGCGGCGGTACGCGCCACGTCGACGGCCACATTGCCGCCGCCGACCACAACGACATTGCCGGAAAACTTATCCATGCGCTTAAAGGAGACGTCACGGAGAAAATCAATGCCGGAAATCACACCGTCGCTGTCTTCTCCCGGTACACCAAGGGCTCTGCCGCCCTGGGCGCCGATGGCCAGATAGAAGCCTTTGTATCCTTGTTTTCTCAATTCGTTCAACGTGATATCTTTGCCCACCTCAACGCCGCATTTGATCTCGACGCCGAGCATGCGGATCACGTCGATTTCCGCTTCGACGACGGCGCGGTCCAGACGGAATTCCGGCATGCCGAAGGTCATCATGCCCCCGGGACGGGATTCCTTTTCAAAGACCGTCACGTTATGGCCCCAAATGGCCAGATAATAGGCCGCGGAGAGTCCCGCGGGGCCGGAGCCGATGACGGCGATTTTGTGTCCTTCGGTAAAGCGTTTTTCGGGAACGTAACGATTTTCTGATTTTAATTCGAAGTCGGCAATAAATTTTTTCACTTCGTCGATGGCCACGGGCTCATCAATCTCGCCCCGGGTGCAGACCTGTTCGCAAAATCTGGCGCAAACCCGGCCGCACATCGCGGGAAATGGATTTTCTTTTTTGATGAGTTTTAAGGCCTCCATATATTTGCCTTCGCCGGCTTTTTTGAGATAGCCCTGAACGGCAATATGGGCGGGGCAATCGGTCTTGCACGGCGCCGTTCCCGTTTCGGGAACCACATTGTCCCGCTCGGTTAGGAAATCCGCGCCGTTCCATTTGGAAGGCGGCATAAAGACGTAATCCGAGGCAACCTCGGCGCTCTTCACTTCCACGGGATCCTTTTGGCAAAGCTTTTGCCCGAGCTTGACCGCGTTTTGGGGACAAACCTCCACGCAGCCGCCGCAGGCCACGCAGTTATTGGCATCGACCTTGGCCGTGTAGTTGGATTTGGACAAATCCGGCGAGTTGGTGTACCAGCTGGTTCTTAAGGCCATGCAGGTGTCCCAGGGACAGTTGCAGATGAACAGGGAAAAATCCGGACCGTCAATGTTGGAAAGCTGATGGACATAGCCCAACTCTTCGGCGCGGCGCAAAATGTCCTCGGCCTCTTGTCTGCTGATGCGGCGGGCCTTGCCCACGCGAATGAGACTCTCGGCATAGTTGCCCAGATTCATGCACCATTCCCCTTCCAGATCGGCGGTGCCTTCCCCGACCATCCGGCGAAGCTTCCGGCATTCGCATTGGGCGATGCCGATGCTCTCCCCGGCTTTATCCAGCCAATAGGATACCTCTTCGTATTTCACTTTGCGCATGTTGCCTTCGATGGCCCGTTCCACGGGAATCGCGCGCATCAGCGCGGCGCCCATAAAGGTGGCCCCGCTGATTTTCTTTTGCAAATCCAGAACGTAATTGAGGAAAGCCGGGGCCATTTCGGGATAGCGGTCGGTGCGCTCTTTGGTCATGCAGGTGTTTTCCATGGATCCCGGGGCGAAAACCGGCATCTGCACCTTGTCTTCCTCGCCGGGGGCGTTGCAGTATTCCAAAAGGCCAATTTTGCAAAGGTCATAGGCCATGCGCGCCGTTTTGGCCACGGGCATTTTTTCGATTTTGGCAAGCTCGCTGATGGTGTAGGCATGACGGAGCTTCATTTTCAGCGCGAAATCAACCTGCGCGTCATTGAGCTGTCTGTCAAAGAAGATGTATTCCCAGGAATTTTCATCAGGCAGTGGATTGAGCATATTGATGCGTCTGACGAGGCGGATTAAGTTTTTCCGGGGCTTTTGACTTCGGGTCTTGTAATAATCTTCAAGACATCTTTTTTCGCCCTCGGTGAGGGTATGCGGCGTCTGAAACATGATTGACTCCTTTCGTTGATGCAACTGTAAAATGAACATGATTTAACTATTTAATCATATAACAAAAAACGCTTACAATCAAGGTGATGCGGACAATTCCCCCTATGTCGTAAATTTTTCATTTACCGGGACGCTCCACTCTCTTCAGGGTTTTGAGATAGGCCTTGGCCCCGTCATCCACCCGTCTGCTCTCCCGTGCCTTTTGGATGGCTTTGTTGTGAATCCAAGGCGCTAATTTTTTGTCTCTAAAATACGGAAGCACGGCGTCATATTGTTTGGCCAGAGCTGTGGCGAAATACCACGCGATCATCATATTGACATAATATTCCTCGGACTTCACGGCGGCGACTTTGTCGGCGTAATCAATCTTAAACCGCTCGTCCAAAAAATAATTCATCAGACATTTGATCCCGAAGCGAACCGTGTACGGCCGCTCGCTCGCGAGCCACCGGTCAATGGCGTGCAACAACTTTTCCGCCTGCCTTTTAAATACGGCGGGACTTAAGCTGTCGCAAACCGCCCAGTTGTCAACATACGGCAAAAAATCTCAACCGCGGCGAGACACTCATCAAAATCCTTGATTCTGCCAAGCATATAGCCGTGCAGTACGTACTCGTCGTAATAACGATGCGGTAAATCCGTGAGAAATTGTTGACCTTCCGCTGTGTCAATCAGTGTTTTCGCGTATTGTTTGAGTTTGGGCGCCCGGACGCCGAGGACCGTCTTAGGGTCCACCGTCGGAATGAGCCTTCGGTGAAAGGCCGCGTATTCATCGTCTTTGACAGTCATCAGATGCTGCCTGATGGGGGTGAGCATTGATTTCTCCTTTGATGGTTATCATTTGACCGCATGATCATCATGTTATCCGCTTACAGAACAGGCAGAGCAAAATCTTAGGTATCTTTTCGCAAAATACTCAGGTATTCCTCATAGCAAAAGACCCTGTTTCTTGAAGCGTTGGTCGTTTCTTTTAATATGTCGGCCCGGATCAATTTCCTCACATTGTTGGAAATCGTGTTATAACTCAAATCTAAATCGGAGGCCGGCTTTTTGATATCGATAATCGGGTATTGCTCGATGTAATCAAACAAGCGTCTCACATTGTCGTTTTTTCGTCCGGACACCGGCAGTCGCTTCACATTTTTTTGATGCAGCGCATCCAGTTTTTCGATCGTTTCCAGCGAATCTTCTGCCGCTGCCGACACAGCCTCCAAAAAAAACGTTATCCATTGTTCGTAATTACCGCTTCTTCTCACCTCGGACATTCTGTCGTAATACTCGATTTGATTCTTTTTTAAAAAATACGAAACATAAATAATCGGCTTAGATAGATAGTTTTGATCCAAAAGATAGAGCAAAATCAACAATCTCCCTACCCTTCCGTTTCCGTCAAGGAAGGGGTGTATGGTCTCAAACTGATAATGAATTAACGCGTTTCTGATTAACGGATCAAAATCATCACCCTCATTCATATATTTTTCAAGCTCGCCCATCGCGATAAGCATATCATCCACATTCGGCGGAATATATCGCGCGTCTTTTAACGCGCAGTTTGCAGGACCGATCCAATTTTGAGACCTTCGGAACTCACCTGGATTTTTTTCCCTACCTCTCACGCCGGAAAGCAATTCCTTGTGAATTTCTCTTAAAAGCCGATTGCATAATGGCAATTGATCCAACCGATTGATGGCGTATTGACAAGCATTGACATAATTAATCACGTCACCGACATCAAGATTCGAGTTCTTATCGATTTGAGGATCCAATACATCATCGAGAGTACATTGCGTTCCTTCGATCTGAGATGAAATAAGGGCTTCTTTTCTGACATACATGGAAATGAACAATTCGGCGTTTGGTATGAGTTTTGCCGCTGTATCAAGCTTTACCAAATTTCGATTGGCTTCCACCAGCTTTTTGATCATATGACTGTCTAAATTCAACGCGGGAATCGGAGGCAATGCCGCCGGTCGAAAGGACTGATACATTGCTTCACCGCTCAGATTTTTGACATATACCCCTGCTCTGCCCACAGAAAATCCCTCCTAAATGAAATAACACCTCTATTGTACAGCCCTTATTTCAGAAAGTAAACTACTTTTTGAAATAAAGAAGCAATAAATATTCTCTTATTTCAACAAACCGTCAGATTTTTGAAATATAAACTGTTTTTATGCCCTCTTATTTCAAAAACATCTAAAAAGCAGGCACCCCCGTTACGGCGTGCCTGCTTTGTCTTTATTCTATTTTGTTGCCGGCTTTATTTTTTTTGGGATAAAATCCACGAGAGGGCTGTCGTCACCTTGTAGGCGTGATCAAAGCTGTACATGTGCTCGCCGGCCATGCCGCCTCCGGCACTTTGCCCATCGGGCATCACGGAACCTTCCTGCCATTCAAAGAAATTGGCGTTTTTGCCTTCATCAAGGACGGCTTTGGCGGCGCTGTCGATGGTCTCCCGGCTGTCCTTGGCATTTAGCACTGCACTGCCGTAAGCGGCGTTTTGACCGTCAAACATAGCTTTGACCTCACTCATGCCCTGATAGGCGCGCTGATCACCCTGGGCGGCAAAATAGATGAATTTCTGACCGGTCAAAGGCGTCAGGGTCGACACATCCCACTGGCCGTCCACAAACATACAGGCCGCGTACAAATCGGGATACTTGGACGACAGCACCAGATGAATCATGCAGCCCATGGATTGACCGGTGCCGTAAATACGGGTTTTGTCCACCGCGTATTTTGAGGAAAGGCTGTCAATGAGATTTTTGGTGGCGTCCACATAGCCGGTTGTGGTGTAGCCGCTGTGATCATCCAAAACCGTTTCGTTGTACTGGGGGACCACCACAATGCAGGGCACCGCTTTCTGCACGGCGTCCGACGCCCAAACGAGACCGCCGTAGCCTTGGGTTAAGGGCGCTGTGGTCTCCCGTCCGACAGAACTGGAATCGGCGATGAACATTACCAGCGGATAGCTTTTGCTTTCGTCATAACCCTCCGGCAGATAAAGATTGTAGGACATGGACAGCCCGGTCTTATCGTCGGTGAAATCATATTGTTTGAATTTGCCAGCATATTTGGCGATCATCTCGTCAAGGCTCAAATTCTCAGCCGCAATTTGGACCGTCTCCTGTTTTTGCGGCTCCGCCGCGCTCGCAGACGGCGCGGGTTCCGTCTTTTTGCCGGCGCACCCCGTCACCAAAAACATGATCAAGCCGAATACCGCGGCAACAATGAGGGTAGGAATTAACTTTTTCATCAGATTAACCTCGCGTTCTAAGGATTTGGAGTATTTTATAGCGCGAGCTGCCATTCGCGGTTGATGGCATGATTATATAATGGTATTCTTGATTTCTTCTGATTTTTAGGAGGGATTAATGAACGATTAAGAATTCATCTGCTTTCGGGCGCACCGTCATCTTAAGTCAAAAAAGGACGCGCTTTCCTCGCAAACGCCGGCTGTTTTTCCCGCGCTGCCACTCAAGCAAAAAAACACGGCAGACCCCGCGTGACGGGATGCCTGCCGTGAGTGCATGGCGGTTTTGAGCATAAACAAGCAACCTGCTCAACATAAGCCGCGCGCGCCTCTCCACCCGCTTCGCGGGGTAAGTTCGCATGAACCAAATCATAGATTTGGATGCTCACTTAATGCCCTTCGGGCATTTCGGTCGGAGCGTGCGCTCCATAGCCTTTTGCCGGTTCAAGGCGCCCCGCTCATGGGACATGGCAGTTCGCCCTGAACCGACGAGCGGCTGCGCAGCTTATGTTTTTCGAAAAATAAAGGCGCTTTGGGTCAGCTCCCGAATATAATCGTCCTCCGGCGTGTCCAACACGGCCCGGGTCTCGCCGATGGACAAAAGCTTGCCGCCGCGCATCACCATCACCCGGTCGGCAATGCGGCGAATGACCGCCAAATCGTGGGTGATAAACAACACGGTCAGGCCCATTTTGTCTTTCATCGTCATGAGCAGCTCCAAAATCTGATTTTGAACCGGCACGTCCAGAGCCGAGACAATTTCGTCGGCCACCAGAAATTTCGGCCGAACGAGCAGGGCTCTGGCGATGGCGATGCGCTGGAGCTGTCCTCCGGAAAATTCCGGCGGTTTTTTCCCCACGCAATCGGCGGGCAGACCGCAGGCCTCAAGCATCTCGGCGATGAGCCGGCTCCGCTCGTCCTTGGTCTCACCGATGCCCCACACAGTGAGGGGTTCGGCCAGCAGGCGTCCGACGGTGATCTCCGGGTCCAGGCAGTCAAAGGGATTTTGAAACACCATTTGAATGTCTCGGCGGTACGGACGATATGCTTTGTCCTTGAGTCCCGAAATCACCCGGCCTTGATAACGAATCTCGCCGGAGGTGGGCGAAATCAGTCCCATGATCATGCCCGCCGTGGTGGATTTGCCGCAGCCCGACTCCCCGAGCAGTCCCATCATTTCCCCTTGGCGGATGTCAAAGGAAATGTTATCCACCGCAGTAAAGACGTCTTTCTTGAAAAGCGACGCTCCGCTGATCGGAAAGGTTTTGACGAGATTGTCGGCTTGGAGGATCGGCGCGTCGGTTTTGGGTTGGCTCATCTCGGGTCACCTCCTTTGAGCTTGAGGGTTTCGGCGATCAGCGATTTGGTGTAATCGGCTTTGGGGGAGCCGAACACCTCGTCGATGGTCCCCCGCTCGATCACCTCACCGTATCGCATCACCGCCACATGGGTGCAGATTTCCTGAATGATCCCCAAATTGTGGGTGATGTAGAGCATGGTCAGATGATTTTTTTCGCACAGCCCGACGATAAAGTCGATGATTTTGCGCTGATTGATGGTGTCCAAAGACGTCGTCGGCTCGTCGGCCACCAGAATGTCGGCGCCGGACTCCAAGGCCATGGCGATGGCAATGCGCTGCCTTTGGCCGCCGGAGAGCTGATGGGGATATTTTTTCATCACGGTTTTTCCGCTGGGAATGCCGAAACGCCTGAGGAGCCGCTCGATATGACCGGGAATGCGCTCGCGGTCGGCGTCGGGCCGGTGAAGCAAGACGGTCTCGGTCCACTGGGTCTCGATGCACTCAAAGGGATTGAGGGCGTTGATGGAATCCTGCAAAATCAGCGAGACTTTGTTCGCGCAATAGCGGCCCCGTTCTTGAAAGGGCATGGTGAGCAAATCGGTGTAAGTGCCGTCGGGCTCCAGATAACGGATGTTTCCGGTTAAGGTCGTCCGCCTTTCGGGCAAAAGGGAGAGCATGGCGTACATCGTCATGCTTTTGCCGGCTCCCGATTCCCCGGCGATGCCCCAGATTTCCCCGGGATAAATGGTGTGGCTCATGTTTTTTAAAATATGCACATCCCGGTTGCCGCGGGCGATGTGAAGATTGAGATCCTTGATCTCGATGACGGGTTGTCGCTCAGTCATAAATCGTCACCGCCTCTCTTTCCGCGTCGCGGTTGTCAAACATAAAATGGAAAAACACCGTCACCGCCGTAATCGCCAGCGCCGGATAGATGACCAGGGTCGGATGAGAGAACAAATAGCTGCGGTATTGATAGAGCAATGTTCCCCAATCAGGGTTGGTGATGTCCGTCCCGAGGCCGATGAAGGCCAGCCCCGAATACTGCACGACCACGTTGCCGGCTTTGTTGCCCAGAAAGACCAAAAGCTGCCTATAGATATTGGGCACCACATGGAACACCAAAATGCGGACTCTGCCGAGGCCCACCACTTTTTCCGCGTCGATGAAGGCCTGTTTTTTGAGCACCAAAGACAGGTGATAAGCCTGATTGACATAGTCCCCCATGTTGCCGATGCCGAAGACCACCCCGGCCAAAATCGGACTGAAACCGAACAGCGCCGAGAAGACCATCGCGACGATAAAGGACGGTACAATCAGCGTGAAGTCGGCGACAAATTGGATGACGCTGCTCACGGTTTTCCCCGAAAAGGCGGAAATCATGCCGAGGGTCGTCCCGACGAAAAAGGAAATGGCCGTGGCCAGAAAGACCACTTCAAGGGTGCGCACGCCCCCTTCGAGAATCAGCGAATACACATCCCGGCCGATATTGTCGGTGCCGAGGGGATGAGCGGCGGAGCTTCCCGCGAAGGTGTTGAGGACGTCGGTCTGCAAAATGTTTCCCCGGGGCGCGAACAGCAAAAACGCCACAAAGAGGATAAATATCACGAAATAGACGATGCGTTTTTTACTCATTTCCGCCTCCTGACATCCACAATATTCAGCACGACATTCAAGACCAGATGCACGATAAACATCCAGATGACCACCACGAGGATATAGGTCTGCAGCACGGTGTAGTCACTGGCCGTCATGCTGTCGACGAGAAAATAACTGATGCCGGGAATCGCGAAGGCGAATTCCAGCACGGTGCTGCCGCCGAAAACCCAGGCGAAATCCGCGATCACCGCCGAGACCAACCGGCAGAACACCGGCCGCCACGCGTGGTGAAACAGCACGTATTGCTTGGAAAATCCCCGGGACACGGAAAAACGCACATAGCTTTTTCCCATTTCTTCCCGAAAGGCGCTGGCGACCACCCGGGACAAAGAGCCGATTTGATAGAGCGCCGTGATGAGAATGGCCGTGATGAGGGCGTAGGCGCCGCTTCCGGTGAAGAATTTCATCACTTTGAATTGCACCGAGAAAAAATAAATGACGAAAACCGACAGGATAAAACTCGGAAGGGATTGGGCGAAAATCGCCAGGGCCGAGCTGAAACGGTCGGCAAATCCGCCGGGCCTTAAAGCCGCTTTGTAGCCCAGAAAGAAAGAGACCGCCGCGGCGATGAGGATGCCGAAGACCCCGATGCTGACGGAATAGGGCAGCCGTTGAATGAACTGATCTTTGATGGACAGATGGGTAACTAGGGAATAACCCCAGTCGCCGCGGAGAAAATTGCCCATCCACGACAAATATTGGACGATGAGCGGTTTGTCCAGGCCCATCCGTTCGGTCACGTAGGCGATATTTTCCTCGGTGTGAGGCAGATTATAACTGCTGAGCCATTGATTGACCGGCGACGTCGGCATCATGCGGACCAAAAGAAAGATCGCCACCGACGCCACCAGGAAAATGAGCAGCCACTTTCCGATGAAGGTGAGTATTTTTTTCATAGCTTTTAAAAAAAGCGCCGCTTACGCGACGCTGTTTTGTGAAATCAAAGGCCGAGCTCAGGATTGACGATATAGTAGTCGCCGCAATAGGGTTTGTAGTCTTTGAGCTTGTCGGATACGGCGATGTGCCATTCGGGGTCGATGAGATACATGACGGGCATGCCTTTTTGGACATCGGATTGGATGGTCTTGGCCAGTTCGTCTCGTTCGGAGCCGACTTCCATTTTGCCCAGTTCGTCAAGCTTGGCGTCGATACTCTTATCGCTGTAGCCCATGGTATTTTTGGAGCCGTCGGAGCGGAAGAACATGTTGAGGGCGTAGGCCGGTTCTCCCGTCGGTGCCGTGTGCTGGGCGTAGAAAATGAGATCGTATTTCTTTTCGGCGGCGTAGTCGTCGATGTTGTCTTCGATGCTGGTTTCGGCTTTGATGCCGATTTTATCCAGATCGGACACCGCCAGCTGAGCGATCACCGGCAGGTCGGGACGATAGGAATAGGTGGCGATTTTGATGGTCAGCGGTTTGCCGTCTTTGTCGAGGTATTTGTCGCCGTCGGTGTCTTTGTAGCCCGCTTCGGCCAGTTTGGCCTTGGCGTCATCGGCATTGAATTTTTCCTCGACGTTGCCGGCGAAGCTGTAATATTGGGCAAAGAAGCCGTTGGCCACGCGGCCGCCTTGGAGGGATTTGACCATGGCGTCACGGTCGATGGCTTCGTTGACGGCTTCGCGGACTTTGGCGTCTTTGAGGGCGCCGTTTGCCGTGTTGACCATCGCGAAATATTGATAGCCGGCATCGAAATTGTTGACGGTGTGCCCTTTGTTTTGCAGATCTTTGGCCATTTCCGCGGTGATGGTGAAGGCCATGTCGATTTCGCCGCTTTCAAAGGCCGTCTGCATGCTGGACGTGTCTTTGAAGCATTTGAGGGTGACGTTGGGGCGTTTGGACGCGTTGTCGTCATAGTATTGGTTGGGTTCGAGTTCAAGCTTGGAGCCGCCTTCAAGGCTTTTGACTTTGTAGGGACCGGTGAACACGTAGTTGTCGCCGTCTTTTTTGTAGATGACATTGGTCCATTCGCAAAGGATGGATTTCATCACCGTCGTTTTCCGCTCGGGTTTGAGGGTGAGGGTTTTGTCGTCCTTAGCGGTAAATTCGATCACGCCGGCGGAAGCCTGGGCGTTTTCGTTTTTCTTCATGATTTCGTTCATGCAATCGGCAACGGCCTTGGCGTCGACGGCGCTGCCGTCGGAAAATTTGACACCGTCTTTTAAGGTGAGAGTCCAGGTGCCATCCTGATTCATTTTGATGTCGTCGGCCAAATGGGACACCAGCTCGCCGTCTTTGTTTTGCATGTAGATGGTTTCGCTGATGCCGTCGGATGTGATGGACCAGGGATCACCGCCGTCGGTGGGATCGATTTTGTCGATCATATTGGTGACGCCGATGGTCACATTGCCGCCTTTGCCGCCGGAGGACGAGGCTCCCCCGCAGCCGGCCAGCGCGAGCATCGCCGCGATGGCAATCAACAGTGCAAACAATAGTCTTTTCTTCATTAAGCTAACCTCCTGAAATGATGAATCAAAATATGCCGAAAAGTACATCGTCGGGTTCCTTCCTCAACGCGTTGATTTTGGAACCAAAAAACCGCCTGCGCGCAGACGGATAATAAAGCGGAGAGCCCGCCTCGGAAAACCACCCGACCGTCGACCATGCTGACGGGCAGTCTTTGTTTTTCCAGCGCAGGGCGCCGCTGTTATTACCTTGATGCCATTCGCGTGACCCGGTAATCGGTCCTAAAAGCCGTGTCTGACTTTACAGTGACGGAATCGTTCGGGAGTTTCACCCGATTCCGGTTTTGAGACCGCGATATTTTGTTTTTGATTCAATCGCAAAAGCTTAAATGAATCTATATATGTTCTAATTATATTACGTTGTGTACGGAATGTCAAACAAAAGTTTTTTGCTCGCCGCCCGTCCATCATGTGCGGAAGGATGGGGCTGACGTCTGTTCTTATGGCGAATAGACACGCGTTGATATTGAAATTGATTCTTTGGAAATCTGATTTTTTGAACTTTGAAAATGGTGAAGTGATTTTCGGATGGTATGTCGGTTCGTTTGCGTCTGCGGATTAACGATTATTATTTTGCGCCCTACGCGGGCGCGTGTCTTTGAAATGAAATTGTCGGTCTCGAAGAGGGCAACCTTGTCAAGCTGCCCTCTATGCGGATGCATGTCCTTGAAATGAAACGAAAGAACAGTGCAAATACAAACACTTACGATAAAAGCAGCGCGCCGGCCATCGGGGCGAGCATCATGAACCCAATGGGGATTAAGTCGAATATCAGGTGGGCGACATACGTCACGAGCATGTTCTTCGTCTTGAGGTAGGCGAACTGGCAAATGACGCTTCCCAGGCCCTGGATGAGCAGGATTTGCAGGATGGATCCGTAGGCGGCGTAGTGCGCGAGCCCGAAGACGAGCAGGGCGAGGAGTGTGGCGATGATGACGGCCTTCTTGCGGTCGCCTGTCCTGCGGAACATAAGCAAGAGGATACCCAGCAGCATATTCGTCTTGAACAGTTCTTCTCCGAATAGCTGCACGAAGACGAGGGCAATGCGCAAGGCGCTCATCGTCTCTCCCATCAATGGGTTTGAGCTGGCCGGCATGCCGATGACTTGCAAGAGCTTGCCTATCGCGATGGAAAAGGCCATCTCGAGCACCACGACGATGATGATCAGCGGGATGTCCCCGAGGCGCGGCCTTTTGATGATCGTGCCGATATCGCCGCGCGCGACAAACAGGAGCGCTGCCAACGGAATCAGGAAGACGATGATGACCTTGATGATGGTCTTGTCTCCCGGGAAGAACGGAAGGATGTTGAGCAGCACCGCCACGAGCAGTGACGCGCCGATGAGCAGCCAAGCATGCTGGTCAGGCACGGCGTCGTCGTTGTAGAATGGGAAGTCGATATCCGGGCGTTCCCATTTGAACCATCCCTCGGGTACGATTTTTTTTGTCTTTTCCATTGGTGTTTTGCGCGGCAGCATGAGGCGGCATCGCGCATCTCCTTTCCACTATTGATTTTTACGCGTGATTTTAAAACGTGTTTTCTATTATAGTGTTTTTCGTTCTCGGGGCAACGGATATCTTTGTGATTTTTGTTTCGCGGCGGGTTGTCCAATTTCGGTTGACGTGGGTTAATGGTGCCGTTTATTTGGGAAGGAGTTGTGTCCTGTCCGCTTCGCTGATGGTTCCCGCTGTTTGGCGCTGTTGAGGGGTTTAGAGCTGTTGGAGCAGCCAGTTTTGTTTGCCGATGAGGTCGATGAGTTCGAGCTGTTGTTCTCCCCAGTACATGTCTTCTTCTTCGTCTTTGTAGTAGTCTTTGAGGATGTCATAGGTGGTTAGGTCGTCTTTGGCCATATCGATGACGGTTTTGAGAAAGGCCAGTCCATCGATGGACACCTGCAAGTCGTATTTGATCCAATCCACGGGATCTTTATGAACCGGCGCCGCTTCTTTGGCATCGTTTTTGATATCGGCACCGAGATCCAAAAGACGGTCGATGATTTGATCGACGTAACCGCGTTCTTCGGTGACGTGTTCGGCGTATTTGTCGGCCAGTTTAGAAAAGCCTTGAGCGGCGAAAATTTTGGATTGGATGTTGTGGCCGTCCGCTTGTTGGGAAAGACCGGTGACGATCGCTTGTAACGCTTGGATTAATTCTTTGTTCTGTGCCATTTTAGTTTCTCCTTTTTTTTTGTATTGAATCGGTTGATTCACGTTGGGTTTGTCTTATCTCTTAAGACAATTATATTTTACACAACTTAATAGGGCTTGTCAAGGGATTTTCGCGATTAAAATGATTTTTTTTGAAGGGCGTTTGTGGTTGGGCTGTCGTCGCGCTTAAGCGAGAAAACTGACCACAATCACTCATTTGCGAGCCTTTTTTGCGCTCAGTGAGGGTTTTGGCTGTCCTTGAGCGCCTATCGGCGCGCCCCACCCTCAGTCACGCTACGGAGCAGAACTTTCCGCTATCCTTTTTTGGTCAGATTGCTCGCTACGCTCACAATCATCCGCTCAGGACAGCGGTCCTTCGCTAAGGCGCCCCTCGTCATGCTCGGGGCTTACCCTCTCCAAGGGAGGGAGCCATATGTGCTTAGCAAGTTTATTTCCAATTTGAAACTCGATTTATCGAGTTTCGTCCACAATCATTCATCATTCACCGTTCATCATTCATCATTCATCCGGCACCGATAGGCGCGAAGACCCAAAAGCCCCATTCCCCATCATGTGAATGGCCGCCATGGGGCAATCGTCATAGGCGGCGTCGGCGGCGGCGACGGACGCCCGGGGCACCGCTTTGTCCGCGGCGTGGGCAAAGCCGTCGGCTCCCATATAAAAGACTTCGGGACACAGGCGCGCGCACAGGCCGCAGCCCACGCATTGATTGTCAACGGTGTAGCGCATGGGTCTTACTCGCCCTGTCCTGTTTTTTCCCGAAGGACCATGCCGTCGTGCTCGGGATGTTCCCCCAGCCAATAGGCGGCATAGGGGCAATCGGGGCGCAGTTTTTTGCCCTCGGCCCGGGCTTTCCCGACGATTTGGCGCATCAGTTTACCGGCATAGCCCCGGTGTCGATACGCGAGGGCCACCTCGATATGTTCGATGATGATCACATCCCCTTCTTCGCGAAAGTCAAGTTCTCCGATTTTGCCGCCCTTGGCGTCGGATAGAATGAAGCGTTCTGTATTCATTGTCTACCTCCGGTGTTTGTTTGATTCTACTATACCACACGGATGTGATGGTGTGCATTAAAATCTGCGCTCAGCGGCGTATTCAAAATAAGAAACTCAAACCCCGCCTGAGTTTCATCCGGAATTATTCATTATTCATTTATATCCCCTTCCACATCAAAAAAGCGGCCGTCAGGCCGCCAAGGGAATTTATGAATAGCGATTATTAAAGATCGACTTTCGGCAGACTGTCAAAGCCGCGCTGTAAATCGGCATCCGTCGGAATATAATCCGTCATTTTGCCGTCGTTAAACGCTTCATACGCCGTCATGTCAAAATAGCCTGTGCCGGTGAGACCGAAGATAATCGTCTTTTCCTCGCCGATTTCCTTGCATTTGAGGGCTTCGTCCACCGCGGCGCGAATGGCGTGCGCCGATTCCGGCGCCGGCAAAATGCCTTCGACCCGGGCGAATTTTTCCGCCGCTTCAAACACCGCCGTTTGCTCAACGGATTTCGCTTCCATGAGGCCATCATCATAAAGCTGAGACAGCACCGGGCTCATGCCGTGATAGCGCAGGCCGCCAGCGTGATTGGCCGAGGGAATGAAATCATGACCGAGGGTGTACATCTTGGCCATCGGACAGACCATGCCCGTGTCGCAAAAATCATAAGCGTATTTCCCGCGGGTCAGGCTCGGGCAGGACGCCGGTTCCACGGCAATAAAGCGATAATCCTTTTCGCCCCGGAGCTTCTCACCCATAAACGGTGAAATGAGTCCGCCCAGGTTGGAGCCGCCGCCGGCGCAACCGATGATGATATCCGGCTCAATGCCGTATTTTTCGCAGGCCGCCTTGGTTTCAAGACCGATCACCGACTGGTGCAGCAGCACCTGATTGAGCACCGAGCCCAGCACATACCGATAGCCTTCGGTGCCCGTGGCCACCTCCACCGCTTCAGAAATCGCGCAGCCCAGCGAACCCGTGGTGCCGGGATGCTCGGCGTTGATTTTGCGGCCGATGGCCGTATCCATCGAGGGCGACGGCGTCACCGACGCGCCGTAGGTGCGCATGACTTCGCGGCGGAAGGGTTTTTGCTCATAAGAGACCTTGACCATATAGACCTTGCAATCCAGATCAAAATAGGCGCAGGCCATCGACAGCGCCGTCCCCCATTGACCGGCGCCGGTCTCTGTGGTGATGCCCGTTAAGCCCTGTTTTTTAGCGTAATAAGCCTGGGCGATGGCGGAATTGAGCTTGTGGGAGCCGGAGGTATTGTTGCCTTCAAACTTATAGAAAATATGCGCCGGCGTGTCCAAAGCACGTTCAAGATAGGTCGCGTGAATCAAAGGCGACGGCCGGTACATCTTATAAAAATCCTGAATTTCCGCCGGAATGTCCACATAGGCCGTGTCGTTGTCCAATTCCTGACGAACCAATTCGTCGCAAAACACCGGCAACAGCTCGTCATGGGTCAAGGGCTTTAACGTGCCGGGATTTAACAGCGGCGCCGGTTTATTTTTCATATCGGCGCGGACATTATACCACTTTGTCGGAATTTCATTTTCGGACAAATAAATCTTGTAAGGAACGTTTAACGGTTTACGCATGGTTTTCACCTCTCTGAAAAAAACTGCTCGGGATCCGGGCCTTTCATCGCCGGTCTGACCGAACGCCGGCAATAAAAAAACCCTCACCCCTCCAAAGGATACTTTGTAGGGACAAGAGTGTGTTACTCCTGCGGTGCCACCCGACTTGGTACAAAATCAAAAGAAATCATACCCACTTAGCGCATACTGACATATGCCGTTTTTGATAACGGAGATGCGACTCCGGCTCGCGTACTGACATTTCTGCTCGCCCTCAAAAGCCCATTCACATCGTTTCCCGTTATCGCAGTTCCACTGTTTTGCGACTCCCTGAAGCGTTATCACGACGCTACTTACGCTTTCTCACTGGTTTGAAGGTATCTTAGCAAAGATCTCCACAAGCGTCAAGTACTTTTTGAGCGATAAGCTCTTGCCGAATGACCGTGTGCGTGACGAACTGGTTCGTCAAAGCATACGGTCATTGGGCAAGAGTAACGGACATGAGTACGTAATGCGATAGCATGGAGTACGAATGGACGCCGAATTGCGGGAGTGAAACGGAGCAATTCGGGCTTATCGCGTCACTTACGGATGTTAAACATACGGACATTTGACAAGGCAACGGACATGAGTACGTAATGCGATTCCACCCGCTTCGCTCGATAAGTTCGCATAGACCAAATCATAGATTTGGATGCTCACTTAAGCACGGGTACGAATGGACGCCGAATTGCGGGAGTGAAACGGAGCAATTCGGGCTTATCGCGTCACTTACGGATCTTAAGACATACAACCATTTGACAAGGCAACGGACATGAGCACATAGCGCGGTTCCACCCGCTTCGCTCGATAAGTTCGCATGGACCAAATCATAGATTTGGATGCTCACTTAAGCGCGGGTGCGAATGGACGCCGAACCCGGGAGTGAAACGGAGGGTTCGGGCTTATCGCTCAAAATAGCTCCCACCCTTGGAAGGGGAAGCTCTTGCCGAAAAACCCTTTTTCTCGCTGATCACGCAGATTCACGCAGATTAAGAAAGAATAATCATATCATTGATCCGCGATCACCCGCGAGAAACTGTGACACATTCCTTATTCATTAAATTGGCCCACGTGAGATTATACGTAGCAAAGAGAGAAAACCGCTCAAAAACCTTCGAATAGCTCCCGCCACACGCCAGCTCCTCAAAACAATCCGGAACAATAAAAAGGCACCTCTTCGGGTGCTTATAGTGCTCTTCAAACAATTGACATTTTATACCGGTACATACAATGTCAAATAAGCATGATACATATCTTCGGACAATTCTTTTTTGACATCGTAATCTTCATGCTTTCTAAGAAAATCATCTATTTCTTCTTTTACGGCTTTGATATTCACATGTCTGTTGGCTTTAACAAGACGTTTTACTAAAACATTATTTCTTTTGTTCAGTTTATCAAAATAGTTCTTACCTTTTTTTGTTAATTCATAGTGCCAGTCCATCGGATCCCCTTTTACAAAAACGGCATATC
>JAFRBB010000017.1 GCA_017405085.1 Eubacteriaceae bacterium
AAAAAAATACAAAGGAAATCCCGTAAAAATAAAGTGTTTTTTTCGAATTTTCTTATATGATAAATATTTAATGACAACAAAGAAACGCGACATCCGATTGTCGGCACGAATGGGTTCATATTCAAGTTAACACTACCAAATTGAAGTAAATTAGTTTACAATAGAGTAAAATTTATCGATGAGCGGTAATTCTAAAAAAGGAGGTTTCAGCATGAACACCTTGGAACGTATTCACTATCATATGAAACTCAGAGGTTGGTCTGAATACCGCCTGGCTAAAGAAGCGGATCTGTCACAATCCACCATTGCCAACATTTTCCGCCGGGATACCATTCCCTCCATTCCCACCCTGGAATGTATCTGCAAAGCCTTCGGTCTGACCCTGAGCCAGTTTTTCTCCGATTCGGAGCAGGAAGACGGGGTGACCGAAGACGAGCATGAGCTCCTCATGATATGGAGTACATTGAGTGGGGAGCAGCAACAACTGATGATGAATCTCATCCGGGAAATGAGATAGCCGACGATACGGAACCATTGCATTTAAAAAAACGCCTGACGGCGTTTTTTTATTTCTCTTTAAGGTGACGCGGTCCCTCGTCGAAACTGCCCGAGCGAAAGCCATCCAGATCGAGGGTGACTTTGCCATAACCCAAGCCGTGCATCGCGGAGGAGATGGCTTCTCTTTCGGCCATGACTTTGTCAAAATCGGAAGTCGGCACCTCCAGCCGCACCAGGGCATCGTGCACCCGCACCCGCAGGGTGGAAAAGCCCATGGCCTTCAAGGCCGCCTCGGCCCGAGCCACGCGGTCCAGGCGCTCCCGGGTTAGTCTGGTGCCATAGGGAAAGCGCGTGGCCAGACAGGGTGCCGACGGTCTGTCGTGGGCGTCAAGCCCCATCTCCGCGGCCATCGCCCGCACGTCCGCTTTGGTCAAACCCGCCAGCGCCAGGGGACTGACGATGCCCAGTTCGGAAAGCGCCGCCTTGCCGGGACGGTGAGCCGCCATGTCGTCGGCGTTGGTGCCGTCTAAGATGGTGGTGACGCCATAGGATTCGGCCATTTCGGCAAGGCCCGAAAACAAATAGCGCTTGCAGCGGTAGCAGCGGTTCGGCGGATTGTCCCGGATGTCCGCCGCGTCAATCATATCGATCTGGACAATTTGATGAATGCCGCCGATGGCCTTCGCGCTCGCTTCGGCAAAAGCCGTGTCCTCCCCGGTGGTCATCGGCAAATCGAAGGTGACGGCATACACGTTGGTACCCCGGGCTTCGGCCGCGTCGACGGCAAGCTTCAGCACCACCGCGGAATCCACACCGCCGGAAAAGGCCACCAGGATGTCCTTCGCAGCCAAGGTATTCATTTTAATTGCCAATTTCGCGCGCTTTTCGCCGTCTACGGCGCTTTTATTGTTTCTCATGGTAACTTATCCTTATCTCATTAAAAATGTCTGAAAAAGGCGCTCCGCTCTGCCTCGCGATGGCCTTAACCGATTCGTATTCGGGATAGACCTTTACGCCGCCGTCGATGCGGCACACCTTGACCTTTGCCTCGCCCCGGGGCGTGGCGACGGTCTCAATCCTTCGGTCAAGCACCCGCCTGCTCATCCGCGTGCGGCGAAGGCCGATGGTGGTGGTCTCCCGCAGAATGATATCTTCCAGCACGTCGGCGGTGGTGTCGTCGGCAATGACCGAGAGCATCACGGCGGGACGGTTTTTCTTCATGGTGATCGGGGTGAAATAGACATCCCGGGCACCGGCGCTAAACAGCCGCTCCATCACATAGCCGAGCATCTCCCCGGAGGCGTCGTCGATGTTGGTTTCGATTTTGATGATCTCGTCGGTCGGCGTTTCTTTCGCGCCTTCCCCTTCGATTTCAAAAATTCTGAGCATGCTCTGTCTGGGAAATTTGCGTTTCCCCGCGCCGATGCCGACGGCTCCCACGACAAGGGGCGACGGCAGTGTTTGATCGGTCATTAAGGCGGCGGCAATGGCCGCTCCCGTCGGGGTGATGAGCTCTGCCGGGCGCTCGGTGAGCTTGAGGGGCAGTCTGTGCGCCGCGGCGATGCCCGCGACCGCCGGCACCGGCACCGGCATGATGCCGTGGGCGCATCGCACGCTGCCCGTGCCTTCGCAAAGTCCCGGGATCGTCACCCGAGAGATGCCCAGATTGTCGGCGCAGACCGCGGCGGCCACCACGTCGACAATGCTGTCGACGGCGCCGACCTCGTGAAAATGCACATCCTCCGCGCTGACGCCGTGGGCCTTGCCTTCGGCCTCAGCGATGATGTCGAAGACGCGAAAGGCCAATGCTCTGGCGCCGTCGGTGAGGTTTCCTTTTTCGATGATCTCCCGGATTTCTTTTAAGCCCCGATGAACGTGATCGTGTTCATGATGATGGGGATGGCCGTGATCTTCACCGTGGTGGTGATCATGTTCGTGCTCCCCGTTGTCACCATGATGGTGACCATGATGCCCCTGGCCGTGATGATGGTCATGCCCGTGGGGATGATCGTGATCCTGGGCCTGATGCTTTTGGTGTGATGGGCCATCGCCCCCCGATGTGCCGCTTAAGTGCCCGTAGAGATAGGCGTCATCATGGTCGTGATTGTCCGTCTCCAAGATGACGTCAAAATCGGCGCAATCAATCCCCGAGACGCTCACCCGGGATATTTTCACGCGGTATCCCGGCAAGGGCAGGCTTGCCAATGCTTCTCTCAGCGCCTGCTCGTCGGCGCCGAGATCGAGTAGCGCCGCGACGATCATGTCGCCGCTGATGCCGTCAGCGCCTTCAATGTAGATATGTTTTCCCAATGTGAACCTCCTTACGCTCTCATGGTAGTGCCCGACACCGCCAGCCGGTTGATTTGCGCTGCCAAATAGCCCGCGCCGTAGCCGTTGTCGATGTTGACGACCGCGATGCCGTTGGCGCAGCTGTTGATCATTGAGAGCAGCGCCGCCACACCTCCGAAACTCGCGCCGTAACCCACCGATGTCGGCACGGCGATCACAGGCACGCTCACCAGCCCACCGATGACCGAGCCGAGCGCCCCTTCCATGCCGGCGACGGCAATGACGCAGTTGGCCGCGTCCAGGCGATCTTTGCGGGAAAGCAGTCTGTGCAGACCGCTGATGCCCACGTCGTAGAGGCGATCGGCTTTGGTGCCGAAATATTCCGCCGTTTGCGCCGCTTCCTCCGCGACAAAAATATCCGATGTGCCGGCAGCGCAGACCGCCACACACCCTTCCAGCGGTTTGTCCGGTTTTTCGATTTTGAGCACGCGGGAAACCGCGTCATACGCTGTCTCGGGCAATGCCCGCGTCACGGCTTCGGCCTGCTCCGGCGTCGCTCGGGTGCCGAGCACCTCGCCTTCCTTGTCATAGAGCTTTTTGAATATGTCCACCAATTGGCTATCGGTTTTGCCCGCGCAGTATACCACTTCGGCAAAGCCGGTCCGCGCTTTGCGGTCTGTGTCCAAAAGCGCTCCCTCCGCCTTGACTTCCATGTCCGATCCCACGGACGCGCGAAGCACGGCTTCGGCATCGGCCACGCTTAAGCGCCCCGCGCGAACGTCCTCCAGCAAGGCACGGGTTGTCGTATCCTTTGGCATGTTCTTCTCCTTTAACGCTTTGATTTTTTTGATGACCTTTTTTAATGAGGGTTGATCATCGAAATGATCAGCTATTTGATTGATCAAAAGAAAGGAAAACTCATTTCGTTTGCTTATCTGTCGGTTGTCCGTATTCCCGTTTCATGGCTTCAGTTGAAATGACCCACTGTTTGCCGTATTTGCAGGCATCGACACCGTTTATCAATTTGCCGTAAGCGATGGCCTTGCGCAGTGTGCTTTCGTTCAGTCCCCATAGCTGAGTCGCGTCCGTGAAGGCCATCAATCCGTCAAAAGGGGTTTTGATTGTTTCGCCATTCGCGTATAGTTCGTCGCAGGATAGGTCAATGTCATCGCTCCAGATGATGCCATAGCCATGATCGTCAACAGTCACCGCCGAAAAACGTTCAGGCTCGCCTTCCAGCGCTTTGAACGGCGCCCATTTGTCAAACAGCGGTTTGACATCATAGATTTTTGTCACGCCTTCAGAAAATTGCACGCTTAAACGATAATCCGGTAGCACGCCAACCGCTTTTACTTTATGAAACATGTGATCACCTCTTTATTCAAGGGGAGAAAGGGTTTTAAACTCCTGCGTCTCCCACATGCGCAGAAGATCTGTTTGGTGAATATCCACCCATTCCCGTACCATCGCGAGCGCTTTGGGCGGCAAATGGCCCTCCAAAACGTCGCCCGTCTGTATGTCAATGGCTGCCATATCTTCATTGTAAATTGCATGAATATGCGGCGGATTGTGTTCCGCCTGTTGAAAATACATGCGGATGATGATACCGTAAAATCTGGATAATACCGGCATCTTTTAACCTCCAAATTCTGATTGTTTATATTATATCACGAAATCGTGAAAACTCAACAGCGACACACGTTTTTTCACATATCTTTTTTGCTCAGAAAGGTTACACAGACCCACAAAGCAACCGCTTCCCGATCGCGAAACCCTCTTGATCAAAATCCAACTTCCTCAACCAATCAAAAAGAGCAGCTTTCGCTGCTCTTTGATTATTCAGACTTTTGCCTGTATTACTGCAACAAGCTGCCACTCGGTTCGCCGGGTTTGACCACATCGGGATCAGCATAGGTGAATCGGATGGATTCCATACGGAGTGCCATGCCGCGGGTACCGGAGAAGGAACCGTTGCGGACATAACCTTGCCATCCGTAGTTCTGGAGGTGTGTCGCGTATTGGAAACCGTCGACATATTTGCCTTCAGCGTCTTGGATGCCAATGCAGATGGCTTCGACACGTTGGCCTTTGCCGGTGGAACCAAATTCATAAGCGACATAACCTTCGGGGATGTCATAATCTTTGCTGGAATCGACCGGTTTGACGTCCACATCGCCTTCGTTTTGCACGTGGGCAAATCCGATGACTTCGTAATCTTCGGGAACCATAATGGCCACGGCTTCCACACGACGGCCAAGACCGGTGGTACCCACATCCACAGCGTCGCCTACTTCAAGCTCGGTGTTTTTGGCATCCCAGCCTTGGTTTTCAACATGCGCGTTTAAGAAGATGTCCGGTTGTTCGCTTTGTTCCGGTTTGATGGTGAAGGTGCCGAGTTCGAGGGCGTCTTCACCGGTGGCTGCGGCATAAGTGTCATTTTCTTCGGTTTCGATTTTGACAGTGTAGACACCGGCTTCGGTGGGTTTGCCTTCGATGGGTTCTTCAGCGCCATCTTTATAGTAGATAGCTTTGCTGTATTTAGCAGCGCCTTCAGCAGGCGTGATGACCGGTTCTTGGCCCGCGCCGTTGTATTTCACTTCGGTGGGTTCCATGGTGTAGAGGTCAGCAGTAGGCATCACTTTGGTGATTTCGAACACGCCGACTTTCACACCGGGAGCGGTCGAATACACGTTAACATTCTCGTCATCGCCTGTTTCTTCAGATTTGGTTGTAACATAGACATCATATTTACCGACATTCTTCGGCGTGACAATACTGTTGCCTTGTTTGTAGGTGATTTTGTCGATGACACCGGCTTTGGTGACGCCTTCAGCAAAGCTCACTTCTGTTTTTTGTTCTTTGCCGTTGTATTCAACCTTTTCGGGATCCATGACAAACATTTCCGCAGTCGGAGTTGATGCTTGTGTGATTTTAATCAATCCGCCAACTTGGTCTTTTGATCCAGCCCATTGTTCACCGTCTTCGATATCGCAGATGACAAAGTAACTGCCCACATCGCTCGGAGCCGTTTCCACCGCTGTCGCGATTTCAGCTTTGGTGGGTGGTGTGGATTCAGCTGTTGTTTTGAGATAACGGACTTTGCTGATTTCACCGAGACCAAGAACGCCGGTTTTCGCTTCGATTTCCGCTTCAACCGCTTCGCCTGTATAGGTTTTGGTCAGTTTACCGCTTGTGGAACCAACGAGGTTCAATTGATTTTGAGTGTATGTTGAAGCAACTTCATAGCCTTTCGCGGCCAGGGTTACGTTGTAGCCAACCGTTTCGTCAATGGGGAGGTTGACTTCGACGTCATTTATTCCGTCATTCGCGGTGACAGTTACGGCCATCGGACCGACAACAGGAGCCGAAACCGCGGTGCCAAGCTTTTTATGATTAAAGGTCAATTTTGCCGGAGTTGTAGCTGTTGCAGGTGTAACCTTAACTTCAGAATCGCCAATTTCGTTCACGAGGGAAGTCAGGGCTGTTGCATCTGTATCCGCGACGCTGATAGCTACAGCGTATTTTGCCAAGCCTGTAGGCGACCCTTCTGTAACAGTTTTAAAATTCAATCCTTCAGGCAGGGTGATGGTGACGGTCGGGTTGTAACTTAAGTTCGCAGCGCCGTCGGTGCTGGTCACAATGCCGCCTGTGAGGCTTCCGTCAACGGTTTTAATGGTCGCGGTATAGTTGAAATTAGATGCGTCTGCCAAGCCTTCGCTGGCTTTGTCGAAACCGACGCGTACTCTGTATTGTGCGCCCGCTTCCAATTCGCCGGCGGGAATGGTATAGCTGTTTTTGTTCGCAGCTGAGGAGATTTCGGTTTCAGTTCCACCACTTACAGTATACCATTTATACCATGCAGGAGTGAGTTCTCCAACTTCTGCGGTCAAGGTCAGTTCATTTTCCATATCGGCTTTTTCAACACGGATATTTCCTGTTCCAGCCGTCGCAGTCGATGTTGTTTTGCTGGGTTGTGTATATTTCGCAGCGTCGCCGTCCGCTTCAGCGATTTTAAGGGTCGGCGTGTCTTTGACGGTCACAGTAATATTCGCTGTTTCACCGGTCAAGCTTCCTTTTGTGGCAACACATTTGTAGACGCCGGCGATGTCTTTTGTAACAGCTTTGCTGCTATCGGCTAAGGTTAAGGTATCGGTTTTCGCACTATCGATTTTCTCACCGTCTTTGTACCACTGATAGGCTTCGCTTATTCCGCTCGGACCGCCGGTTGCGTTCGCCGTGAATTTGGCGTCGTCTTTTGATCCCACAAAGTACGCGTAAGCCGATTTGGCTTCTTTCGTGGAGTCCACCGAAGTTCCTTCATACGCCTTTACGGTGACCTTTGCCGTGTCGGTCACGGTCAAGGTTGCGTAATATTGAGTATCCCCCCCATCAGTAATTCCCGCAACAACGGCTTTTCCGTCCACGGTAACCACGCAGCGCACATATTTGCCGTCCATATCGGCGGTCGCCGCGGTTGAAAGTGTCGGGTCGGTCGCGCCCATATCCGTCCATTTGTTGGAGTCGGCTTTGGTCGCATCGTCTGTCTTGTCGGAAATTTGCCAGTTGTATGTCACAGTTTCCGCTGTGGTGTCTCCTGCTGCAGCGGTTAAACCGATGGCTTGACCGACATTCACTGTTGCCGTTTTCGCACTCAAGGTTGCGGTGGGAAGCGCTTTCACAGTCACTTTGCAAACCTGATCGGTTCCCGTCACGTTCGTGACACTGCCGTCGCTTGCGGTTTTGGTGACGGTGTATTTCAGGTTGTGGTCACCGATGGTGCTCGAACCGCTTGTGGCTGTAAAGTTAGCTCCAGGAATGGTGACCGTTACGGTCGCTTTGCCGGCGCTGTCCAATGTTACAGCGGAAGCGGTGACTGTATTCTCACCAGTTGTTGCAAATGGATGAGGAGCAGAAGCACCCGTTCCTACGTCATCGGAAAATGTTACTGCGTAAACGTCACCCGTTTTCGCGTCCGTTTCAGTGATGTCAAACGTAAAAGTCGCTTTTTCGTCACCGACATAAGCTGTAAGGCCGGTTGACGGTGTGGGCCCGCTGACAGTAACAGTGCCGGCTGTGCTAGCGAACGCCGGAACAGCCATGACCATCATCGCCAAAGCGACCAAGAGGCCCAACAAAACTTTAGATTTTGCTTTCATGTGTTTTCCTTTCTAATATTGAATCCTAAAGAACCGTGAGGGGTCGATACAAAAAATTTTCATCTTGTTTTCTGTGTCAATTGCCTCCCTCGATCATCTTACCCGGGTATTGCTGTAATCAAAAGTTACGGCAATGGTGGATGAAATATCGGACAGAGACCTCCCCTTTTTCGGGAAAAATCCGCCTCTTATCCATTGAGCTCAATCGCATTATAGGGTTATCTTTTGTTAAAGTCAACGCAACGAAAGCACTCAGAATGCCACTACTTTGAGCGGATTTCATACTTAGTTGAGTTTTCTTAATTTTTTGGGGTCGCAAGCCAAAAAGTTAAGATATTTTTTAGTTTTTTTTGCGTTTTTTTGGCGGGGTATTCAAATGAACAATTGATAAAATTCATTTAAATTTACGAAGGCTTTTGGGAGGAGCAACAACAGTGCGGATAACAAAAATCAAATATACATTGACTTTTCATATCGATTTTTATACAATATATTTATCAAGAGATGCGTTTGACATCTCTCTTCGCGAATGATGACGCGTGACGGTTCTGACGCGTCGATAAAATAAAAATAACCGAGCGATGATGATGTGTGACGGTTCTGACACATCGTTAAAATAAAAATAACCGAGCGAAGCAATCGATGAGATCGGCCATCAGCCGGTCTCTTTTTTTTCGGAGGTATTGATGCGTCCATCGAATCATATCATTTTTTATTTATCTTCTCATTTTTATACTGAGTATCCGCCAACACACTATCCGGAATTGATGCATAAGACCAATCGTCCGTATTTATGTTTGCTCATTCCCACAAATAACGGCTACTATATTTGTGTCCCTTTTCGTTCGCATATTCATCATCGCAACGCGTATTTTTTCAAGCACTCAAAACGTTCCCGCGAGATGCGTTCCGGCTTGGATTATTCTAAAATCGTCATGATTCAGGATATAAAATACCTTGATCTAGAACAGAGCGCAATTGTCGATAGAGATGAATATAAAGAATGCTATGCGCAACTGCCCAAAATCACCCAAGCTGTCAAACGGTATGTCAGCCGATATGCCGATCATATCACCGGGAGAAAACCCTTGCATCCTCAACAATTCGCACGACTGTATCAATTTTCTACGCTGCCATATTTTCATCAAATATTGCTATCCGATCAATAAAAGCACATTGACGCGTACTAAGCCATAGTCGGCGGCTCTCCGCGAAAGCTTTTCGCGAGAGAACCCTTCAGTCGCCTTCGGCGACAGCTTCCCTTATCAAGGGAAGCCTTTTTGTCGCGGAGCACACAGCTTCCCCTAGACTAGGGGAAGTGGCATCTCGCCTCAGGCGAGATGACGTAACTGACGTCCCAAGAACACGAGCGAAAGCGAGTGTGATTGGCTGACGGAAGCTATCCGTAGCGTAGCGGAGTGTGGAGGGTTCTTCCTCGAATGGCTATCGGAGCATGTTGCGTTGCGTGGGCTGTTCGCTATTCTTCCGCTCCCGATGTCCGTCCAAAAAACAAAAAAATCCGGCTAAGCCGGAATGTCACATCCATTAAAACCCAAACAGATCAGCATGGGACCCTGTTTCTGTCGCGATCAGCGTCAAAACCACGTCATCCAACCGATAAATGAGCAGCCAATCCGGTTCAATATGGCACTCACGAAATCCATGATAATGACCGGTCAGTTGATGATCGCGAGCAGAATCCGGAAGCGATCGGCCGGAAGCGAGCTCGGACAAAACATTTTGCAACTTGGAAAGATCTTTTCCCCTCTTCTTCATCCGCTTCACGTCCTTCTTCATCTTACCCGTAAACTGAATCCAGTACATCCTAATCCTCTAACATCGCTTTCATCGCGTCTTCAGCGGTGGCATAAGGGCCGTACAGATTTTTGCCTAACCGCGCGTCTTCCAGTGCCGCTGCGGTTTCCGAAGACAAAGGATGTTGACTGATGGGAAAAGGAAAGCCGCGATAAACCTGAGCCGCCGTGAGAAACATACGAACAGCTGTCGGGGTATCAAGACCCAAACTTGAAAAAAGCGCGTCGGAATCTTTTTTCAAATGATCATCGATGCGTATTTGTAAAGTAGCCATGGATTACCTCCTTAACATCATTATGGTGAAGATAATATTAATTATAATACATTTATTATGTTTTAACAATAATAATCATAGTATAATCATGACATATAATCAGTAAATGTCATCAAAAAAAGCCAAACGCAAACCGACGCGAAACAAAAGCAATGCCAATTCATCGTCGTCGCGAGACAATTAAGTCGAAGACCACGCTTTTTCGCATGCTTCAAATCTTTTTTAATTTGACGGAACGGAGCAATCTTAAGCATGGTCCGTCCCGTCTTTCATCAATGCGTCAAAGCCGCAGGCGAGGAAAGTCGCGGCTTATCCTTCAATCTTGCGCGCCTCCCGGCGCCCCACCCTCAAGACCCGCTAAAGACGTCAAATGATTGGACTGTCCTTTTGGGTCAGATTGCTCAAAGAAAAATACTACTGGACAATCTTTCATATTTTGGAAAATTGTCCAGTAGTATTAGACAAAATATCATTATTGCTCTATAATGTCCAGTAGAAAACTGGAAAGAAGACTCACATCCGGCACATCCGGGAGGAACTTGAAATGATTAAACGCGAAAAATACATCAATCCCATCCGTGAATTCTATGACGGGGATTTGATCAAAGTCATTACCGGTATTCGCCGGTGCGGAAAATCTGTTATCTTGAAACAAATATTAGAAGAGATAAAAGAAATCACAGACAATATCCTTTTCTTGGATTTTGAAGATAGCGCTGTTCTTCACTCGATTCCCGACGAAAAGGCTCTGCTGGACTATATTGACAGTCACCGCAAAGCCACGCTTTGTTATGTGTTTCTCGATGAGGTTCAGCGAATATCGGGATGGGCAGAAGCTTGCAGGACGCTTCGCATCAGAAACTGCTCTGTTTTTATCAGCGGTTCAAATTCTAAGCTTCTATCCCGTGAATTTACAAAAGAGCTTTCCGGTAGATATGTATCTTTCCGGGTTCGGCCTTTCGTCTATAAAGAACTTGCCGAGTATGGAAAAGAACTTGGCAAGGAAATCACCCTCTCTGACTATGTGATCTGGGGCGGTTTCCCAAAACGAATCGAATTTAACAGCGAAAACGGCCAGCGAATTTATCTCAATGAATTAAACGAAACCATCATCATCAATGACATTATCAATCGTTACAAAATCAGAAAAACAGAGGTTTTTAAACGACTTGCCAACTTTGTATTTTTATCAAACGGAAGGATCTTCTCTGCCAGATCCGTGCAGAAATACATGAAAGGGACAGGGCTGTCCTGTTCAATCACAACGATTTCCAAATATATCGGATATCTGGAAGAAGCCTATGCCATAGAAACCGTTAAACGATATTCCGCAAAAGCTAAACGCGAGTTGGAATATTTCCTAAAAGTTTATAATGAAGACGTCGCTTTAAATTCCATACGGGTCACAAACAATCGATATGATCTTACCCACAATTTTGAAAATATTGTCTATAACGAACTCCTTTATATGGGGTACCGGCTACAAGTATATCATGACGGCTCTCAAGAAATAGACTTCGTGGCCTTTAAAGGGAATAAACAATATTTTATTCAGGTTGCCTACTCAGTGGCCGAAGAAAAGGCCTATGAGCGGGAATTCGGAGCTTTTGCCAAACTGGATAACACCCACCAAAAGATTGTCATTACCAATGACGATCTTGATTATAGCACCAGCAACGTCCGTCATATTCGTTTTAGAGATTTTGTGCGAATGGATGAATTATAAACCAAATAGAAACTCGGCACAGCCGAGTTTCCTCCAGAATCATTAATCATTCATCATTCATCATTAATCCGCTCCAACGCCCATCCCAAAAAAACAGCCTCCGGCAGTTGGGACGCCGAAGGCCTCAAGAAAACCAATGTCCTCGCCGTAGGCGAGGATCATCAACCCATATACCAAAAAGACCTCCCGGCAGTTGGGATGCCGAAGGCCCCAGCAAAACCAATGTCCTCGCCGCAGGCGAGGATCATCACCCCACATACAAAAAAGACCTCCGGCAGTTGGGCTACCGAAGGCCAAGAGAAAAGAATTTGGGAGTTGGGTTTGCGAAATTGAAGTCGGCGTTCCTTAGAGCAGGCCCGCCACAAAAGAATCCACCATGCTCATTTTGGCAGTGGGTTCAAAACGTTCGACGACATTGCCGTCACGGTCGACGATGAATTTGGTGAAATTCCATTTGATATCCGGATTGTTTTTATAATTCTTATCCATCTTCATCATCATCGCGCCCATGGCCATCGCCTTGGGACCGTGGCCGAATCCTTCAAAGCCCTTCTGGGATTTCAGATAGGTATAGAGCGGCAATTCGTTTTCGCCGTTGACATCGGATTTTTTCATCTGCGGAAATTGGGTGTTGTAGTGCAAGGTGCAGAATTCATGAATTTCCTCATCGCTTTCCGGCGCCTGTCCGGCAAACTGATTGCAGGGGATGTCGATGATTTCCAGGCCTTTGTCGTGATATTTTTCGTACATCGCTTCAATGTCTTTGTACTGCGGGGTAAAGCCGCAGCCCGTGGCGGTGTTGACCACCATGATCACCTTGCCTTCGTAATCTTTGAGGGACACATCATTGCCCTTGCCGTCTTTTAACGTATAATCATAAATACTCATTTTTATTCCTCCTGTAGATTGAATTTGAATGGGAATGAAATTGAATCCAATACTTGTTCGCGTGTCAAACGAACACGCTTATTGTTCGTTAAGATAGCGCTCAACGGCGGACACCGCGTTGGCACCGTCGCCCACCGCTGTCGCGATTTGTCTGAGCGCCTTGGCCCGGACATCCCCGGCGGCGAAAATGCCGGGAGTTGAGGTGGCGCCGGTTTCGTCGGCGATGAGATAGCCCTTGTCATCCTGGTCGATCAGACCGCCGAAGATTTCCGAATTGGGCACAATGCCCACGGCGATAAACACGCCGCTCACATCCAGTGTGCGGGTTTCGCCGGAATGTTTATTTTCCACAACGAGGGCGCTGACCTTGCCGTCCTGGCCCTCGATGATTTTGCCGTTGGAATCCCAGACCATTTCCACGTTGTCCAAGGCAAACAGCTTGTCCTGCAGGGATTTCTGCGCGCGGAGGGCGTCGCGCCGGTGCACCACATAGACCTTGCGGCAGGCTCTGGCCAAAAAGATCGCGTCTTCCACGGCCACGTCGCCGCCGCCGATGACGGCCACATCCTTGCCGCGGTAAAAGGCGCCGTCGCAGGTGGCGCAATAGCTCACGCCCATGCCGCCGTAGGTGTCCTCCCCGGGAATGCCGAGCTTGCTGTGATCGGCCCCCGAAGCGATGATGACGGTTTTGGTCTCGATGGGCGCTTTGTCGGTGCTCACCCGAAAACCGCCGTCGATTTTTTCCACGCGGCGGACATCCGCCGTCTCAAAGACGACGCCGAGGCCGTCGGCATGCTCGCGCATTTTTTGCGCCAGATCAAAGCCGTTGATACCGGGAAAACCGGGATAATTGTCCACTTCATAGGTGTTGATGATTTGACCGCCGCTGACATAATTGTGCTCTAGCACCACGGCGTCAAGCCCCGCGCGGGTGGCATAGATGCCGGCGGTCAAGCCCGCCGGGCCCGCGCCGATAATGACTAAATCTTTCATGGTCTCTCCTTAAAGCAAGGCGTTGATTTTGCCTTCGAGCACTTCCTTGGGCTGCGCGCCGACGACTTCGTCGACCACCTTGCCATCTTTAAAAAATTTGATGTTGGGGATGGACATGACGTTGTAGGCCGCGGCCAGCTCGCCGTTGTCATCGGCATTGATTTTCCCGACGACGAGTTGATCGGCATAATCTTCCGCCAACGCGTCCACCATCGGACTCATCATTTTGCAGGGACCGCACCAATCGGCGTAAAAATCGATCATCACCGGTTTGGCGCTGTTTAACACTTCCGCTTCAAAATTGGATTCGTTGATTGTTTTGACCATGGTTTGGCCTCCTTAATTTTTTTGAAAAGATACGTCGGGAACGGGCCGATCACATCGACGGCCGCCCGACCGGCTGATGCTTAAGTGAGCGGGCCGGCGGAGGGAGCCTGCCCGCGTGAAAGCGGCACTAAAATTAAATTGTGTGCGCTTTATTTTTGATATTTGTATTGTACGCAATTAAAAAGAGGCTGTCAACCTCTTTTTGTTTTTCTTAAGAAAATAATATAACTTTGTTACCCGGCAGCGGTGAGCACCGCCGCGGCGCCGCCGATGAGGCCGTTATCCCCGTCAAGGTCCGACAGCACCACCCGCACATGGGGCGCCACCGCCGGTAGAGCTTTTTGCTTGACCATGGCTTCGATGTTTTCGGCATAGCCCGGCACATTCAGCGCCACACTGCCGCCGAGGATGACGATCTCCGGATCGAAGGCGCCGATCAAAATACCGATGAAATTGGCCATGTATTGTTCCGCTTCCGCCGTCAGGCGTTTGGCGGTGGGATTGCCCCGTTCCGAGAGCATCACCACATCCTTGGCCGAGCTCACCGCGAGCCCTGCCGCGCGGCCGCGGGACAACAGCGCCGTCCCCGACGCCACAGCCTCAATGCTCCCCCGGGCCAGATCGCCGTGGACAGGGCCTTCCTCCCACACGCACGCGTTGGCCATTTCACCGGCAAAGCCGTGGGACCCGCGGAAAATTTTGCCGTCCAGCACAACACCGAGCCCCACCCCGGTGGAGACGGTCAGATACAGCAGCGCCTTTTTGTCCTTGCCCTTGCCGATGACGGATTCCGCCAACGCCGCGAGGTTGGCGTCATTTTCCAAAATGACCGGCAGTCCCGTCGCTTCGGCAAGCTTATCCGAAAGCGGATAATCAAACCAGGACCGGTCCAGATTGGGCGTATAGATCACACAACCCGCGACCAGATCGAGGGGTCCCGGACAGCACATGCCGATGCCGACGAGGTTGTCTTGATCAAAAGCCGCCACGGCTTCGGTGATGCGGGCGACGCATTCATCGGGGGTTTTCGGCGTTGGAAAACTCACGCGCTCTGCCACGCGGTAATCCTCTCCCACCCGGGCGACGCGCACATTGGTGCCGCCGATATCGATACTGACAGCGTATTTCATGATAAAGCCTCCTCGTTTCATATCTTTCGTCACGTTTTAATTTTGAAAGGTCATGGATAGATTGCCTAGATTATGCTATGATACTATTATAAAAGAAGAATTGGAAAAGCACATCCTTTTTTTCCATGAAAAACACATCAAACATTGAAAGGATTCAATCGAAAGGCAGCACATGCGCAATCATTCCGACAACACATCAAAAAATATCGCCTTGACGCCGACCGAACGGCTGACCCGCACGGCCCTGGCCGCCGCGGTCATCTGCATTCTGGGGCCCCTCTCAGTGCCGATTCCCGTCAGTCTCGTGCCTTTAAGCCTGACCCATCTCGGCATTTATTTGGCGGCCTATACCTTAGGCCGCAAAGACGCCACCGCCGCCACCCTCATCTATCTGGTGCTGGGTGCGGTGGGCCTGCCGGTGTTCTCCGGCTTTTCCGGCGGCTTTGCCAAACTGGCCGGCCCCACCGGCGGTTATCTCCTCGGCTTTGTGATGTTGACCTTCGCGGTGGCCGCCGCTGTCGACCGCTATGACGGCAAACGCGGACCCGTGGCGCTGGCCATGCTCATGGGCAATCTGGCGGTCTATGCCTTCGGCACCGCGTGGCTTGCCGTCTCGGCCCATCTTTCTTTTGGCGAAGCCCTCGCCATGGGCGTCGCGCCCTATGTGGTCTTTGACGTCATCAAAGCCGCCGCGGCCCTGGCTGTCGGCCCCGTCATTCGCGAGCGCGTCCGCGCCATCACCTTAAAGCGCCAATAAAACGTGCAACCCCAAAATCACGATAAAAAAGGAGGCCATCCCATGGATCACACCAAAACCGATGCCTATTACAGCACCCTGGACGCCATCATCGCGGCCATCAACCACAAGCTTCCCAAAGAAGCCCAAGACCCCGAAACCTTAGAGCGTCTTTTGGACGAGGTGCTGATGCACTTTAAAATGCAAGCGCTCTAACCATTACATTCAAAGGAACAATCATGACTCTCAAACACGAAACCCACTGCGCCGCCTGCGGCGCGAAACTCATCACCAAAACCCACCCCACCGACGGCGAGATTCCCTACTGCCCCGCCTGCGGCGATTTTCGCTTTCCGGGATTTAACACCGCCGTCAGCATGATCGTCTTTAACGCCGACAAAACCCGCATTCTGCTTCTGAACCAATACGGCAAGGACGGCATCCTCGTCGCCGGCTATGTGGGGCGCGGAGACAACCTGGAAGACACCGTCCGCCGCGAAGTGATGGAAGAGACGGGCCTTGCCGTCAAGGAAATCATCTTCAACACCAGCCGTTACTACGAAGGTTCCAACACCCTCATGTGCAACTTTGCCTGCGTCACCGAAGCTGACGAATTTCACATTGCCAAGGACGAAGTGGACAGCGCCCGCTGGGTGCCCGTCCAAAGGGTTCTCGATGACATGCGCCCCCATTCCCTGGCCAAATGGTTCACCGGCGAATATCTCAAAAAAACCGGGCGCCTCTAAAGCGAAAAGGCAAACCGCTTCACCCTTCGCGTCAGCCGCGATCAACCCGCAATCAACGGCATGCCCGCCCGCGGCCAAAAGCGGCAATGATTCTGAACAAACCAAAGGCATCGACAGGTTCGATCGCCGATGCCCAATCATCGGAAAGGATGATATCCCCATGAAAAACCAATCCACTCCACCCCAAATCTCTGCCAATGACCCGGCAAATCTTCCGGCGGAAGACAACTTGATTCTGGTTGATCTTGACGACAATCCCATCGGCGAGATGGGCAAAGCCGCCGCCCATGCCCAAGGCCGGCTTCACCGGGCCTTTTCGATCTTTGTGGTCGGTGAAAAAGGCATGTTGGTGCAGCGCCGGGCAGCAAACAAATACCACTCCGGCGGACTCATCGCCAACGCCTGCTGCTCCCATCCCCGCGTCGGCGAAACCTTGGGTGAGGCAGTCGCCCGCCGCATGCAAGAAGAGCTGGGCTTTTCCTGCCCCGCCAAGAAAGTGTTTGCCTTTGTCTATCGGGCACCGGTCGGCGGCGGCCTCATCGAATACGAATTTGACCATGTGTTTCTCGCCCGGTATGACGGGGAAGTCCGCCCCAATCCCGACGAAATCGACGAGGTTTTTTGGATCCCCTATGACGACCTGTCCCAAAGGCTTCTGGAGACCCCCGAGCAATTTGCCCCGTGGTTTGTCATTGCCGCCCCAAGGGTGCTCAAAGGGCTGACCCGCAGCGTCTAGGCGTGATGGTTGGATGATTCGTCAAACAAACATCACCGATTATGAACAATTTATGAGATTTCAATCAAATAACGTCTCGCTTATTGCCGGACAGAATAATGAAAAAAGCATCGTCAGCTTATGAACGATGCTTTTTTAGAGTTGAAACGAGCGCCGCACCAAAAGATCAAGGCGGCCAGAAAAACTCAATTGATGATTATTTCATACGTGAAAGCGTGATTTTTTGATAAGCGTTTCTTTTGCTGTCATTGGGATGAGGCTCTATGGCCAAAATGGTGATATCGCCTTTGTCAGGTCCGTAAGACCAGAACAGACGGCCTGCCGCGGGAGTATTGTTTTGCAAATAAGAGCACCAGACCTTTTTGCCGTATCTGGCGGTCAGCGCGTCAATCTCATGACTGTTCAATCCGGGATGTCTGGGATTATCGGCCAGCAACACCAAAGCCTTACCAATCTGATGATACTGTTTTATTTCAGTTTTTGAGGCTTTTCCCGAACGAACATTGTCTGTCAAATCATACCAAAACGCTTCCATTTCCGGAATACCCATGTGAATATGAAACATATTTATTCCTCGAAATCCGAAAGGTCAATCGCTGGAGACACCTTTCTTTGTTTGAGATTTTCCATGGACTGATCCATCATCGCTAAACTCTTATCTGAAATCTGAAAAGGCGGAACCAATTCCCGAGGTTCCAAAATAATTTTACCATCATCAAATTCTTCCACATGATAATATTCGTACAGCGCATGACGTAGAGTTATGCGCTTTTTCGAATCTATTTTCGTATCGTATACCTTAACAGCCGATGACATATCATCACCTCCAATGAATCAATGTGGGAATTCCCACTTTTAAAATACAGCAATATCTTTGTTATGTCAACATTTTTAACTGACCTGATTGTTTTTCGCGTGAAAAGTAAAAACCCGACTTCCGCCGGGTTCTTCTTTTATCATCTATTGCTTATAATATTGTTTATTTCGCGAGAAAACATCACACCCCGCTTCGCGGGGTAAATTCGCATGGGTAAGCCCTGCACCTTATGCCCTTTGGGCATTTCGGTCGGGGCGTGCGCCCTATAGCCTTCCGACGGTTCACGGCACCTCGCTCTTGCAACCATGGCGTCTCCCCCTGAACCATCGATAGTCTGCACGGCTTACTTTTACGAAAATCATAGATTTGGATGCTCACTTACGCTCGGAACGGCTGTTCCTCGCGGGGGCGCCGCTCGTTTCCTTTGGCTTCTCGGTAGGGTTTCGCTTGTCTTTTTTGGGCAGTTTTCTCGCTGCGCGAGAAAACATCTCCACCCGTTTCACTCGATAAGTTCGCATAAGCCAAATCACAGATTTGGATGCTCACTTACGCTCGGGCTTACGCCCTCGCTAGAGCGCCGCTTTTTCTACTGGCTATTCGTTAGGTTTTGACAGATCCTTTTTGGGGCAGTTTTCTCGCTGCGCGAGAAAACATCTCCACCCGCTTCGCTCGATAAGTTCGCATGGGCCAAATCATAGATTTGGATGCTCACTTACGCTCGGGCTTACGCCCTCGCTAGAGCGCCGCTTTTTCTACTGGCTATTCGTTAGCTTTTCGCTTGTCTTTTTTGGGCAGTTTTCGAGCTTTGCTCGAAAACATCCGCTCGGAACAGCTGTTCCTCGCTCAAGCGCCGCTCGTCTCGCTCGCGGCTTACATTCGATCGGGGGCGTCGACGCCGAGGATGGTCAGGACGTTTTTGAGGACCTGTTTGGCCGCGGTGATTAACGTTACCCGGGCATGCATGAGATCCGCGTCATCGACCCGGACGCGGCAGGCGTTGTAAAACGTATGGAAGGCCGACGCCAAATCAATGGCGTAATGGGTGATGCGGCTCGGATCCATTTTGGCTTCCGCCGTGATGATGGTCTCGGGCAGATCCGAAATCAGCGTCATCAAATCCCGTTCTTCGGGGGCCGTGAGCAGCGATAAATCCGGTGTAGCCGTCGTGTTGACATCATCGGTCATCTGACGCAGAATACTGGTGATGCGGGCGTGGGCGTATTGAATATAAAACACCGGGTTGTCGTTGGAATTGGTCAGCGCCAAGTCGAGGTCAAAATCAAAATGGCTGTCGGGAGAGCGCAGGTTGAAAAATACCCGGGCCACATCGGTGCCGCACATGTCCAGGAGATCGCTTAGGCCGAGGGCTTTGCCCTTTCGTTTGGACATGCGGTAGGGTTCGCCGTTTTTGATCAGGCGCACCAGCTGCATGATGACGATCTCCAGCCGGTCGGGATCGACCCCGGCCGCTTGCATCGCCGCTTTGAGTCTGGCGATGTGTCCGTGATGATCGGCGCCCCAGACGTTGACGGCGCGGTCAAATTTCCGGGTGACCAATTTGTTTAAATGATAGGCGATATCCCCCATAAAATAGGTGGGAAGGCCATTGGCGCGAATGAGCACATCGTCCTTTTCGCAGCCGTAATCGGTGGTTTTAAACCACAGTGCCCCTTCTTTTTCGTAGACGGCGCCTTTGGCTTTGAGCAGGTCGAGGGCGTGTTCGATTTCGCCGTCGTCATAGAGGCTTTGTTCTGAAAACCACACGTCGTAGTGCACGCCGTAGCGCGCCATATCGGCCTGCATGCCGGCCAGATTGATTTCCAGCGCGTAGTCGACAAAGACGGCTTTGCGCTCATCGGCGGACATGTCGAGGTATTTGGCGCAGGCGTCTTTGCCGCCGGCGTTTTCGATGAAGTTCGCCATGTGGTTCGTGATGTCTTCGCCCTGATAGCCGTCTTCGGGGAAGGTGACGGGCTCACCCATGAGCTCCAAAAACCGGGCGTCCAGCGAATCACCGAATTTGGCGATTTGATTGCCGGCGTCGTTGACGTAGAATTCTCTGGTGACGTCATAGCCCGTCCAGGCGGCGGTTTCGGCCAGGATATCGCCGATGGCGCCGCCCCGGGCGTTGCCGATGTGCATCGGTCCCGTGGGGTTGGCCGAGACAAATTCCAGATTGTAGGTCTTGCCGGCGTTGCCGTCGGTGCGTCCGTAATCGTCGCCCTTTTCCAGAACGTCGTTCACGGCGGCGGACAGCCACTCGGCTTTCAGCTTGAAGTTGATAAAACCGGGTCCGGCGATGCTTACGTTGTCGATGAGGCTGCCCTCAGTGTCAACATGACGCACAATGGCCTCGGCGATGACCTTGGGGGCCTTGTGCGCCTGTTTGGGCAGCTGCATGGCAATGTTGGTGGAATACTCGCCGAATTGTTTTTCTCTGGGGATTTCCAGCATGATCTCCGGCATGGCCGCGATGTCAAAATCCCCGGCCTCCCGGGCGGCCTCCACAGCCCGCGCGACGCGGGCTTTGATATCGGTGGTCAGTTGTTCTCTGATGTACATGTTTGCTCCTATGCTTTGGTTTGGACGCGGCTTCCCCGCACGGTGATGTGCAGATTGTTGGTGCTGCTGGGCTTGCCCTGCAAATCCACCGCGTATTGTAAATCGAGTTCGGTGGGCTCCATGTCCTGATTAAAATCCAAGGACACGTTGGTGGTGGTGACATCCATCGGAATCTCGCCGAAGGGGGTGGCGTACATGGTGGTCATGCGAACGTCGCGCTCGAATTCCATCAAGCTGTTGACCTCGCCCATGCGAATGACGGATACCCGATCGCCGTCCATTTTGACGGTGGTCGTGGTGCCGGCCATACCGGAAACTTCGGTTTCGTCATAGGTGATGCAGGTCACGCCGTTTTCTTCGTAAAGGTAACCCTCGGTCACCAGTTCCAGGCGGTCCGTATGCTGCTCGGCGTCGGTTACCTCGCCCACAATGGTGAGCCATACGGGTTTTTTTCGGTTGGCCATCTCGGGCCTCCTTTCTCCTGGGCCTATCCCAAGGTATAGGCCGTCACTTTTTTGACGTCGGCGCCTTCGATCATCCGCTCGATGAGCTCAGCATAGCTGACGCCCTCATTTTCCCACATCATGGGGTACATGCTGATACCCGTAAAGCCCGGCATGGTGTTGACTTCGTTGAGATAGATCTCGCCGTCGTCCCGGTCGATGAAAAAGTCGACGCGCATGGGGCCGTCGCCGTCGATAGCGCGGTAGGCCCGGGCGGCGTAGTGTCTGATGGTTTTGGCCTCTTCGTCGGTGATGGGCGCCGGAATGATGATTTCCGAGTGCTGATCGTCGGCGTATTTGGCCTCGTAATCATAAAATTCTTTGGAAGCGACAATCTCGCCGGGAAAAGCCGTCTTGACCCGCTCGCCCATGCGCAGCACCGCCACCTCGATTTCCCGGGCGTTGATGCCTTTTTCCACAAGCACTTTGCGGTCAAATCGAAAGGCTTCCTCAATGCCCGAGATGAGTTCCTCGCGGTTGTGGGCTTTGCTGATGCCGACGGAGGAGCCCATGTTGACGGGTTTGATGAACATGGGATAGCCCAAGAAGCTTTCCATGTTCTCGACAAGGACATCGCGCTTGGACGCCCAGCGGTCGGGATAGAGGGTCATGGACGGCACGACGGGAATGTCTTCCGCCGAAAAGCACACCTTGGCGACAGCCTTGTCCATGCCCACCGCCGAGGCCAAAACCCCGCTGCCCACATAGGGCTTGCCGAGGAGTTCAAAGAGCCCCTGAACGGTGCCGTCTTCGCCCATCGGTCCGTGAAGGACGGGGAAAAAGAGATCGATGGCGGTCAATTCAGGATCGCCCATCAGCGAAAAACCATAGCGGCAATGCTCCATGTCCCGCTCCCAGGACCCGTCGGGGATTTTGTCCGCATCGCCGGTATAAACGGCCCATCTGCCGTCTTTGGTGATGCCGATCATGGTAATGTCGTATTTTTCCCGATTAATGACGGCCATCACGTTATAAGCCGATATTCTGGAAATTTCGTGTTCACCGGATTGGCCGCCGAACAACACGCCGATTCTTTTTTTCTTTTGCATGTCACACTCCTCACTACATTCGCGTTAAGTGACGAAAAATTGATTAACATGAGCGGCGATTTGCATGAGCGATAACGTCAAAGAAGCTTATACACACACTCATTTGTTCCCGCAGATCACGCTGATATGCGCGGATTTAAGAAATAAAAATTAAATCATTGATCCGCGATCATCCGCGAAATCTGCGAGAGATCATGATATATTCATTATTCATAGATATAATGCTCACTTATCGCCGCGGGTTAATGAACAAATTCAAAGGCAAATGAGATCTTCTTCCGTGATGACGGTAAACCCATTTGCTTTTAAAAGGGCCGCGGTGATGCCGTCCCCCTCGCGGAGGGTTCCGCTGAAGCTGCCGTCATAAACGGCGCCCGCGCCGCAGGAGGGTGAGCGGGCTTTGAGGACCGCGAGCTTGACGCCGTTGGCTTTGGCCGCTGCCAGGGCTTTTTTCGCGCCGAGGACAAAGGCCTCCGTCACGTCATCGCGGCGTTTATTATACACTTTCTCGCCGGAGGATGCCACTGTTATTTCCGAAGGCTCCCGGGGCGTCGAAAGACCGCCCGCCACCTCAGGGCAGACGGGAATGAGCCGATAGGCTTTCGATAGTTCCCGCACGGCAGCATTGGGTTTACTCTTCCCGTCATAGCGGCAGGGATGGCCGAGCAGACAGGCCGAAACCAAAATCGCCTCTTTCGGTTTTATATTCGCCTTTGTCATCTGTCCTCCTGTTGATGATCGCTTCACCTTTGACACGCGTGGGCTCGGTTCAGACCGCCAAATCCGTCAATGGATGATCATGCCATCACTTTGATTGCCGGATATTTCGCCGTGGCCATCCGCGTCTTTTGTCTATTTTTTTATTATACCAAAAAAGACGGCGCGCTGTCATTAAAGAAGCGGCGCCTTCGCTCAAAAATCGACCCGCAGCTCTCAGCCGCTTAGGCTTTCCGTCAGGCCCGGTGTTGATGATGTTGATGATTAATGAAGATAAACGGCTTTTTCTCTTTTTTACCATTCCGTTTTAAAGTGATTGGGGATTTTATCCTTTGCTATAATGTGTTAAAATGGAATCGATCATTTCCGATTTTTGCACAACATTCAAGATCACCCGAAAAGGAGCCCGTCATGAATTTTCGCCATACGATCAAACGCCTCGCTTTGTCATCTCTGATGGCATGCCTTGCGGTCGGTCTTTGTGCCTGCGGTCAACATCCCAACGAGACCGCCCACGTTCCGGCCTCCGCTGTGTCGGGACTCCAAGCGGTGCAGCTCATTAATTCAAAAGATGTCAAAACCATTGTGTTTGACCGCGCCGTCAAAGGCGGGCTCACCCAACTCAACGTGAAAGAGCAGGAAGCCATCGATCACTATATGAAAATGATTGGTGAGCTGCGCCTGACCGACGTCGCCGATGCCGCCGCCGAGGGCGACGGTCTGACCGTCACCATTTACACCCGGGACGCCACCTTTCAGCTTCGCGCCGAGGGCGACACATTGATTTTTGACGAGGGGCGTGTCCGCTGTGAGAATTTAGACGTCCTCAAACGAGCCGTTGACGCCGACATCTCGAAGCAAAACCAACCCACACCCACGGAGGAAAAGCCATGATGAAAAATCAAAAACCCAAAAGCCGCGTCACCCTGCTGGTGACCGCTTTGCTGTTTGTCTGTTTGGCGTTTGGCCTTTCGGGTTGCGGCAGACTCGCGCGGCTGGCCGTCGTCTGGCATGACAAAGGCCTTTTCTCACCGGCGCCGATCTTCAAAAGCCAAAGGCTGGAAGACGCCCAAAAACTCGAGCCCGACGACGTCAAAACCATCATCATCACCCGCGTCACCGAAGACGGCGTGCAAAAGCTCATTTTGTCCGACGATGATGCCGGTCGCCGCTACATGCCTCTCATCAAAAATTTAAAACTCACAAACCCCAGCGAGACCACCACGGAAGACGACAGCCTCACCGTCGAAATCAAAACCAACTATTACTACAAAGAAATCGAGCTGGATTTTGTGGGCGAAAACTATATCGATGGAAAAAATCGCATCGTCTGTGAGGGCTTAGACGCCTTGAAAAAACAAATTGATTCCGATTTAAAAAACTGACAGAAGGGTACCGACATCATTTAAAACCGTCAAACAGAGTCACGCGGAAGTATTCGGAAAAATTTCATGTTCAATAGGGAGGATACCATGATGAAAAACCGAAACCCCAAAGAAACCAAAAGCATGCTCACGCTGCTGGCGACCGTTTGTGTGTTCATCGGCCTGACCCTGTGTCTGTCCGGTTGCGGCAACATCGCGAGAACCGTTGTGGAGAACAAGGAAAAACTTTTTCCCATGCCGGTGCCCGAAGCCCTTGAGCAAAATCTTGAGGCTGCCCAGGGACTTGACGCCGATGATATTCGGCTCATCACCGTGATTCGCGCCACCGAAGGCGGTGTGGATTCCTATTACATCAACAACAAAACCGAAATCGCGACCTATCTCGGCCTCATTGACAATTTGACCCTGACCCGAGCCACCAAATACAGCGTGGAGGACGACGGCGTCGCCATTTATATCCACAAGGGCACCAACCAAATCAAATTGAATTTTGAAGGGGACAGCCTCACCAATGGCAAGGAAGGAGCGCTTTGCGAAGGGCTCTCCGCCTTAAAGGCCCGGGTGGACGCCGATGCCAAGATCAAAAATTAACCGATAAGCAACGATTTTCTCATCCTTTGGGAACGGCTTGACCGCCGTTCCCTTTCAATTGCCTCATCGCCCCCGTCCCGCGTTTTGCCGAGTCGAAACGCCCGCGCCTTTTCAATCACCCAAGGTTGTGATAAGATAAAATGAAAGAAGACGGAGCCCATCCGGTTTCCTCCACGGATCTCCGAGACAATCCCCAGGGCTTCCCGATGCAATCCATGATGTCCGGAGCAAAGCACGATGCAACAGAAAAAACCTCAATTACTTCAAACTGTCAGAACCGCCGCGAAGCTCATCCGAAACAATGACAAAGACCGATTTAAATTCGCCGGCATCGGCATCATCGATTCCGATGGCCGGGTTCGCGACCCTTCGGCATTGGGTCGGTGCGTGATGTTCGGACGCGTCGGCGATGATCTCGTGAAAATAGACAATCCAAAGTATTACATACCCATCGACGAGGTGCCCGAGACCGTAAGGCAGGCCTTTATTGCCTATGAGGACGCGCGGTTTTACCGCCACAAGGGGTTTGACCCCCGAGGGATTTTGCGCTCCGTCATCCAAAACTTAAGCGGCAGACGCGCGCAAGGCGCCAGCACCATCACCATGCAGCTGGCGAGAATGCTGTTTTTGTACCATTACAAACGAGAGCCAAAATATAAGCTCGCGCAGCTGTACTTGGCCATTCTGCTGGAGCGGCATCTGTCCAAGGATGACATCCTTGAGCTCTACCTCAATTCCCTGTATTTCGCCAACCACATCTATGGATTGGAAACGGCATCCCGGTTCTATTTGGGCAAAAGCGCCCGGGATCTCTCCCTGTCCGAGAGCCTGTATCTGGGCGCCATATCCCAAAGACCCACCCGCACAAATCCCTTGAGGCATCCCGAACAGACCGAGCATTACCGAAGGCAGCGCCTGAAGTATTTCCTGCGCAATGGGCTCATTACCGAAGCGCAATACCAAAACGAATTAAACGCCGTCCCGGTGCTTCGCGTGCGGGAAGAGAACAGAGCCTCCTCCGACAACTTTGACGAAATCTATACCGTGCGGTTTGACGAGGATACCGGGAAGTTCGGCGACAACGCGCAGACCGTCTACGAAAGGCTTCGGGCGGCGGGCTTAGGCGTGCCTGTCATCGCGGGAATCATGGGCAACCTGCAGGTGGAAAGCGGTTTGAGAGCCGACGCGGGCATCCGTTTCGGCGATCCCGTTGCCATCGGATTGGCCCAGTGGGACGGCGAAAGGCTTGAGAATTTAAAAAAAGCCTGGCCCGATGACTGGCAGAGCCTTGAGCGGCAGATCGATTTTCTTTTGTCCGAGTTCGGGATCGGCGGCGCCGGCCAAAAAGACGATCGGGTAGCGGCATTTTACAACCTTGCCCTTGACGATAATGGCGAATCTCCGGAATATTGGGCCGATGTGTTCCAAGCCCTGGTCGAGCGAAACGTCAACGTCGAGGCTTACGCGAAGGAAATCACCGTGACCACCCCCTCGGGGTCCGTGACTTTTCAAGACCGACTGCCCAAAAGGCCCAACGCCTATAACGGAAGATATTATCTGGATGCCGACCGAAGACGCAACTACGCGAAAATCTATGCCTACTGCATGAATTTAATGATGGAGACAGAAAGCGATGGCCGACATGACGAACCATGAACTGGAAAGGAAACTGCGGGACATCGCCTGTTCTTCCGGCGGTTTTACCCCCTCCGAGCTGCCCGACCCGCGGCGCCCGGCCATCTATCTGACCTTTGACGACGGTCCGGGGCCCTACACCGAAACGCTGTTGGACATCCTGAAGGGCTGCGGGGTGCCCGCGACCTTTTTCGTAACGGCCAACGCTCCCGAATACTTGGATTGCGTCACAAGGGCCTTCGCGGAAGGGCATAGCGTCGGCGTCCATTCTTTTTCCCATGATTACGCAGAAATTTATGCCGGAACCGAGGCTTTCTTTCGAGACTTTCTGGCCTGTGAGGACATCATCCGCGCGCGCACCGGCCGCTACACGCCGCTCTTTCGCTTTCCCGGCGGCAGTTCCAACACCATCAGCCGCGTCACCCCCGGCATCATGACGCGCCTGTCAAAAACCCTGCCCGCTCTGGGCTTTCACTATTTTGACTGGAACGTCGACAGCGGAGATACCGCGGAAATCGTCTCCGAGGAGATGATTTTTTCAAACATCATCGAAGGCTGCCGAAAAAGACAGGCCAGTCTCGTCCTGATGCACGACATCAACGGCGAGAGCGTCGGGATCCTTCGAGACGTGATCGCTTGGGGTAGGGCCAACGGCTATTGTTTTTTACCTTTGGGGCCTGACAGTCCCGCGGCAAAGCACAACATCGCCAACTGAGCCCTGTTCGGCCTCAAAACCCAAAAGACGTCCGCCGGTGATTGATCCCGCCACGGGAGATGGTCACAACGCTTTTCCCGAATCTCGACGATCCATGAACGACATGTCTGCTCACAGAGATGACTGACAATATAAAAGAAACCCCAAAGGAGGTGACCTTGTTTGAATCTTTCTACAGAGAATATTGAACTTGCCGTCAAGCAGGCCGACCAATTTATGAATGCCAATGGCGCAAACAATCAACAACGGATCAATTACTGCAAACTGCTGAAGGCAATGCTAACGGATTACCAAAACCAATACGGAGAGGACGTTAAATTCCGACTCGTCAACAAGCGCGAAGCGAGACATGTCTTTTTGTCGGTTCACATTGCCTGCGAAAGCCGCAACCCCCTTCCGAACCATCAAGAAATCACAAAACATCTGATGGGTCAACGACCCCTCGATCTGTTCTGGCAATACTTACGCGTCAGGCGCGAGAACGTCATCATCTACAGATATGCCTCCCACTTGATGAACTATGATAGCGTCCGGTATGTCTGGCGGTATATGAAAGACGAAAAGAAAACTTTCGTTTTCGCGGTGCTTCTGCGCTTTGTCAATATGGCTTTGGCCATCATTGAGCCCTTGCTCTCCGCGTGGATCATCACGGCGTACAGCGCCGCGGATATCCAAAAAATCATCATTTTGGCACTGCTCATTCTGGGACAGGGCGTCTTAAGCAGCATCGTCAACTACGCCGCGAGTTGGAAGCTTCGCACAGCATACGCCTCCATGCTCAAGCGGATGCAAACCGAGTTGGCCGAGCGGATTCTTAAAATTCGGACGGATCGAATGGATAAAACCGGCAGCGGGGTCTTCTCAAGACGGCTTTTAACCGACACCACCGCCGTCGTCGACGGAATTGATCAGCTTTTGGCCGCTGCCACAGAGGGCTTTCGCCTGGTGGGGATACTGGCCGGTTTTTTCTGGGTGTCTCCCCCCATGTTCTTCTTTGAGCTGGTGATGTTTACCGCCTATATGCTCATTCAGCGGGCCCAAAGCAAAAGTCTGCAAGAAAATGACCGTGAAACCAGTGCCGCCGGCGAAAGGCACAGCGGCTTTGTCACCGAAATGGCCCGGGCCAACCGTGATATCAAACTGCTTCACTGCGAAGGCAGCTTTATGGATAAATTTTCCGAAAGTGTTAGAGAATCGGTGGACCTAGCGTCCAAAATGCGTTTCAAATCCATGTATTTCATCTTGATGCGCACCCAATTTATCAGCTGGACTAATTTCGCGTACATGGTGATCCTCGCGATCATGATGTCGCAATTCGGCCTGGATCCGCCGACAGCCATGGTTTTGTTTAACTACAACGGTAAGGTCTATGTTTGCGCGTCGAGCCTCTCTGATCTCATGTCCACCGCCTACTCCTTGGGTGTGGCCATCGAGCGGATTTATCAATTGATGAACAGCCCCGACTATGAATATGAACGGTTCGGCACCAAACATATCGATAACGTCCGGGGAGATATGGAAATGCGCGACGTCTACTTCTCTTATCGTCAAGAGGACGGCAAGGAAAACCCGGTGCTTAACGGCATCAACCTGAAAATTCATGCCGGACAATCCGTTGCCTTTGTCGGGCGAAGCGGCTGCGGAAAAACGACGATATTGTCGCTTTTCTCCCGTTTGTATGACGCTGACAGCGGAGAGGTTTTAATCGATGGCATACCCGTCAAGTCGCTGGATCAAGACACCATCCGCGGCAGCATCACCGTGGTTAGCCAAATGCCTTATCTGTTCAATATGAGCGTCCGAGACAACCTGGCCACGGTGAAAGGCGACTTGACGGACGAAGAGATGATCGAAGCCTGTCAAATCGCCTGCATTCACGACGACATCATGGCCCTTCCCGACGGCTATGATACGGTGATCGGCGAAGGCGGCGTGCAAATGTCCGGCGGTCAGCGCCAGCGTCTGGCCCTGGCCCGAAGCTTGCTTCGCAATTCGTCCATCATCATGTTGGACGAGGCAACGTCGGCTTTGGATAACATCACTCAATCCAAAATCACCCAGGCGATTGAACATATACGCGGCAGACAAACCATCATCATGATCGCCCACCGCCTGTCCACGGTCATCAACTGCGAGCGCCTGTTCTTTTTGTCGGAAGGCAAGGTCGTGGCCTCCGGTACCCATCAGGAACTTTTGGAAAACTGCGAGGACTACCGCATGCTCTACAGTGAAGAGAGCGATACTCAGGCTTTGCCGCGCCCAAACGCGTCGTAACATGATCGCTCCTTTACCCCATATCAGATAAAATAACAAAACGACATCACCTGTTCATGAAGGCGATGCCGTTTTTTGTATGAGTTTTTGGGTTAGTCCGGAATGCGGGCAGCCACTTCTTTTTTGAGGATGTCCAGTTTTTCTTCGGCTTCGGCCCGGGTTTTGCCGGTGGCGGAGAAATAGATTTTGATCTTCGGCTCGGTGCCGGAGGGGCGCAGGGCATACCAGGAGTTTTCGTTGAAGACGAATTTGAGCACGTTGGACACGGGCAGGGTGATGGGCGATTCTTCCCCGGTTTCGAGGTTTTTGCTGACTTGGGTTTGATAGTCGTTGAAGGTGACGAGCTTCGCGTCGGCAAAAGCGTCGAAATGGTCGGCGCGGAAGGCGTCCATGATTTGGGCGATTTTCTTTTTGCCTTCGATGCCGTCGAGATCGATGGCCTGAACGGTTTCGATGAAATAGCCGTGTTTTTCGTAGAGGGCTTGGAGAGCGTCATAAAGGCTCATGCCTTTTTTCTTGTAGTAATCGGCCATTTCGCAAATCATTGAGGATGCGAAAACGGCGTCTTTGTCCCGGGCGTAGTCGCCGGCAAGATAGCCGTAGCTTTCTTCGTAGCCCATGACGAAGGTGTGTTCGCCGGAGGCTTTCCATTCGGTCATTTTTTCTCCGATGTATTTAAAACCGGTGAGGACGTCATAGACCGCGGCGCCGTGGGCCTTGGCCACCACCGCGCCCATTTCGCTGGTGACGATGGTTTTGACGATGGCTTTGTTGTCCGGCCAATCGCGGCTTTGGAGCATGTAGTCCACCATGAGGGCACCCATCTGGTTGCCGGTGAAGACCACGTAGTCGCCGTCGTTTGTGCGGCAGACCGCGCCGACGCGGTCGGAATCGGGGTCGGTGCCGATGATGATGTCCGCGCCGTCTTTTTCGGCCATTTTGATGGCGATGTCAAAGACGGATTTTTCTTCGGGGTTGGGTTTGACCACGGTGGGGAAATCGCCGTCGGGCAGTTCTTGTTCTTTGACGACGGCCACATGATCGTAGCCCAAATCCTTGAGGACGCGGCGCACGGGAATGTTGCCCGCGCCGTGGAGCGGCGTGTAGATGATTTTGAGATCGCTGCCGGGGTTGGCGTGCACCACTTCTTCCACGGCGGCGGCATAGGCGTCGTCCACTTCCGGCGGGATGATGTGGATGTGGGGATCGTCGTCGGCGGCGAGCTTAACGCCGAAATAGTCGTCGATGGTGCTCATTTCCGAGACGATGGCCGCCGCGGCTTTTTCGGTGATTTGACCGCCGTCGGGGCCGTAGACTTTGTAGCCGTTGTATTCTTTGGGATTGTGGGACGCGGTGATGACCACGCCGCCGGCGCAGCCCAAATGACGGACGGTAAACGAGAGCACCGGCACCGGACGCAGGCTGTCATAGAGATGGACATCGATGCCGTTGGCGGCTAACACCTGAGCCGTCACCCGGGCGAATTCCGGTGAGAAATGGCGGGAATCATAGGCGATGGCCACGCCTTTTTTCGCGTTTTCGGGATCGGCCTTTAAGAGATATTGAGCAAAGCCCTGGCTCGCCCGGGCCACCACATAGATGTTTAAGCGGTTGGTGCCGAAGCCCAGCTTGCCGCGCATGCCGGCGGTGCCGAAGGCCAGATCGGTGTAAAAGCGATCTTCCAATTCTTTTTCATCGGTGATGCCTTCGAGTTCTTTTTTGATGTTGATGTCGTATTCCCCGAACGCGCGCCAGGCTTCCAAAGTTTTTTTGTAATCCATAATGCCTCCTTTGATTCGATTTTGATCATGATTTGTGAAAAGATTCCGTCCGTCCAAAGGCGCGGACGGCATCTTTTGTCATTCGGTTTCACTTTTATTATATCGAAAGCCGGAAGGTTTCTCAAGATAAATCAAACGCCGGGCGCCTTTTTTGTGAGAAAATCCGGGAATTTTTCGGCAGGGGTTTTGGGGGCTCAGCCCGGTTTTACCGCTTGGCGCACCTACCTCTTTTTTGTTAGGATACGCGGTTGATGCGCTAAACAAACTGACTAAAAACCCCACAACCTTTCCGCGCGAACAATTCCGCAAACCAGCCAACAAAAAAAGACGCCCGTTCGGGCGCCGTGATGTTTAATAATTGGTGGCTTGACGTTCGAAATAAGCTTGGGGATGTTTGCAGGCGGGGCATTCCGCCGGGGCTTCTTTGCCGATATAGATATATCCGCAGTTGCGGCAGACCCAGACGATTTCGTCGCCGTCTTTGAAGACAATATCCTGATCCAAATTGTCCAGAAGTTTGCGATAGCGTTTTTCATGAGCCGCTTCGACTTCGGCGATCAGGCGCATCGTGTCGGCGATGTCGTGGAAGCCTTCCGCGTCGGCGGTGTCGGCGAATTCCTTGTACATGGTCGTCCATTCATAATTTTCACCGTCGGCGGCCTCTTTCAAATTGGTGACGGTGTCGGGCACCGCGCCGCCCTGAAGGAGCTTAAACCAGAGTTTGGCGTGTTCTTTTTCGTTGGCTGCCGTTTCCTCAAAAATGGCGGCAATTTGCTGATAACCGTCTTTTTTGGCGCGGCTGGCATAATAGCTGTATTTGTTGCGGGCCATGCTTTCGCCGGCAAACGCCGTGTTCAAATTCTTTTCGGTTTGCGAACCTTTCAGATCCATGTGTCCCTCCTTAAAAAAATAAAATGGGCAAAATGATTTAACTGGCAACAGTATAAAAGCTTAACCTTTAAAGTAAATTAAAATAAAACGATTCTAACTTTGTAAGAGCGGGCTAATCCTTGGCGCCGCCGACGCCGCCCGGGGACAGCCGGGGGAGAAAAGAAAAACACCCGAACCGTCGGATTCGGATGTTTTGATCAAATGGCGGGGGTAGCAGGATTCGAACCTGCGCATGATGGAGTCAGAGTCCATTGCCTTACCGCTTGGCGATACCCCTTCGCGCTAACAGCGCTATTATATAAAAAGAAGGCCCCGGTTGTCAAGGATTATTTCTGAGATCTTTCGCGTCTTTTGATGAGGCGGATGTCATTGCCGTAAAACCCGATGGGTTTGAAATGGCCGGCGATGCGGGAGGCCAGTCGTCGGTCGTAGAGATTTTGAATGTCGGCGAGGTTCAAATTGGTGGAAATGATCATCTTGCCGCCGGACAAAAGTCTGCCGTTAATCACCTCAAAAAGCTGCTTGGCGGAAAAATCCGAGCTGTACTCGGCGCCGAAATCGTCAATGATCAGCAAATCGCAGCCGGCCAGCGCCTCGTCGATGCCGCCGTCATCCTTCGCGCGAAAGCGGTCGATGAGGGCGCGAACCAAGTGCTCCGCCGTCAGATAGACCACCAAATAACCCCGGTCGATGAGCTCCGCGGCGATGCAGCCCGACAAAAAAGTCTTGCCCAGGCCCGGAACGCCGGTGAACAAATAATTCTCGTCGATGTCGTCAAACCGCGCGCAATAGTCCCGGAAGGTGGCGAGGACCCCGGCCATCACGCTTCGGACGGGGATGCCGTCTTTGGATTCGGGATAGACGTCGAGGCGGAAGGTGTCAAAATTTTCTTCTTCGGCCCGGGGGGAGAGATCAAACCGGGAAAAGGCGGCCTTGCTCAGGCGTTTTTTCAGGCAGACGCACATGGCGCCGTCCGCGTAGCCCGTGTCGTGGCAGCGGGGGCAACGCTCCCGGACCCGAAGGTCCTCGGGGTCGATGTGATGCTCCGCCAGCAGCGCCCGCTTTTGGGCCTTGAGGGCGTCGATGCGCGCCCGGGCGGCCGGGTCGGCGGCACCGGCGGCGTTTTGATGTTTGATGGCGGCGATGGCCGCTTCGTCAATGGCCGCCTCAATGGCGGACAGTCCCGGCACCGAAGCCTTCAAGGCGTCGATGCGCTTGCGTTCCCGAAAGCGGTGGGCGTCCATTTCGTCGTGGTAGGCGCGAATCATCGCGTTGATGCTCATGGGCCTTCTCCTTCTTAATTGCCTTTGGCTTTTTCAATCATCTCGGCCATGCTCTCGGCTTCCAGCGCGTCGTATTGGGCGGAAAGCCACGGGTCCTGCTCGATCTCCGGTTGGAGCTTGGCCTTGCGGGGTTTTTGTTCTTTTTTGATGTCGTCCGGGGTTTTGTAACCATTTTCGTGCCAACGCTTCAAAATGCCGTTGACATACCTGACATTGGGCGTGGTGGTCCGGGACAGGGCTTCTTTGATGACGGCCATGTCAAAATGGAAATCGTCAAACCAGGCGTCCATCATCTCCGCTTCCCACCCGATGGGCTTTCGCGTGACGCCGAGATAGTCAAAAATAGCGCGATAGGCTTTTTTGCGCTCCCGGTTTTCCCGGAGGACGGTTTCGGCATCCTGATAGGTCACGACGCCGCGATCGCGCCAATCCTTGGCGATGGCCTCGATGTAAGAGACGGTTTGGCGCTCGGTGAAGGGTTGGCCCTTTTTTTCGATGGCGTCGAGGGCGTGAGCGACCAGGTCGAAGACCGTTTCGGGCTCAAAGCCGTATTCGGTCAAAAACCGCCTGCAGGCCAACATCACGCTTTTGGGCATGGGCTTGCTGCCGTACATGGTTTGGATTTTGTCGAACATGACGGCGATGCGTTGCTGCCTTTCGTCATCGGGCGCCCCTTGGCCGGCGGCCGGCGGTTCCTCTCTGTCGGAGATCGGGGTGTCCAGCTCGCCTCCCAGCACCCGGGCGGCGATTTGCTGATAGACGATTCGGGTGGCGCCCGAAGCGTCGGTGAGCTCGTCGATGACCCCGATTTTTTTCAGGTATTGCCATGCCGCCGCCACGTCGGCTTCGGCCAGGCCCAGACTCTCGGCGATCAGCGCGTCGTCGACGGCCGTGGGTTTGCCCGCGCGGCAGGCCCGAAGGCCGAACAGATAGACCTTGAGGACGTCGCCGGGCATTTGGGGCATATACAGACTGATAAAACTGTTTTCAACGAGAGTAACGCCCAAATCCGCGATTTGAATATCGTATTGAAACGTGAGGGATTCTGCCATGGGAACACGCCCTTTCTCTTGGTAAATGCGTTTTAGCGGGGTGGATTGGATTTTTAATTATATCACATTCCGTCCCGGGCGGGGATCTTTTTTGCGGCTTTTGTGTTTTATTTCGCCTGCCGCGCCGAGGCGGTCTAGTCGATTTCCGAAAACCCGGCCATACTTTGATAGGCTCGCGGTTTTTGCCCGCGGCCCGGGAGGGTTTTGCCCGGACGCGTTTTAGAATTGTAACAAAGCTGTTACGGAAGCGTAAATATCCGCCCGCGGCCTTGCCCGTTGCCCGTTTGGTTGGTATAATATGAAGGATTGTAAAGAAAACCATGCGGCCCCCGCTCGGGCGCCGTCTATCATTATCATATGACGTGTCCCCGGCCCATCGCCGGCGCGGACACCTTTTGGAAGGATTCACCCATGGAAAAGCTAAAAATCGAAGGAGGCCATCCCTTAAACGGCACGGTGCGCATCACCGGCGCCAAAAACGCCGTCTTGGGCCTCATTCCCGCCGCCATTCTCTGCGGCTGCGTCAACACCCTTGACAACGTGCCCGACATCGACGACGTCGACCAAATCGTCTCGATTCTTGAATCGCTGGGAGCCGGCATCTCCCGGAAAGACGACGTCCTCGTCATTGACACCCGCGATCAAATTTCCTACGATTGCTCGCCCTATGAGGAAGAAATCGGCGCCATGCGCGCGTCCTACTATCTGCTCGGGGCGCTCCTCGGCCGCTATCACAAAGCCGTCGTGCCGCTGCCCGGGGGCTGCGCCATCGGCGACAGACCCATCGACCAGCACATCAAGGGCTTTGAGGCCCTGGGCGCCAAAGTCGCCATCCGCCACGGCCATGTGATGATGGAGGCGGAGGAACTGGTCGGCACCGACATCTATCTCGACGTGGTCAGCGTCGGCGCGACCATCAACATCATGCTGGCCGCGGTGCTGGCCAAGGGCATCACCACCATCGAAAACGTGGCCAAAGAGCCCCACATTGTGGACGTGGCCAATTTTCTCAACTTAATGGGCGCCAAAATCAAAGGCGCCGGCACCGACACGATCCGCATCAAAGGGGTCGATCACCTGCACGGCTGCGAGTACTCCGTGGTGCCGGACCAGATTACCGCCGGGACCTACATGATGGCCGCCGCGGCCACCGGCGGCAATGTGCTGATCAAAAACGTGATCCCCCGGCACATGGACGCCGTGTCCGCCAAGCTCAAAGAAATGGGCGCCGTCATCACCTCCGAGGGAGATGGCCTGCGGGTCATCGGCCCCGAACGCCTGAAATGCTGCCGGGTCAAGACCCTTCCTTATCCGGGCTTTCCCACGGATTTGCAGCAGCCCATGGCCGTGCTGATGACCGTCGCCGACGGCAACAGCATCATCAACGAGAGCATTTTCGAAAGCCGTTTTAAATATGTGGATCAGCTGCGCAAAATGGGCGCCGACATCACGATCAACGGCCGGGTCGCCAGCATTGTGGGCGTGGACAAACTCTCCGCCACCCGCATCGCCGCCACGGACCTTCGCGCCGGCGCCGCCATGGTGGTCGCCGGACTCATCGCCGACGGCACCACCACCGTCAGCAACGTGCATTACATTGACCGCGGCTATGAAAATCTGGAAGCCAACCTCAGAAACTTGGGCGCCAAAATCGAGCGCGTGGACGTGTAACGGGGTTGGCCGGTTGACGGTTTCGTTCGCGCGGGACGGTTTCGCCTTCGCGAAAAAGATGACGGATATGGGAGCTGAGCGATAAGCAACGAATGGCTTCGTGCTTTGCACTCTCGCCATTCTACGTCCATTCGCACGCCGAACTATCGTTCTATGTGCTCATTTCCGTTGCCTTGTCAAATGGCCGTATGCTTTGACGAACAAGTTTGCCAAGCATACGGCCGCTTGACAAGAGCTTATCGCTCATAATGAATAATTAATAATGAATAATGAATAATTGTGGTGGAAACTCAGGCGGGGCCTGAGTTTCTGACTTTAGAAGAGGGTGATGAGAGCGCACCATCTCCCCAACCTTTATCCAGCCTTAAAGCGATTCTCCCTTAAGGCTATTTTTAAGTCTGGGGATATACCATACCATCAACAGGAGACCATATGAAATTTTGCAGTCTAGCAAGCGGCAGTTCCGGAAACTGCCTGGTGGCCTCGGCCGGACACACCACCGTGCTCATCGACGCGGGCTTAAGCGGCATCCGGGTTCAGCGGGCCTTGGCCGACGCGGACATCGATCCCGCCAAGCTCTCGGCCATTTTGGTGACCCACGAGCACCGGGACCACATTCACGGGGTCGGGGTGCTGGCCCGGCGGTTTAAACTGCCGGTCTACGCCAACGCCGGTACCTGGCAGGCCATGGCGCCCGACTTGGGAAAGCTGGCCGATCATCAAAAGCGGGTGTTTGTCACCGGACAGGCCTTTGACATCGGCGACATGGAAATCGACAGTTTTGCCACTTCCCACGACGCCGCGGAGCCCGTGGGCTTTACCTTGACCGATGGTCAATCGGCCATGGGCATCGCCACCGACACGGGCACGCCGACCTCTGCCATGATGCGGGCCCTTTCGGGCAAGGCGCTCGTGGTGCTGGAGTCCAATCACGATGTGGACATGCTCCAGACGGGGCCTTATCCCTATCCCCTCAAGCGGCGCATCGCCGGGGATCTGGGACATTTGTCCAACAAAACCGCGGGCAGCGTCGCGGCGGACCTGGTGGCCCATGGCACGACGCGGCTGATTTTGGCCCATTTGAGCCATGAAAACAACTTTCCGGAGCTGGCGTACAACACCGCCAAAGGGGCCCTTCGCGAGGAGGGCATCACCGTCGGACGGGACACGCGGCTGGCCGTGGCGCCCCGGTCGACCCGCACCGAGCTCTGCAATTTTTGATATTATCCTCCCGATTGACACAATTTTTTAAAGTGATAAGAGGTGATACCATGAACAATGATAACGGCACGTTTCAATCCCCCAAAAAAGGCGGTAATTCCGCCATTATGTCCTCGGTGATCGGCGCGGTCATCGGCGGCGTCGTGGTGGCGGCGATCATTTTGGGCACGCTGTATTTTACGGGAACGCTCTCGGGCAAAGGCACCACCCAGACCGTCGGCGGTCAAAAGGTCATCGTCAACAACTCCGAGGCCTCCACCGCCGTGGAAGCCGTGGCCCAGGTGATTCCCGACTCGGTGGTCGGCATCACCACCGATGTGTCCCAGCAGACGGTCTACGGCACCGCCGAAGGCACGGCCATGGGCTCGGGCTTCATTGTGACCACCGACGGTTACATCGTCACCAACGCCCATGTGATTGAAGGCTCCACCGGGGACATCAAAGTACAAACCAATGATGAAAAGACCCACACGGCCAAGGTGATTTATGAAGACACCGCCATTGACCTGGCAGTCATCAAAATTGACGCCAGCGGCCTGTCCGCCGTGAGCTTGGGCGATTCGGATCAGGTGAAAGTGGGGCAGACGGCCATCGCCGTGGGCAACCCCTTGAGCCTCGAATATCAGCGCACGGTCACCTCGGGCATTGTCTCGGCCCTTAACCGGACTTTGGTCAGCGACAATCAGATCGTGGCGGAAAATTTGATTCAGACCGACGCCACCATCAATTCGGGCAACAGCGGCGGCCCCCTGGTCAACGCCAACGGCGAGATCATCGGCATCAACACCTATAAGGCGTCCCAGGGTGAGGGCATCGGCTTTGCCATCCCCATCAACATCGCCAAGCCGATCATCAACAAGATTGTCTCCTCGGGCAAGTTTAATCCCATCGTCATCGGCGTCAGCGGTTATGACGCGGAGCAGGCCTATTATCTGTCCGGCTCGGAAGTGAACTTCGACAATGGCATTTATATCGCCAGTGTGACAAATGGCGGTCCCGCGGCGTCGGCCGGGCTTCAAAAGGGCGACATCATCACAGCCATCAATAACACGGAAGTCAACACCATGCTGCAGATGAAGACCGTGCTCTACGGCCTCAATTCCGGCGATGAAATCACCCTGACCTATCAGCGCGGCGGCAAAGAGGCTTCCACCAAAGTGAAGGTGACGGAAGGCAGCGCGAACAGCAACAGCAGTAACAATGACAATAACAACAATTACGGCAATTTATTCCCCTTCGGCCGATAAAAGCCGAAACGGGTTTTCCCGCAATCTCATGCCAAGGAGGTGAAGGCGATGTTAACCAAATCTTTCGGTCTGGGCTTGTTGGTTTCGGCGGGCGCCGTGCTGCTCGGCTACGCGGCCTATCGCTATTTTGACAACAAGCTAAAATCCGACGAACCCATTTGGTCTTGATTTTAACGGCCCCGAAAGGGGTCTTTTTGCGCGATAAGCCCTTGACAAACGGTTGTATGCGCTTTGTGCTTGCACAAAAGTGCATACAACGATTGGGCAAGGCCAACGGACATGAGCACATAGCGCGATAGCGCGGGTGCGAATGGCCGCCGAACCCGGGAGTGTGAAACACGGAGGGTTCGGGCTTATCGCGGCGAAACCCGCGAGATCCGCGATGAGCCCTCTCATCAGGACAGACGGACATCCAGCAAGGCTTATCGCCAAACTTACGATCGTCAACGCATACGGACATCCAGCAAGGCCAACGGACATGAGCGTAGCGGGTGGAGATGATTGTGAGCGTAGCGAGCAATCTGACCAAAATCATTGATGTTTCATCAGGGAGCCTGCTAATAAAAAGTCAAGGGGAAATTGAAAAAATTAAAACGAAATTTTGGGCATGACAAATAGACCGCCCGCAAAGCCGGTCTTCGAAAAGATTATCTTTAATTCAATGAATCAGCTTTCGATTTCCGGATGTTCTCGATAATACTCCTTGACCTTGCCGTAATAGATGCGAAGGAACTTATTGGCTCCGGCAGTCATATAAACACGATATGGCTTCCCCTCGGAACGTTTCTTGTCCATGAAGCGGTAGACAGGATCATCAGGTTTTAACTGCAAAAGAGCCTTCATGATAAGAAAAAGTGTCTTCCTGAGCCTAGGCTGTCCGCATTTAGAGGCTCGATTACTCTTACTTTTAAAATTACCGGATTGATTGACGCCGGGGTCAACACCTGCGTAGGCGGTAAGGGCTTCACGGTGATTAAATCGTGAAATATCCCCGATTTCGGCAATCAGTTGCGGTCCAAAAGTAGGGCCAACGCCTTTCATGGACATCACGATGTTGTATTCCGGCAAAGTGGAAGCAAGCCTGTTCATTTCCTGACGAGTGGTCTCCACGTTGGTAGAAATGACATTAAGCTGATTGATGCACATACGGATCATATCTTTGTATTGCTTCTCTTTTGGGAAAACCGGGACAAGCTCTTTTGAATCATTGAAAAGTTTAATAGCCTTAGCGGGTTGAAAGTTATACCCATGCTTCTTACAAAAAGAACGGTAACGTGTTGTAAAACGAGATTGACCGAGATTCCGAACGCAATCGACATGCCAAAAAGCATAAGCGTAATCAACCCATTTATCGCTTCCGTCGTCGCGTGGAGATGAGTCAAAGAGCTCATTCACACCCGGATAAGTCATATCCAGAAGTGAAATGAGGTTGGTTTTCGCAGCGATTTTCTGCTTGGTAAAAAAATCCATCTGCGCGTTCAGAGTTTTTAATTGTGCGCGAGTCGTATCCATACTGGAATACTGACGTAACTGAGCCCAATTGTCAAGCGTAAATCGGGCAATCTTCTTGGAATCGGCAGAATCGGATTTAACCTTGCGGATGGTGTTGTTGCCGAAGTTCTTGATCAGGCGTGGGTTGACTGCGCTGACATAGATACCAGCGTCAGACAGATAACGGAGAATCGGTTCATGGTATCTGCCGGTGCACTCCATCACCACCTTAGTCTTGCCATTTAAGGACAGAATGTAATCCGCGAGGCTTTTGAGCTCACTGGAAGAATGCGAAACATCGAAGGGTTTTCCAACAAAAGTGCCTTCCGATTGCAGAACCGCTACGGTGCTTTTACCTTTTGAAACATCAATGCCGACTGCGTTATACATGATTGTACCTCCAAGAAAAATGAATTGCATAGGCCGGCGGCTATCCATTGCTTATTCAATCTCCTGGGGTATCATACGGACGTGCACGAGGCAATCCAACCTGCATAAATCGAACGGCTGCGAATGGAGGGCCAGCTGACAGGCTCCCCGACGGACGCCTATGGGTCCAAGGAAACTGACGTCATACCAATGCCCTTCTATTCTAACAGCTTTAGCAATGGACCGGTTAGTCCTTTCCGGCTGAAAGGGTTCTAACCACCACAAATATATTATAGGAGGAAGCCTTTTTGTGCTTTGTGAGGTTTTCGCAAGAGAACCCCTCAGTCGCCTATAAAGCAGAGCTTTTCGCTATCCTTATTTGGGGCAGTTTTCTCGCTTTGCTCGAAAACATCTCCGCCCGCTTCGCTCGATAAGTTCGCATGAGCCAAATCTTAGATTTGGATGCTCACTTACGCTCGGAACGGCTGTTCCTCGCGGGGACGCCGCTTGTTTCCTATGGCTTCTCGGTAGGGTTTCGCTTGTCTTTTTTGGGCAGTTTTCTCGCTTTGCTCGAAAACATCTCCGCTCGCTTCGCTCGATAAGTTCGCATGAGCCAAATCTTAGATTTGGATGCTCACTTACGCTCGGAACGGCTGTTCCTCGCTCATGCGCCGCTCGTCATGCTCGCGGCTTACCCCTTGATAAGGGGAGGTGGCTCGCGAAGCGAGACGTAACTGACGTCCCAAGAACACGAGCAAAAGCGAGTGTGAGAAGGTGAATTTCGGCAAAGCCGAAAGAGAGGCCGGCCTGGGCCGTTGGCTGACGGAAGCTATCCGTAGCGTAGCGGAG
>JAFRBB010000018.1 GCA_017405085.1 Eubacteriaceae bacterium
CTATTGTACCAAAAACCGACAGGAAATGGGGGGATAAGGGAACAAAAACATCACCCAATGGGTGTTTCATAAAAATACCGGGAAACACCGTATTTATCAGGGATAACGGCACTTTTACAATTTGAGTTTCACGGATTAGGGACAAATATAATTATTGACCATTCATTCCTTCGGCGTGAACGCGCATGTACTCGATGGTTTTATGCAGGACGCCCCCCTGAAAAATCTCATCGAGATGCCCGGCGAAATCCAGATGATATTTTTTCCCCAACGTGGCCAAGATGTCGTTTAGTTCGTCATCTTTGTTTTTCGACCGGGATAGAGGATAATCGAAAATCGTCATTTGTCTGCGGATTTCCTTTGTGAGGTTGTAGACGCCAACGCCGATGAGGCGCACCGGTCGTCTCTCGGCGGTGTCGAGTAGCTCCGCCGCCGTGGCGTAAATCGTCACCGCGTCACAGACAGCTTCCTTCGCCCGGGAGCGGGTCATGCTTTTCATGTCGGCGTAGGTGATTTTGAGGGTAACGCCGCCGCCGTAAAGGCCGTACCGCTCCGCTCTTCGCTTAACGCTGATGGATAACAGCGCGAGGATGTCCTTTAGCAGATCAAAATCGTTCACATCCCGCTGAAAGGTCACTTCCCGGCTGATGGACTTGGCGTTTTCGGGCTCTCTGGGGGTGACGGCTCTGTCGTCTTTGCCGAAGGCCAGCGCCGATAGCCACACGCCTTGTTTGCCGAGCAGTTCGATGACAAGCTCTCGGTTTTCCCGGATATCCCGAACGGTGTGTATGCCGCTTTTGTAAAGTTTTTCGGCGGTTTTTTGGCCGACGGTGTAAAGCACCCGCACGTCCCGGTCGATGACGAGATTGACGAATTCCTCGGGCGAGGGAATCTCGAAATAGCCGCCCGGCTTTTTTTCCTCGCTGGCGGTTTTGGCCGCGGATTTGGAATAGGCGACGCCGACGGAACAGCTTAAGCCCAGCTCATCCCGGGTGCGCCTTTTGATATCTCGGGCGATGTCCCGGGCGCCGGCAAAGTCCCCCGCCCGCTGTGTGACGTCGAGATAGGCTTCGTCATAGGCGACGCTTTCGAGTTTTTCGGCGTAGGCGCCCCAGATGGCGTGCAGCTCGGCGGACACCGCTTTATACTTGTTCATATCGGGCCGCAGATAAATCCCCGTCGGGCACAGCCGATAAGCCTCCTTGATGTTCATGGCCGAATGAACGCCGTATTCCCGCGCCGCGTAATTGCAGGTGGCCACGACCCCCCGCTGATTCGGCAGCGCCCCGATGATGAGGGGCTTTCCCCGAAGGGCCGGATTGTCTCGCATCTCCACGGCGGCGTAAAAGGCGTCCATGTCCACATGGATGATGATTTGATTCATTTGGGTCACGCTCCCTCCTAAAAAAGCCAAAGCCAACAAACCCCGGGGCGAGGCCGCGGGCCCCGGGTTTTTCAATCCGAAAGCTTTTTCGACAGATAAATCACGTCATCCATCGGATTGTCATCATACGGCGCGCATTCCGAAAACCCCCATTTCCGATACAGCGCGACCGCCGCGCGAAGCGGGGCGATGGTGTCGAGAACCATCTCCCGATAGCCCGCCTTTCGGGCATGGCGGAGGATCTCGCCGACCAGCCGGTCCCCCAGACGCGCCCCCCGGGCTTCGGGTTTCACATAAAGCCGTTTCATCTCGCAGCGCTCGGCGCTGTGCCGGTGATAGGCCACCATCCCCACAACGGCATTCGTCTCATCGACGGCCACCAAAAGCTCCCCCGCCGGCGGCGTGTACTTCCCGGCAAGGTCCGAAAGCTCCGCCTCCAGGTTTTGAAAAGACAAACCCCGATTCAGCCGCGCCGCGTATTCCGCAATCAATTCCCGCGCCTCGGCAAGACGCGCGCTTCCGTCTTGTATCTTCATGGTCATCACCTCTAAAATCATATGATAACACGCCGCTGAATACTGATGAATGATTCTGGCTAAAAGTCGGCTTTGCCGAGTTCCAATGTTAGAATGGGCTGCTGAGCGAGCCACCTCTCCCGAATAAGGCGTATCCCGGGGCACCTTCTCTGCCCCCCGCCCGTCAGGCGTCGTGGCAACATTCACCTTGAGGTGGCTCGCGAAGCGAGACGTAACTGACGTCCCAAGAACACGAGCAAAAGCGAGTGTGAGAAGGTGAATTTCGGCAAAGCCGAAAGAGAGGCCGGCCTGGGCCGTTGGCTGACGGAAGCTATCCGTAGCGTAGCGGAG
>JAFRBB010000019.1 GCA_017405085.1 Eubacteriaceae bacterium
GATATGCCGTTTTTGTAAAAGGGGATCCGATGGACTGGCACTATGAATTAACAAAAAAAGGTAAGAACTATTTTGATAAACTGAACAAAAGAAATAATGTTTTAGTAAAACGTCTTGTTAAAGCCAACAGACATGTGAATAACAAAGCCGTAGAAGAAGAAATAGATGATTTTCTTAGAAAGCATGAAGATTACGATGTCGAAAAAGAATTGTCCGAAGATATGTATCATGCTTATTTGACATTGTATGTACCGGTATAAATAACGTTTGTTAAGCGCCTTCCGAGGTGCTTTTTTATTGGAAAGATGACGTCAACCATGGATATAGCCACCAGATAGCGGTGGCTTTTGTGTTTTTTGGTTTGTTTTTGGGGTCTTACGCCTAACGGCGGCCCTTATCATCAGACCGGCTTTGCCGGCCAGCTTCTTTTCCCTAGGGGACAAGAAGCCTTTTTGGAAGTAGGGCGTTGAGGGTCGGGGCGCCTGCCCGGATTAATGATGGATAATTAATGATTAATGATTCAGGTAAAAACTCGATAAATCGAGTTTTTATTGGGGTTTTTAGAAGGGGATTGGGGGGGCTTTGTCACACTGGCGTGCGGAGCCCCTCATCACGATACGGATAAAATCCAGTGGGCAGGCGGCCTGGGACGGTATCTGTTTCAGCATTGCCAATATTCACTTTTCCTTGCATGCGTCTTACGTTGTCGATTCCGCCTTCGCTTATGTCTTATCACATTCAACACCAAAAGATATCTAATATTTTTCTTTGTCCAATTAAAAAAACACCGTTAATCCCGAGGGACTAACAGTGTTTTTGTTCGTGGGTTTTAATTGTTTAGAGCAGGCTTCCGATAGAGAGGAAAAGCGGTGCGAAGACCAAAGAGACAACGGTCATGAGCTTGATCAAAATGTTGATAGACGGACCGGAAGTATCTTTGAAGGGGTCACCGACGGTATCGCCGACAACGGCCGCTTTGTGGGCTTCGCTGCCTTTGCCGCCGAAGTTTCCGCTTTCGATGAATTTCTTGGCGTTATCCCAGGCACCACCGGAGTTGGACATGAAGATGGCCAACAGCACACCGGTGACCAGGGCGCCTGCCAGCATGCCGCCTAAAGCGTCGGTGCCGAGAATGAGACCGACAGCGATGGGCGCGGCAGCGGCCAAAATGCCGGGGATGATCATTTCGTGAAGGGCAGCGACGGTGGAGATGGACACGCAGGTTTTGTAATCGGGTTTGCTGGTGCCTTTTAAGATGCCTTCATCTTCACGGAATTGGCGGCGGACTTCTTCAATCATTTTGCTGGCCGCCTTAGAAACTGATTCCATCGTGATGGCGGAGAAGAGGAAAGTCAGCATCCCGCCGATGAAAAGACCGACGATGACTTTCGGGGTCAAAATATTGATGGCATCAAGGCTGACAGCCTGAGCGTAGGAAACGAAAAGGGCCAAAGCGGTGAGGGCCGCGGAACCGATGGCAAAACCTTTTCCGATGGCGGCGGTGGTGTTGCCGACGGAGTCAAGGGTATCGGTGATTTCGCGGACGCTTTCATCAAGACCGCTCATTTCGGCAATCCCGCCGGCGTTATCGGCGATGGGACCGTACGCGTCAACGGCGATGGTGCTGCCGGTGGTGGCGAGCATACCGATGGCGGCCAGAGCGATACCGTAAAGACCGGCGGTCATATAGGCGACCATGATCCCGATGACGATGAAAATGATCGGAATCGCGGTGGAGTTCATCCCGACGGCAAGACCGGAAATGATGTTGGTTCCGGAGCCGGTTTGAGATTCTTCGGCGATGTGTTTGACAAAACGATATTTATCCGACGTAAAGACTTCCGTGGCCTGACCAATGATAAAGCCGACCACCAGGCCGCTGATGACGGCGAAAGCGGGGTTGTACTGACCGAAGAACATGTTGCTGAAGACCACCGACGCGATGATGACGATGATATACGCGACATAGCTGCCCATGTTGAGGGCTTTTTGCGGATTGCCGCCGTCTTTTCCGCGAACGAAGAACGTTCCGATGATGGAGGCGATGACGCCGCATCCGGCCAGAACCAGCGGGTAGAAAGCACCGGCTTGCTGATAGGTGAGCACGCCGAGGGTGAGGGCGGAGACCAGCGCGCCGACATAGGATTCAAAAAGGTCAGCGCCCATACCGGCGACGTCGCCGACGTTGTCCCCGACGTTATCGGCGATAACCGCGGGGTTGCGGGGATCGTCTTCGGGAATATTGTTTTCGACTTTACCGACGAGGTCAGCGCCGACATCGGCCGCTTTGGTGTAAATCCCGCCGCCGACACGGGCGAAAAGGGCGACACTGGAGGCGCCGAGGCTGTAACCGAAAAGAATGTCGGTGTTACCCGTGAGCAGATAGATCACCGAGCAGCCCAAAAGGCCGAGCCCGACGACGGACATCCCCATGACGGCGCCGCCGTGATAGGCGATATTCAGTGCCTTGGGCATGCCGGATTCTCTGGCGGCGTTGGCGGTGCGAACGTTGGCTTCAGTGGCGACACGCATACCGAAATAGCCGGCCAGGGTGGAGAAAATGGCGCCGACGACAAAGCAAACGGCGGTTAGCCAGTTGCCGATGCCGATGCCGATTAAGAAAAATAGGACGACGACAAAGATGACAAGAATTTTGTATTCCGAATAAAGGAACGCGGAAGCGCCTTCACGGATGGCGGCCGCGATTTCCTTCATGCGGTCGGTGCCTTCGGATTCTTTGCGAACCTGCATCGCGAAAACAACCGCGAAAATCAACGCGATAACCGCGGCAACGGGGACCAGATACATCATGTAAAAATGCCTCTCTTTCTGACGGAAAAACCGTACCTGTGATGATGTAAAAAGACAAGTGTCTTTTTCTATAATGTTAAAGTGTATCATAATGAGAAGGCGCTAACAATTCTATATTTTGACTATTAATGAGATTATTTTTGCAAAAATGAAAGGAAAATCATCATGCAATCCTTTTAAAATGCAAGGATTTCAAGAAGGTTTTCGTTTTTTGCGTTCACCTTCGTTGTCTGCGGGACAAAAATGACCCGGCGGGACAATCGATAAAAAGGGGATGGGTATGGGAAATTGACGCATTTGTTCTTTGTTTGAGGGGCGGTTTATGGTATGATAAAAAAATCATTTAAAATAAAGGAAGTGAAATCACCATGAGTGAAAAATGTACAAGCGATTGCGGTTCCTGCGGAAAAGATTGCGCGGACCGCACCAAACCCCAATCCTTTCAGGTTGCGCCCAACCCGAACAGCCATGTCAAAAAAGTCATCGGTGTCATCAGCGGCAAAGGCGGCGTCGGCAAATCGACGGTCACCGCGGAGCTCGCCGTGGCCTTCAGACGCCGTGGCCTTCAGGTTGGGATTATGGACGCCGACATCACGGGACCGTCCATGCCCAAGGCCTTCGGCCTGACGGAGATGGCCGTCGGGACCGGACAGGGGCTCTATCCCGTTAAAACCAAAACAGGCATCGATGTGATGAGCATGAATTTGCTCCTGGAAGACGCGACGGACCCCGTTGTGTGGCGAGGCCCGGTTATCGCCGGGGCCGTCAAACAATTCTGGTCCGATGTCATTTGGGAATACGAGGATGTGCTTTTGGTGGACATGCCCCCGGGAACCGGCGACGTGCCCTTGACGGTGTTTCAATCGTTGCCGGTGGACGGTATTATCATTGTCACGTCGCCCCAGGATCTGGTGACATTAATTGTGGAAAAGGCGGCGAAAATGGCTAAAATGATGAACGTGCCGGTGTTGGGCATCGTCGAAAATTACAGCTATTTGACCTGTCCCGATTGCGGCAAAAAAATTCCCGTCTTCGGCGAGAGCAAGATCGACGCCGTGGCGGCGGATTTTGACATGAAAGTCCTCGGAAAGCTGCCCTTAAATCCCAAGGTGGCGGCGCTGATGGACGCCGGAGCCATTGAGGACATCGACGACGCGGATTTACATCTGGACGAGGCCGTTGCCGCCGCGGATGTCCAATCCTCCGCGGAAAGTCTGGTTTAATGAAGATGAAACAGGTTTCGGCGCCGCGCCGCCGGGTCGCGGCCATTCACGATATTTCCGGCTTCGGCAAATGCTCGCTGACAGTGGCGCTGCCGATTTTGTCGGCGGCGGGCATCGAGACGGCCTGTATGCCGACGGCGGTGCTCTCCACCCACACCGGCGATTTTGAGGGCTTTACCTATCGTGATTTAACATCGGATTTAACGCCCTTCGGCGAGCATTGGGCGTCTCTCGGCATGCGCTTTAACGCCATTTACACCGGTTTTTTGGGCTCGCCCGATCAGGCCGCCGTTATCTCTAGGTTTATCGATCGCTTTCAGGACGGCAAAACCCTCGTTTGCGTCGATCCCGCCATGGCCGATGGCGGCAAACTCTACAAAGTCTTTGACGAGGGGATGATCCCGGCGATGCGAAGCCTTTGCGCCAAGGCCGATGTCCTCATGCCCAACATGACCGAAGCAGCCTTTCTTTTGGGCGAGCCTTACCAAGAAGGTCCCTACGACGCGGCGACCATTGACAATATGGTGAGAGGGCTTTCCGCCATGGGACCGAGGCAGGTGGTGCTTACCGGCGTCTATTTTGACGAAAATGAACTGGGCTGCGCCTGCTATGACGCGAAAACCGATGACGTGACCATGGTCCTCGGCAAACACATTCCGAAACATTTTCACGGCACCGGCGATGTCTTCGCGAGCTTTCTCATCGCGGCCCTGTTAAACGGCTATGACTTAAAAGCCGCCGCGGATTTTGCCGTCACCCTCACCCGGGAATCCATTGAGGCAACTGTCGCCATCGGCACCGACCCCCGGGAAGGGGTGGCCTTTGAGGATGTGCTTTCGCGCATGATGACCATGCTTGCCGAAAAGAGGTCCGCATGAGCGCCTCCGCCCGCGGTAAAAAACAACTCTCCCGGTTTCTGCCGTTTTTGATGGTTGCCTTGGCGGCGGCTGCAGCGGTGTTGCCGCTGTTTTTTTTCAAAGGCATTCCCTTCGGTGACGATTTGGATTTTCATCTGGGACGGCTCACTTCCATTGCCGAATGCTTAAAAGCGGGCAATCTCAGACCCGGAGTCTATCCGAAATATTTCGGCGGGATGGGCTACGGCCTCGGTCTATTCTATCCGGGATTTTTTCTCTATCCTTTCGCGGCGTTAACCCTGGGGGGTCTATCGGTCATCGACGCCTACAAGCTGTGGATGATCACCTCGGTGATCGCCGCGGGAGCCGCGATGTTTTTTGCCGTAAGAAGGCTGGGCTACGACGCCCCGGCGGCGGCATTGTCGGCGCTGTGCGTCATGCTCTCCTCTTATCATACGACGGATCTTTATATTCGAAACGCCTTCGGGGAAGTGATGGCTTTTGTGTTTTTGCCGTTAATCATCGCCGAGGTCCTGCGCGTCATCGACGGCAAAGGCAATCCCGCCGTTTTGGCTTTTTTTGCCGCCGGGATGCTCTTGTCCCATGTGCTGAGCGCCGTGATGACCGCTTTATTGTGCGCCGTCTTAATCCTAACCAAAATACGGGACACGCGCCGGAAGACCCTGGTCGATTTCGGACTCGCGGCGCTTCTGGCCCTGGGGATGGCTGCGGTGTTTGTGATTCCTTTTACCGAACAATATTTGAGCTCGCCTGTTTGGGGCGATACCGGTCTTTTGGGAAGTATTGATAAGTGGGCGGTGCCGGTTCAAAACGCTTTTCTCGCGCTGCCGACGGATCTCGGAAACAATTTTACCCCGCCTGCCGGCATCGGCATCGGCCTTGTGGCCGTGGGCATTTTGGGTCTTATTTTCGGAGACGGAACCATCAGACGTCTATCGGTGATTGCCTTTGTCTTTTTGTTTTTGTCAACAAATCTTTTTCCGTGGAAGGTCTTGGCTCCCGCGCTGGGAACCCTTCAGTTTCCCTGGCGGCTCTATCTCATCGTGACGGTGTGTTTTTGCCTGGGTGCCGGGCCCGTCGGGGAGCGCATCGCCGTGAGCCGCAATGTCTATACCTTTGCCCTTGCCGCCGTAATGATGGTTTCTTTTGCCATCAATGCCCACGCCTTGGTGACGACGAAAATCGATGAGACGGCCAACAGCCACCCCTATTTTCCGGCGGGCTGTGAATATCTTCCCCAGGGCGCGAATTACGGCGATATCATGGCCAAATCGCAAAATCCCGAGCCGTCCTTTTCGTGGCAGGGCAGTGCCGGCCGGGTGTTTGTTCTCGACGCCGGGGAGATCACCCTTCCGGTTATCTATTATCCCGGCTACACGGCCAAAGCGGGCGGCAGGCAGCTCGCCGTGGGCCGAACCGCCGACGGTTATGTCACGGTAAACACCGAAGGCCTTCCTCCCGGTGAAGAAGTAAGCCTGACCTATCCGGGAACGTGGCTTTTCCGCGCGGCGCCGTGGTTGTCGATTGCCGCGCTGTTAGTCACCGTTATCGTCGCCTTCGAGCGGGATTCCGGCGCCTTTGGCGCGATAGTGGCAAAACTCCCCTTTGGGAGAAGGAGAAGAAAGCGGACATGAATAAGCTAGCCAGTTTAACCCGAAAACAAGGCGCCGTGATCGTCATGGTGATCACGGTGCTCTATGCCTTCGCCGCCTTTTTCAGTCTGGGCGAGACCGGCTCTCCCCAAAGCTACGCCTATTTGGACGAGGAGACCCCTTTCGCGGTTTTTAAGACGGAACAGGCGCCGAAATATCTCGATTTTTATCCGACGTTCAACGACAATAGCAAATATGTCCACGTAATCGTGGAGGGCTCCTCCGACGGACAGCGCTATGTTCCGGTGTTTAACACGGACCTTCAAAAGGAAGGCTATTTCGCCGCGATGATCTGGTATCATGTTCCTTTGGATACAACGGAGAACATGCGGTTTTTCCGGGTGAGAAAAAACGACTATTGGAACCGGCTGGTCATCGCCGAGATCGCTTTCGAGGATGGGGAGGGGCATATCCTCGCTGCGACGCCCGCGGATGACTTGGCGAAGAAGATGCTCGACGAACCGCAAACAGTCAGACAGCAATCAACGAATAAAAATTCCGCTATTTTTGACGAGAGTTATTTCCCGTCCTCCGCCGCTGAAATGCAGGACGGGCGCGCCGCCGCGGAGATGGATCATCCGCCTTTCGCCAGACTGATCATCGGCATCGGGATGTCCCTGTTCGGCAGAAATCCTTTCGGCTTTCGGGGGACCCAGGTGATCTTCGGCATTGTGATGATTCCGCTTCTCTATTTGTTTGCCCTTAAACTTTGGGGAAAGGTCTGGCCGGGGCTTCTTGCGGCGCTGCTGCTCGCTGTGGATTTCATGCACTATACCCAAACCAGGCTCGGCACCCTTGACGCTTATCTCGCGGTGTTTATCCTGCTGATGTTTTTCTTTCTCTATGCCTATCATCTTGAGACTCACCGGGTGAAGCGGCGGCTTTATCTGCTTGGCTCGGGCCTTTTTACGGCCTTTGCCGTCAGCACCAAATGGTCGGGATGCTACGCCGCTCTCGGCCTTGCGGTTTTGTATTTTTATTGGCTTTTTTCCGATGTGGCGGCCGACCGGGATAAACTCAGCGTTTATCTCGTCGACAGCCTTTGGTGCGTGGTCTTTTTTATCGGGATTCCGGCCTTGGTGTATTTGCTGTCGTATATTCCGTACCGGGCAACTCTTGAGGATCCCGGATCGCTTTTGCAGGTGGTTGTCGATCACACGAAAACGTTGCTTGCTTATCACACCGGCGCGAGCACCTATAACAATCATCCCTATTCGTCCCGGTGGTGGACGTGGCTTTTGGCCCTCAAGCCCGTGTTTTATTATTGGGACAAGGCGGCGGATATCCGCATTTACGCGGCGGGCAATCCCATGGTGTGGGGTCTTGGCCTCCTCGGCGTTGTCTTCGCGCTCATCCGCGGCATCGCCAAAAGACAAGATGGCCTTCTCACCATTGCGGTGGCTTATTTCAGCCAGCTGATCCCCTGGTTTTTTATCGGACGGGATACGTTTTTATATCATTATTATCCCATGGTCGCCTTTCTTATTCTCGGGGTCTGCGCCATGTTTGAGGACGGCGTTCGCACAAAATCCCTGGCGGGATGGCATCGGGGGACTGTTCTCTGTTTTACGGTGCTTTCGGGTGCGGCCTTCTTCGCGGCCTTTCCCTATACCTATGGTTTGCCGCTTTCGGCGACAGCCTATGACGCCATCCGGATTACGCTGCTCGTCATCGGCCTGTTGATGATGGCCTTTTATTTTGGACTTCGGCTCACCGACTGGCTGATGGTAAGCCCCGAGCGTGACGAGCGGCGCATGAGCGAGGAACAGCCGTTCCGAGCGGATGTTTTCGAGCAAAGCGAGAAAACTGACCAAAAAGACAAGTCAAAACCCAACGGAGCATGACGAGGGGCGCTTGAGTGAGGGACCGCTGTCCCGAACGTAAGTGAGCATCCAAATCTATGATTTGGCCCCTGCGAACTTATCGAGCGAAGCGGGTGGAGATGTTTTCGAGCAAAGCGAGAAAACTGCCCAAAAAGACAAGCCGATCGCATTTTGCTTTAGAACCTCTCCGACGCCCCGCTCATGCAAGCATGACTGTTCGCCTTTAAACAAGCAACCTGCCCAAAGTAAGCCGTGCACCTCATGCCCTTCGGGCATTTCGGTCGGGCGTGCGCCCTATATTCTTTCACAGGCTCAGAGCGCCCAGATCATGCAAGCATGACTGTTCGCCCTGAACCAGTGAAAGTCTGCACGGCTTACTTTTACGAAAATCTGTGATTTGGCTCATGCGAACTTATCGAGCGAAGCGGGTGGAGGGGAGGCCCGCGCCCGGCGTTCGGGATTTTTTTACAAAAAAATCCGGAAGAACCGGATTTTGATGCTGACTTATATTTTTTTACCATAGGGTTTTTACAGCGCCTTAGACCGCGCCACACATTGGTCCACGGCGTCGATGACCGCGTGACGAAAGCCGTCTTTTTCCAAAGCGGCCACCGCGGCGATGGTGGTGCCGGCGGGGGAGCAGACCATATCTTTGAGTTCCGCGGGATGTTTGTCTAAGTCTAAGACCATTTTGGCGGAGCCGAGCACGCTTTGGGCCGCGAAGTGATAGGCCTGGGCCCGGGGCATGCCGGCAGCCACGGCGCCGTCGGCCAAAGCCTCAATGAACATGAACACAAAGGCCGGGGAGGAACCGCTGACGGCGACAACGGCGTCCATCAGGTGCTCCGGCACGATTTCCGCCTCGCCGAAGCTCGCGAACAGGGCTTTGACGGCGTCGGTTTCCGCCGCGCTGACGTTGGCGTTGGGGGAGAGGGCCGACATGCCTTCGCCCACCATAGCCGGGGTGTTGGGCATGGCGCGGATGAGTTTGATGGGGCGTCCGAAACGTTGTTCGGTGACGTCGATGCTTTGTCCCGCGGCAATGGTGACGATGACGGCGCCGGGCATGACATCATTGCGGATTTCCTCAATGACCGCCGGATAGACTTGGGGCTTGACGGCAAGAAATAGGATATCGGACCCTTTGGCGACATCCGAATTGCCTCCGGCGGCGCGAATCCCGACGGATTTGGCAAAGCCGTGGGCTTTGACGCTGTCGGCATCAGAGACGATGATGCTCTCCGGCGCCGCGGCGTGGTGAAAGACCATTCCGCGAATCATGGCCTGGGCCATATTGCCGCAGCCGATAAAACCGATGGTTTGCTGTTCCATGAAAATACCTCTCTTTATTTGGTGTTAATGTCAATTTCTTTGTGATTTTGCCTTATTATAGCATAAAACATCGGGCGGTTCATCGGAAAAGGGAATATGTGTTCGCGGTGAGGCGCGATCAATCTTAACGTCTGATTAAAGCATTGACCGGGCTAATCGATTTTTTAAGATTTCTTGCCTATGATAAAACCCATCATTTACGGCGTAAAAGAAATACTCAAAGAGAAGGGTTGGTTTATGTTTATCATTAAAAACGCTTGGCGCAATATCATGCGCGCGAAAGGGAGAAGCGTTTTAATCGGCATGATTGTGACGATGATCGCTTTTTCGGCCTGTATCGGGTTGTGTATCAGACAATCGGCGCAAACAGCGCGAACCAATGCGCTCAACAATATGACAATTACCGCGGAAATTTCTCCGGATCGTGAAAAAGCAATGGAAAAAAGCGCGGATGGCGGACGTGTTGATCCGAGCAAAATGAGAGAGGCGATGGCTCCTGAATTGAGCCTTGAGGAGCTTGAGAAGTATAAAGCGGCCGAGTCTGTCAAGGATTTTTATTATTCGTTGTCCGCGTCTTTAGATGCTTCCGGGAATACGAAAGCGTATCCACCCTCAAACAGCGAAAGCGCCGCTCAAAACGCCGCCGGCGCCAATGCCGGAAACACCGAAAAAGGCGGCAAATCCGGCAGAATGGCCGAAGGTGATTTCGCTGTCACCGGTTATTCTTCCGATACGGCGATGACCGATTTTACAAACGGCAATTATCAAATCACATCCGGCAAAATGTTTGAACAGGGCAAAGCCGACAATACAGCTGTGATTTCCGATGAGCTGGCATCCTATAATCATGTGAAGGTCGGCGACAGCATCACCCTTTGTCATCCGAATAACACCGCCGAACAGTTTACGCTGAAAATCAGCGGTATCTACCATAACGAGAACGCTTCTTCCGAAGCCCAAGGCGGCGGACGAGGCATGCGTGTCGATCCCGCGAATCGGATTTTTACCAGTTATCAAACGTTGAAGGCGATGACCGACGCTTCGGCGAAAACATCGGGCGATCACGCGTTGAACGGCCGTTTGACCGGAACGTATGTTGTCGGGGATGTCGCCGGGTATGAAAATTTTAAAAATCAGGTGAAGACCCTCGGCTTGTCCGATCAATACACGGTGAATTCCTCGGACTTGATGGCTTATGAGCGTCAGGCGGCGCCGCTTAACAATCTGTCGACTATCGCCGGATACGGTTTAATTGTGCTGTTGGTGCTCGGCGCGGTGGTTTTGGTTGTGATGAATATCTTCAGCACCCGTGAAAGAAAGTACGAAATCGGCGTCATGAGCGCCATCGGTATGAAAAAGCATAAACTCGCGATGTTATTTGTTAGTGAAATATTGATGATTACCCTCATTGGCAGCGTCATCGGCGGCGGGATTGGCGCCGCGGTGTCCGTTCCGGTGACCAACGCGTTGTTATCGGCGCAAACGGCTAGCGACATGGGCGGCCGAGGGGGATCTTTTGGAAGAGATATCAACAAAGGCCCCGACCAAACTCAAAATAACGGCGGCGACGCCGGCTCACCCCAAACGGCGCCGGGCGGCTCCGGGGGGTCTTCCGGCCAAAGGATCACCCAGGTGGAAAGCGCTGTCAATTTGACAGTCCTCATTGAACTTTTGGGCATTTCGCTTCTGCTGGCGATGGCTTCGGGCATGGTTTCGGTCATCTTCATTACCAGGTACGATCCGATTACGATTCTGTCCGAGCGGGACTAAGCGAAAGGAGCATTCACTATGGACGTGCTAAAACTCAATCATGTCAGCTTCGCCTATGGCGCGCAACCCATTTTCGAAGGGATTGACTATGCTTTTGAGGATCATAAAATCTACGCGATTGTCGGCCGCTCCGGGGAAGGCAAGACGACGCTGCTCTCGGTGATGAGCGGTTTGGCCGAGCCTTCATCGGGAGACATCACGGTGAACGGCAACCCGATCGGTGGCTGCGATAAATATGAATACCGCAGCAGAGACGTCGGGGTTATTTTCCAAAATTTCAATTTGTTGACCAAGTTGACAGCGGCGGAAAATGTCGCGTTTTCCATCGAGTTGTCTGAGCAAAACGACCGCGGCGGAAAGAAATCAAGTCAGGATGCCATTTCTCAAAAGGCTTACGATTTGCTAAGTCAAATGGGGCTTTCCCGGGATGAAGCGGACAGACGCGTGCTCAAGCTCTCCGGCGGACAACAGCAACGGGTGGCCATCGCGCGGGCGTTGTCCTATGGGGCCGGTATTATTCTGGCCGATGAACCGACAGGAAATTTGGATCAAGCGACCCAAATGGAGATTATGGAACTTTTCAGACATCTGGCGGACGAGGGAAAATGCGTCATTATCGTGACGCACAGCGCCACCATTGCCGAACAGGCCGATGTCTGTGTTGATTTGGCGGCGCTCAAGCAAGCGGGAGCGGCGCGGGGTCAGGAACAATGATGACAATTAAAAATCGCCTTCGGGCGGTTTTTTTGAGGATAAAACGCGAACAACTGCCGATGCACAGCCAATATGCGGGCGAGAGCCTCGTTGGATGAAAGTGATTTAGAATGACTGAAGCAACTGGCCAAGCTCTATGGTCTGGATAAAACGAAGGATTTTGATGACTTCAAGAAAAAGTATTTGAAATCAAGCGAGCATCTTGGTAAAATAGCAATGGATCTTCAACTCTTTGCTCGCAAGAGTAAAGATTTTGACACCATTCGATTGTCAAAAAAGGAATACGCCATAGTGATGCATGAGTTTAATACGAATATGTCCGAAGATCAAAGAAAAAGGAAAATTGTCAGCAAGGCGATAGGGAATTATGTTTACACAATAGAGAACAATGGTTTTAATGATTATCGCATTATTGGCAAAATTCCCATAGAGGAATAAAAATGAACGAATCGAAAACATTAGAGAAGAAATTAAAACTCATTGCTGATGATAAAGACTTTATTTTTTGTGTATCCCATATGTTGAAAACAAAAGAAGACGTAGAAGAAGTTATTTATTATATTGATAACGGTGAAGATGTCTCATACGAAAACATTATTTTACTTACACTATGGCTAAACAAAAAAAGAAAAAAGTAAAAATCATAGTGATTTACAATAACAATGACCTGAACAAGTCGTTAAAAGGTTCTTTTTTATTGTCAACATTCACCGGGAATGGTATTAAACATCCGATTCCAAATCGTGGTTAGTCCACGATAAATAGCCCATCATCTAAGATGAAAATGAATTTTTTTCATGGAAGCAGTACAGCGTGATAAGGTCTTCGTTTGATTGGAAAAACGATTCGAAAATCAATTTGTGGAAGCGAACCATTCATCGTACAAACAAAAGCAACAGCCGGTTGCTTGAAATTCCGATTGTTTTGTAATAGAGTAAAAAACGAGGGAGGTGTTTTGATGAAGACAAAAGAAATCATATATGAGTTAAGGACGAAAAACGGACTGTCCCAAGATGAGCTGGCGGAAAAAATCCACGTGACCCGGCAGGCAGTGTCCCGCTGGGAAACCGGAGATACCCTGCCGAATACCGAAACGCTCAAATTGCTTTCGGGATTGTTTAACGTGTCCATCAATACGCTGCTGGGCTCACCGCGTCAACTCATCTGTCAATGCTGCGGCATGCCGCTGGAAGATACAATCATCGGGAAAGAAAAAGACGGCACGTTGAATGAAGATTATTGCAAATGGTGCTACGCGGACGGACAGTATACCTACCATGATATGGATGATTTGATTGACGTGTGCATTCCTCACATGGTCAAAGAGGGCTTCACGGAAGAACAGGCGCGCGCTTACATGAAACAAAAACTGCCGACGCTCGACTATTGGAAACGATATGAGGAACTGAGTGATGACGGACAATTTGAAGCCTTCAAAAAACAGCTCATCAATGAAATCAACGATCTCCAAATAGAAGGCATGCCGAAAGTTGAAAGCCTCAACGCCCTTGTCGGAAGCTATGTCAATCTGGCCTATCCGCTGCCGAACGGGGGAAACGCTAAATTTCTCGATGACGGAACAACCTATCTCGGCAATCAACTGGAATCGGAATTTGACGGTGAGCGTTGCTTCGGCGTATTGGCAAACATGGATTTCATTTTGGTGAGCACATATGAAGCAGAAGGAAATAATCCCGAGCTCGTATTATTTAAAAAGAGATAAGCAATTAGCGGATTGATTGGTCGCCGGCATTCGTGCCGGCGGCTGTTTTTTTTGTGTGGAACATGAATAAATCCTTGACAGGCTAACGGCCTATAGCTACAATATAGCTAATAAACGTTAGCAAATGATTTAGGAGATAACCATGACCACCAAAGAAAGAATATTGGAAGAAGCGTTGACGCTTTTCGCGCAAAAGGGATATGACGGGACAGGCGTTGATATGATCGCCGGACGCGTCGGCATCAAAGGCCCGTCGCTCTATAAGCATTTCAAAGGGAAAGAAGACATTCTCAATGCCCTTATCGACAACGCGGAAGCCAGATACGAGGATTTTTTCGGTTCGGAAAAAAACGTCGGCACAATTCCCGAAACCAAAGAAGCGTTTATCCGTATGACGATGGACAGAATCGCTTTTACCATGCGCGACCCGATGATTCGAAGAATCCGAAGGTTTTTGGTTCAAGAACAGTTTCGCAATGACAGACTTGCCGAAATCACAACGCGGCATCAATTGGAAGGCGTCCAGCGGATGTACGCGAAAATCATCAAAGCGATGATGGACAAGGGTCTGTTTATCAAAGACGATCCGGAGCTTTTGGCGACAGAGCTGGCATCGCCCGTTGTTCTATGGGTCGCGAAAGCGGACCGACAGACCCAATTTGAACAGGAAATCATTAAAAGCATCGAGAAATATATTCGACACTTTTGCGATGTGTATATGAAGGAATGAGCGACAATGATTTTACGAACAAAACGCCTGATACTACGCCCTTGGGAAGAGGGGGACGCGGAGAATTTATATGCGTACGCGAAGGATGAACGTGTCGGACCCATTGCCGGATGGCCGGTTCATACAAGCGTAGAGAATAGCCGTGAGATTATCAAAACGGTTTTGTCGAAGCCGGAAACTTACGCGGTCTGTTTGAAAGAAAACCCCATCGCGATTGGCTGCGTCGGTTTGACGATTGGCAAGGAGAGTAATTTCGTGCTGCCGGATACGGAAGGTGAAATCGGCTATTGGATCGGTGTGCCGTATTGGGGGCAGGGTTTGATTCCCGAGGCGACAAGCGAATTGATTCGACACGCTTTTGAGGATTTGCGTCTGACTACGCTATGGTGCGGCTATTTTGACGGCAATGAAAAGTCAAAGCGAGCCCAGGAAAAATGCGGCTTTACTTATCATCACACAGATAAAGAGATAGAATGGAAGCTGATGAACGATATTCGCACCGAGCACGTTACACGGCTGACCAAAGAAGAATGGGAAAGCTTTTTCAAAAGACAATGAAGGTCGAGAAAAACAAAATCATTGAGACAAAATCGATGCTGACTGTTTTCTTTGAAGAGCCGTTTTGGGTCGGTGTGTTCGAGGAGCTTGACGACGGCAAGCTTGCTGTCTGCAAAGCCGTTTTCGGCGCGGAACCGACGGACGCGGAAATATATGATTTTGTTCTAAAACACTACCATCAGTTACAGTTCAGCGCCCCCGAAAATGTCGACATCAAACAAAAAGCGGACAACCCGAAGCGCCGCAAACGAAATGCCCGAAAACAACTTCGGGAAAGCGGCATCGGAACCCGATCACAGCAGGCTTTGCAAAAGCAGTACGAAGCAAACAAAATGGAGCGCAAGAGACAATCCCGCGAACAAAAGGAAGCGGAAAAGAAGCGGTTGTTTGAATTAAAACAGCAAAAGCGCAAGGAAAAACACAGAGGTCATTAGAGGAATGCATGTTTATCGCATGCATCGCACTGTGATCATTTAAAAAATGACAAGAATGATAGGAGGCATCAATGAAAACAGTTATTGTTCACGGTCAGAGTCATCGAGGCTCGACGTATCATATTGCCAATCTGTTGGCAGATCAAATCGGAGGAGAAAAAACCGAATTTTTTTTACCGAGGGATTTCGGATCGTTTTGCTGCGGCTGCGCGAAATGCTTTATGGTGGATGAGACAAAATGCCCGCATTATGACAAGCTCGCGCCCATCACACAGGCCCTTGATGAAGCGGATGTGATTATTCTGGCAAGTCCGGTGTATGTTTATCACGCGACAGGGTCGATGAAAGCGTTTTTGGATCATTATGGTTATCGTTGGATGGTGCATCGTCCTAATGAAAAGATGTTTAAAAAACAAGGGGTTTGCATTTCCACCGCGGCAGGAGCCGGAATGAAATGGGCCAATAAGGATATGGCAGACAGTTTGTTTTTTTGGGGCGTTGCCAAAATCTACAAATACGGCATCGCCGTCTCGGCTGTCAATTGGGAAAGCGTTCCCGAAAATAAGAAACGGCGCATCGAAAAAGCGACGGAATCCATCGCGAAGCGGATTATCAAACGGAAAGATCACGTAAAACCTGGTTTGAAAACAAAAGGTTTTTTTCATCTCATGCGGATGCTGCAGAAAAAAGGTTGGAACGAAGTCGATGTGGATTACTGGAAACAAAGGGGATGGAACGATAAAAATCGGCCATGGCAATCTAATTAAGCATCTTATTTTTAGATTTGCTTTATGTAATCTTCATGGGCGAAGCGGGTGGTGAAATGAGTTTAAGCATCATGACAATCAATAGCGTTGTCCTTGAAAAAGATATGAACATAGCCGTTTATTGCCCAAATGGCTATGAAAACACCGCGTTACCTGTTTTGTATTTTCTTCACGGCAGAAGCGGAAACGAAACGCTGCTCGAGCAACTGGGCATCGATAAGCTTTCCGACAGATTGATTGATTCCGGAATCATTAAGCCTATGATGATTGTATGCCCCAACATGGATAACAGTCGAGGGATCAATTCATCTGATACTTATTGTGAGATTGCGGGAAAGTACGGCACCGTGCACAAAGGGATGTATGAGGATTATCTTCTTCATGAAGTCATTCCGTATATCGAACGACGCTTTTGCGCCGATCAAAGCCGTGGCGGACGATTCATCGGGGGCATCTCATCGGGAGGTTACAGCGCGCTGAGTATTGGATTGCGGCACAGTGATTTGTTTTCAAAAATCGGCGGCCATATGCCGGCAATCGATCTGTCTTATGAAGATGAGGATGAACCCTACTTTACTGATAAAGCAATGTGGCTGAGATACGATCCTGTTGCCATCGCGGAAAAAGGCATTTTTCATAATATATCGGTATTTCTTGATGATGGAAAAGATGATGAGGGGCAATTTTACCGAACCTGCGAAAAATTGACGGCTGTTCTTAAATCACAGGGCGCAGATGTTCAATTCTATCTGTTTGACGGTCATCACGATCAAAACTATGTGTTGTCGCATCTTCATCAGTATTTGTTATTTTACGGGGGAAATCAATGAATCATGTTGTATTGTACATTCATGGCAAAGGGGGCAATGCCTCAGAGAGCGCGCGTTACAAACCGCTGTTTCCCGGGTGTGATGTGACCGGCTTAGATTATCAATCCTCAACGCCTTGGGAAGCCGGAGCGGAGATTTTCGCCGCTGTTCAAGCATTGAAAGCGCAATATGCGCATGTGATTCTGATCGCCAACAGCATCGGCGCGTATTTCAGCATAAACGCGGGAATCGACTCGCTCATCGAAAAGGCGTATTTCATTTCACCGATTGTCGATATGGAGGGGCTGATTGCTGATTCAATGATGCGGGCGACTGTCACCGAAACCGAATGAAAAACAAAAGGCGTTATTCCCACTGCGTTCGGTGAAGATTGGTCATGGACGTATCTTTGTTATGTCAGAACGCATCCGATCAAATGGGATGTTCCGACGGCCATTCTCTATGGCGGAAAGGATCAGCTTACATCGCTTGATACGATTCAGGCATTCGCGGCGCGTCATCACGCCAAACTGACAATGATGGAAAACGGCGAACATGGGTTCCAACCCGACGAACAAATGCGTTTTTTGGAAAACTGGATAAAAGGAGAATAACATGATGAAGCCTGCGATTATATATGATTCCATGAGCGGCAACACCGCTTATGTCGCGGAGTTATTGAAAAAACAACTTGATTCGGAAGCGACGCTGATTGAGATAAAACCCGTCAAAGCTTTTCCCGACAGCGGATTCAAAAAGTTTTTTTGGGCGGGAAAAGCGCTGTCATGGGAGAAAAACCCAAGCTTTGTGATGATCCATTTGATCCGGATGAGTACGATCAAATCATGATCGGTTTTCCTGTGTGGGCGGGCAGAATCGCGCCGCCGATCCGCACTTTTGTCGAAGATAACAAAACCGCGCTTGGTCAAAAAAGGATAGCCGCCTTCGCTTGCCAGTCAGGTTCCGGAGCTGAGAAAGCCCTTGACGGTTTAAAGAAATTGATCGGTATGACGGATTTTCAATCAGAGATGATTTTAATTGATCCCAAAGAAAAACCGAATAAAACGAACGAAGATAGCATTGACGCTTTTTGTGAAGTGATCAAATCATGATGATGACATGCGTTAGAACAAGCTGAAAAGCGTTATTTTATGCCATGACACGAATCGTGTCGCCCATGTGACGGCGCGACGCTTTCTCTTTTTTTCGGTCTGTGCTATTTTCAAATCAACTCATTTGAAAGGACGGACGCGTATGAAAGAGAGAAAATATTTTATCATGAGCGCCGCATCGCTAATCGCCTTTACGCTTTGGACCGTGCTGATGATGAATGTCGATGGTCAGGCGGTCGGCCCCAGAAATTCAAAGGTCGGGCTTGCCACATTTAACACATGGTTTCATCAGCTCACGGGCGTGCGTATGACGTTGGTCACCATTACCGATTGGCTTGGTTTAGTGCCCATCGCGGTTTGTTTGTGCTTCGGCTGTTTGGGGCTTTATCAGTTGATCAAGCGAAGAAGCCTACGAAAGGTTGACTTGGACATCCTTTTATTAGGAGCTTATTACATTCTGGTGATTATCGGATATCTGATTTTTGAAATGATCCCGATCAATTACCGTCCGGTACTAATCGACGGATTTTTGGAGGCATCTTATCCTTCTTCCACGACACTGTTGGTGTTGTCCGTGATGCCGACCCTTGTTTTTCAAATCAAACGCAGATGCGACAACAAAAACATCAGGACGTTTATCATCATCCTCGTTGTTGTTTTCTCGGTTTTCATGGTTGTCGGAAGGCTGGTTTCGGGGGTTCACTGGGCGACGGATATCATCGGATCGGTTTTGCTGAGCTTTGGGTTGTTCTACCTTTATAAAGGCGCTGCAACGACCGTAGATATGAGGAGTCACCATGGAGTTTAATGAAAAATTACAGGAATTGAGAAAAAACCAAGGACTCACGCAGGAGGAATTGGCGCAGGCAATCTTTGTCTCCAGAACAGCGGTATCCAAATGGGAATCCGGCAGAGGATACCCCAACATCGATTCTCTCAAAGCGCTTGCTGATTATTTCTCGGTGACTGTCGATGAATTGATTTCACCGGATGAAATCATCACCGCGGCGGAAGACGAAAAACGGGAGCTGATTGGACAATACACATCTCTCATCTGTTACGCTTTAGATGTTTTGACGGCTTTGCTTTTGTTTATTCCCATCTTTGGAAACGGCTCCGATTCTCCGTTGACGGTATCCTTGTTTGCTCTCACCGGCACGCGGTTATGGATAAAGATTGTTTACGCCATCGGCATTAGCGTTATTGTGTTAAACGGTGTTTTCGGCGTTGTGATTGACCGGCTAGAAAAGCCATTATGGGATAAGCAACGTTTGACGGTAAGTGTCGCGTTATCGGTTTTCATTTGCCTGATTTTTATCATGACCCGACAGCCTTACGCGGGGGTATTTTGCTTTGCCGTGTTGATGATGAAAGGCTGGTTGCTATTAAGGAGGAACGTGTGAATTACCCTTTATCTGATAAATATATGACCGATGATTTGATGGCCAAAATCATGGGTCCGAATCCAATTAAACTCGAAGAGGAGCTATTGACAGATCATCAAATCCCAAAAGGCGCGACTGTCTGCGATCTCGGCAGCGGGCAAGGACTGACCAGCGTGTTTTTGGTGAAAGAATACGGCTTTAAAGTCTACGCGGCCGATTTGTGGAGCGATCCCGGAGAAAACCGTCGATTCTTTGCTGCCATGGGTTTGAATGAGGAACAGATTATTCCCGTTAAAGCCGACGCGGAGAACCTGCCGTTTGAGAAAGGATTTTTTGACGCTGTTGTGTCCACCGATTCGTATAATTATTTCGGGCGCGACCCGAATTATCTCGATGATAAGCTGTTGCCGTTTGTCAAATCGAAGGGACTCATTTATATCACGGTTCCCGGCATGAAAAAGGATTGTCATGATCATCTGCCGTCTGAACTGTTGTTGTCCTGGACACCCGAACAGCTCGACTATCTGCATGATGTCAGCTATTGGAAGAATATCGTTGCGCAGTGTAAGGGCGCAGAGGTCATAGAAGTTTCTGAGATGGCCTCTGATGATGAGGTATGGGCTGATTGGCTCAAGCAGGAAAACAAATTCGCGGTTAATGACCGTAGATCAATGGAAGCGGGCGGCGGAAAATATTTGAATTTCATCAAAATCGTTTTGAGAAAAAGGTAATGATTAATGAAAACACTGAATACCATCCAAACCCTTTCCAAAATCGGAAAAATTTTTAGCAAGGTCCTATTTATTTTATGTGTGATTGGCGGAATCTTTTGTCTTGTGGGAATCCTTGAAATTTCGTTTGTTCACAATGGACTGAAAATCGGCGGGGTGACAATCCACAGCATTATCGAGCAGAGCGGGGCAATCGACAAAAGCACTTGGTATGGTGTGATGGCAACGGGGATTGTGCTGTGCGCCGGTGAGGCGGTGCTCTGCAAGATCGCGGAAATGTATTTTAAAAATGAGTTGGAAGCGGGAACGCCTTTTACTTTTGACGGCGCGAAGGAACTGATGAGACTTGGTATCTTCACGATTTGTATTCCGCTGGGAACCGACATCGTTGTCGGCATCATTTCCTCTGTTATCGGCCGCGCTTACCAACTAACGAACGTTTTAGACATTAATCATTCCGCGCAAATCGGATTAGGTGTCATGTTTATTGTAACAAGCTTATTGTGCCGATACGGCGCGGAAATCATTCAACAACACAAAGGAGTCCAACATGAAAATTCTGGTTCTTAACGGAAGTCCAAAAGGGGAAAAAAGTGATACCATGCACATCACCCGCGCCTTTTTGGAGGGGATGAATGACGTTTCGGCCAATGATATTCAGACGATTCACGCGGCTTTTCGGCATATCGACTATTGCGCCGGCTGCTTTACCTGCATGAAAAACGGCGGGGAGTGTGTTCACCATGACGATATGCGGGAAATATTGGATGAGATTCTTGACAGTGATCTGCTCATTTGGAGTTATCCGCTGTATTGTTACGGCATGCCCGCGCCGCTCAAAGCGCTGCTTGACCGCACGCTGCCGCTGTCAAGTATGGCGATGCGGAAGGTCGGCGAGCGGTATGAGCATGTTTCCCAGGCGGATTTCAGCCGTTTGCGTTATGTGATGATCTGCGGCTGCGGATTCCCGAACAGCAAACACAATTTCGAGCCTGCCGCGGCGCAGTTCAAATTGTGTTTTCCGGGTAATCACACAATCATTACCGTCCCTGAAAGTCCGATGTTTAACGCGCCTGAAGCCAAATCAGTGACAGAACCCCGGCTTGAGTTAATCAAAAAAGCCGGCAGAGAATTTGCGGGAAATGGAAAAATTGCCGAGGATTTGATGAAAGTCATCACGTCTCCGATGATTCCCGAGGATCAGTACGCTAAGATTGTCAACGGAACCGTGGAATAAGCCTGAAAGCATGATCAATATTATTTTTTTAAGGATTCTCTTGACAACAATATAGATGAAAAAGCGAAACACGCAAAACATGAAGGAGTTGTCTAAAATGAAAAAAACGTATCCTATCGTTATGACACAGGGAAAAGATTTTATCGTGGTATTTATTCCTGATTTCAACATCAATACCCAGGGCAAGGATGTTCCGGAAGCAATCGAAATGGCGAAAGATGCAATTGGACTAATGGGAATTGATATGCAGGACGACGGCGAGTCCTTGCCGGAAGCGTCGAGCATTGCAAGCATACAATCCAACACACCGTCTGGCGCGATCGTTTCATTGGTTGACGTTGATTTTTCTCAGTATCGGAGAAAGAAACGAGTGTCGTGAAGAAAAATTGCGCCTTTCTTTCATGACTTAATTTTAAGCTGAAGGAGCCGGTGTGAATGTCTCCGCCGTTTTGCAAGCAGTACTTAAAAGAGAAATGAATATCACATCACCTTAATCCTTTTGAATAATACAAGAGTAAGAATAAAAAGAACGGATTATGAAAAAAGCTTCACGTTTGACGGCGTGGGGCTTTTATTTAGAGTTGATGTATCGGTTTATCAGTTGGTGTATTAAGAAAACAGTTGGTGTATTAATTGGTGGATCGTTTGACTAATTGATCAGCGAAAAAAATATTTAGTCAACACTGAATTCAGCGTTAAAAAAAGATAACCCCAGGTACATAGGGAAGCCGTTCACCTCATGCCCTTCGGGCATTTCGGTCGGGCGTAAGCCGCGAGCCTCTTACTTTGCGGTTAAAGCGTTAACTCTTTGCCGTGAAACAACTTCCGCAGCGGCGTTATCTCAGCCCGGCAAATATTGGCGGCGCTTGAGTGAGGGCGAAAGCACGAACGGATGTTTTCGAGCAAAGCGAGAAAACTGCCCAAAAAAGACAAGTCAAAACCTAATGGAGCATGACGAGCGGCGCTTGAGTGAGGAACAGCCGTTCCGAGCGTAAGTGAGCATCCAAATCTATGATTTGGCCCATGCGAACTTATCGAGCGAAGCGGGTGGAGATGTTTTCGAGCAAAGCGAGAAAACTGCCCAAAAAGGGACAAGTAAAACATTTTCCGCAGTAGAACCTCACGGCACCCCGCTCATGCAAGCATGGCGGTTCGCCCTGAACCAGTGAAAGGCTGCACGGCTTACTTTTTCGAAAATAATAGGAGAAATCAATGAAAACAGTGATTGTTCACGGTCAGAGTCATCGAGGCTCGACGTATCATATTGCCAATCTGTTGGCAGATCAGATCGGAGGAGAAAAAACCAAATTTTTCTTACCGAGAGATTTCGGATCGTTTTGCTGCGGCTGCGCGAAATGTTTTATGGTCGATGAGAAAAAATGCCCGCATTACGATAAGCTCGCGCCCATCACACGGGCCCTTGACGAAGCGGATTATCAAACGGAAAGATCACGTAAAACCTGGTTTGAAAACAAAAGGCTTTTTTCATCTCATGCGGATGCTGCAGAAAAAAGGTTGAAACGAAGCCGATGTGGATTACTGGAAACAAAGGGGATGGAACGATAAAAATCGGCCATGGCAGTCATGAAGATAACTCAACACGGCGGAGGCGAAGCTCGGCTTAAAAACAAAAAATAGAAACTCGGCAATGCCGAGTTTCATCCAGAATTATTCATTATTCATTATTAATTATTAATTATTAAAATGGTGGGCCATCAGGGACTCGAACCCTGGACACCCTGATTAAGAGTCAGGTGCTCTAGCCAACTGAGCTAATGGCCCGTGCCGTTTGGACTTTCATTATTATAGGCGAAAGCCCGAAAAAATGCAAGGCTTTTTTTAAATGTTTCGAAGGTAAAGAAAAAAGTTTATGATTCAAGATGCTGAAAGGCATCATTTAAATAAACCCGGCGGGCCGCAGCGCGGACAACGGTATGAATGAGGCCGAGACGTTCGGTGAGGTTGTCTTCTTTTTCGGAAAATACGTCGATGATGGCTTTTTCCGAGGCAGCGCAAAAATCGTCATAAGCCCGGTCAAAGGGCTCGCCGTCAAAAAGCAGCGACGAAAAACTGCGGATGTCATCCATGGTCAAAACCGATTTGGCAAAGGCCACCACGATGATCCGGGCGATGAGGGCGCGGCCGTATTGCTTGCGGACGGGCTTGTCCACCAGTCCCTGTTTGACATAATTGCTGATCATCGACGCGGTGATCTCAGGCAGTCCCAGGGGAGAAAAAATGTCGTTGATGTATTTAACCACCTGTTTTAAATAAAGGCCGACATCGGGAATTTCCGAGTATCGGGGCAAATGAAAAGCGGAAATGATCGCGGGATCCATGATTTCCTCCTTCAGTTTTAAGATTCAAACTGACCACAGTATAGCCAATCAACGAAAAGATGTCAATCACAAACGCATGATCGGTTATAGAAAAACCGTTGACAAGATCGATATGATCGGTTAAAATTAACCCATAATCGGTTATTTAAAAACCGATATAAAGCTATTGATTTAATGGAGGTTATTATGATTGCCACCAGCACATCACTTCATCCAATAAAACCGCAGGTCCAAACGTCAAAAGGCCGTTTTCATGTCAAGGATCCGGGTTCGGCGCTGACCCATTTCATCGGGTTTGTCCTGGCTATCGCCGCGACGCCTTTTTTGCTCATTGTCGCGGCGTCCCATGGCATGGATACGCCTGCGATGATGTCCCTTTCCGTGTTTATGTTATCCATGATTGCCCTTTACGGCGCCAGCACGGCCTATCACACCTTTGACGTGAGTCCGCGGGTCAACAAAGTCCTCAAAAAAATCGACCACACGATGATCTTTGTGCTCATTGCCGGCACCTACACGCCGATTTGCGCCGTGACGCTGTGGCAGGGCGCGGGGCCGTGGATGCTCGCTTTGGTGTGGGGGATCGCCCTGGCGGGATTTATTTTCAAGCTGTTTTGGGTGACTTGTCCCAAATGGGTCTCCTCGGTGCTTTATATCGCCATGGGATGGGTTTGCCTTTTCGCTCTGCCGCAAATCGTGTCGGGACTCGGTATGACCGGGTTTTTATGGCTCCTCATAGGCGGCATTCTCTACACCGTCGGCGGCGTGATCTACGCGTTGAAATTTAATGTATTCGGCGGGAAATATCCCTATTTCGGCTCCCATGAAGTGTTTCACTGCTTTGTCCTCGCCGGCAGCTTTTGCCATGTGATGACGATGATCACGGGCGTGATCGGATAGCGTTCACCGGGGATGACGCCTTCGGGACGGCTTTTAATTTCCCGTCAGATGATAGTCATAGGATTTTGATTCCTCGCGGACGCTTTGAACCGACGCGGCTCTCGCCACGGCGTGAATGACGGTTTTGATATATTCCGTTTTCCAAGACGTGCGGTTTTCGATGGTCTGTATGTCCACACTCACTGTGGGTTTTCCCACGCCTTGCGCTTCGGCAAGGGCTGTCACCCGCGCTTTCGCGGCATCCGCCGCAAAGGCAACGGCGGTGTCTTTGTCCGAAAAGGACGCGGTCTCTCCCATGATATGGGCGACAAATCCGTCGTTTTCCTCATCGGGGCGGACCAACGCCGTGGCGCGTTCCTCCACGGCGGCAACGGCGGCTCCGACGGCGGCGGCCACTTCGTGGTGCTCGGGGATGATCGCGTCCCGGCCGGTTCTGTCCCTCAAATTGTGATACCAGCTTCCCGCCGGCGCGCCGATGGCCAGGACAGGATAGGCGAGATCAGCATAGGCCTTAAGCACATCCTCGTCAATGCGCCGGTAAACCAAATTTTTCAAATCGGATAAAAGGGTCTTAGGATCGCTTCCGCAGGCTTCGGCTTGGGCGTCCAGGGCCTTTTTTGCTTTTTTTGTGTCCCAACGGGAAAGCTCTCCCGAAAGATGCAAAATATCCGTCGGTGTGAGCACCGGCGCGGCCTCCGCGTCTGCCCGGCGGCAGGCGGGGGTTACTCGGGCGGGGGTGAGGACCGGTTTGCCGTTGTCTAGGACAATGGCCGAGTCGCCGCCGAGACCGGTGGTGGTCAGTTTGGCCGAATCCACATGGGTCTGCCAGCGGCCGACCTTGGCCCCGACGGGGGAGAGGGTCAGGCTTCGATTCGTGACGATGCCCGTGTCGGTGGTGGTGCCCCCCATGTCCGCCACGATGGCATTGTCGGCGCCGGAGAGGGTCACCGCGCCGATCATGCTGGCGGCGGGTCCGGAAAGAATGGTCTCCACCGGTTTTTCCTTGATGAAATCCAGGGTGGCCAGATGGCCGTCGCCCTTGACGATGAATACCGGGGCGGTGATTTTTTTGGCGTCAAGAGCCCGAATGACGGCCTCGATAAAGTCATGGATAATGGGAATCAGCCCCGCGTTTAACACGGCGGTGACGGTGCGGTCGTGAAAGCCCAGTTGTCCCGACAGGGCATGGGCGCAGATGACAGGCGCCGTCGTTTTGTTCTCGATCATGGCTTTCACGGCCAGTTCGTGGCTGTTGTTGCGGGTGCTCATCATGCCGGAGACGGCAAAAGCTTCCGCGTGGGGAAGCAGGGCGTCGATGGCCTTTTCGGCGGCGTCCTCATCCAGAGGCATCAGTTCCTTTCCTTTAATGCCGATTTTTCCGGCAACGCTTTTTACCCACGGTGTCGGCAAGGGGTCTTTCGGTTCGGCGCCGATGGCGATCAAACCGACGGGACGGCCTTTGCCCTCCACGATGGCGTTGGTGGCCAGGGTGGTGGAGAGGACGATTTTGTCAATGACCTCAGGCTCGTCAAAATCCAAGGCGTCCAGCACCGCCGAGACGCTCTCGGACAGATCGGCGTGAACCGTCGGGGTTTTGGCTTTGGTTAAAACAGTGTTTCGGCTATTGTCATAGATGACGCCGTCGGTAAAAGTACCGCCGGTGTCAATTCCAAGTACGATTGACATATGGTTTTAAGTTCCTTTTTGTATTTCTATGATAGACTTAAGCCATATTTTAACACAAAGACGCACAGGAGAGGAAAAAATGAAAGAAAAAACACGTAATCTCATCGGCGGCGGATTGCTTGCCGTATTCACATTGATGATCGCTTTGGGCGCTGCCCGGGGAGAAATCGCGGCAGTGATGGCCAAAGCCTGCGCCATCTGCCTGCAGTGCATCGGGATTGGATAAAATAATTAACGATTAACGATTAATGATTAATAATTGTGGAAGAAATCCGGCCGAGTCGGATTTCTATTTGGGTTTTTGCTGTTCATCAGTTCAAGCTTTTTGTTTTATCTCTATCTTTTTGATGATGAGAGCTGTAATGAATTTATCCGCGTTTATCTGCGGTATCTGCGAGAGACCATCATAGTCGCGATTAGCCGAAACCCATAAAACAGGTGAAAAGCCACCGAGCACAAAAAGGCTCCCTTGATATGAACAATGAAAGATTTCGGAAACAACATGAACAAAACAACACACATCAACAGATTTCGGTTATGGTGTCAAATTGCCTTTGTCGCCGTCACCAACGGGTATATCGCCGGATTCGCTAAAGGAGAAATTTTTAGCGGGCCATCAAAAGCCCTTTGTGTGCCGGGGCTTAATTGCCATTCTTGCCCCGGCGCTCTGTTCGCTTGTCCTGTGGGCGCCCTTCAGGCGGTGCTGGGAAGCCGCGCTTTTGACTTTTCACTGTACGTTTTCGGCATCCTCGGTGTTTTCGGCACGGTGTTCGGGCGGTTCATCTGCGGGTGGCTTTGTCCGTTCGGACTGGTTCAGGATTTGCTCGGGAAAATTCCCGTTCCCTTCAAGCGGAAAACCCTGCCCGGTCACAAAATCCTTTCCTATTTAAAATATCTTGTTCTTTTGATCTTGGTCATCCTCTTGCCGATTTTTGTCAGAAGCGCCATGGGGCAGGGCGAACCTTGGTTTTGCGCTTATCTGTGTCCGTCGGGAACCCTTTTCGCGGGGATTCCGCTCCTTGCGCTCAAAGGCGATTTGCGCGGCTTTATCGGCGGGACCTTTTTTTGGAAACTCGGTGTGCTCATCGTGGTTTTGATTCTCAGCACAGTGGTCAACCGGCCTTTTTGTCAATATCTTTGTCCGTTGGGCGCGCTCTACGGCCTGTTTAATCCCATCGCGCTCTATCGCTACAAAGTGGAAGAACATTGCGTGGATTGCGGCGCTTGTCAAAAGACCTGTCCCTTTGACATCGACGTTTCACAAACGCCAAACAGCGCGGCGTGCATCCGCTGCGGCGCCTGTCAAAAGGCCTGTCCGACGGGAGCCATTACCTCGACCTTTGATGCTTTAAAGAAAAATATAACGCCTTCCAAGTCCGTCGACCCTGATGAATGATGAATGATTGAGGAAGAAATCCGGCGAGCCGGATTTCAAATTGGAATCAGCTTACGTCGAAGCAACAAGGCTCCCCCCTCGGGAGAGGGTAAGCCGCGAGCCTCTTACTTTGCGGTTAAAGCGTGATCTCTTTGCCGTGAAACAACTTCCGCAGCGGCGTTATCTCAGCCCGGCAAATATTGGCGGCGCTTTAGCGAGGAACAGCCGTTCCGAGCGTAAGTGAGCATCCAAATCTATGATTTTCGTAAAAGTAAGCCGTGCAGACTTTCACTGGTTCAGGGCGAACAGCCATGCTTGCATGATCTGGGCGCTCTGAGCCTGTGAAAGAATATAGGGCGCACGCCCGACCGAAATGCCCAAAGGGCATGAGGTGCACGGCTTACTTTGGGCAGGTTGCTTGTTTAAAGGCGAGCCGCCATGCTTGCATGAGCGGGGTGCCGTGAACCGTCGGAAGGCTATAGGGCGCACGCCCGACCGAAATGCCCGAAGGGCATAAGGTGCAAGGCTTACCCATGCGAACTTATCGAGCGAAGCGGGTGGAGATGTTTTCGAGCAAAGCGAGCAATCTGACCAAAAAAGACAGGTGTAACCCAAACCTCTTTTTCTCGCTGATAACGCTGATTCACGCAGATCAAGAAATAAATACAATATTTATCCGCGATCATCTGCGTCATCTGCGAGAGACGATGACAGTCCTTATTTATTAATTTGGCTCACGTGAACTTATCCGTATCAAAGCGAGAAAACTGCCCAAGAAAGAATAGCGAAAAGCTTTGCTTTTTAGCCGGACTGAGGGGTTTTCTTGCGAAAACCTCACTTACCATGTTATTCTACCATTCGTCATTGACATCCCCCGCAAGTTGTGATAGTATTCTAATGTTGCAAGTGCGGGTGTAGCTCAATGGCAGAGCCCCAGCTTCCCAAGCTGGTCACGAGAGTTCGATTCTCTTCACCCGCTCCAAAGAAGGGATCAAAGGCGGTACTTCGGTATCGCTTTTTCATTTTTCTTTTAAAAATTTCAATTCATTTTAGGTCTTTGAATAAAAACTGAAAAAAACCCGTTCAAGGCTTTTCATTCGTCTCTTTATCTGATAAACTATCATTTAAAGATAGAGGCGCGTGTTTCATCAGTCCCCAATCGGACCAAAGCAGAAAGGGAAGAGGGTTGGCAAAAGGGGAACATGCCGAAGAGGTTCGGTTTCTGCTCCCGAGTCTCTGGGCTTATTGTTAAGAGCAATAAGACTGTCACTTATCCCATAAGTGGAGCGCTATCCTACCGTGTTTTTTTCGTGTAGCGGATAGCCGGCTCCATGCCGGTTTTTTTCATACAAATGGTTAGGAGGTCGATTGTAAATGAAAAAATATAATGTAGCCGTCGTCGGCGCGACGGGACTCGTCGGCACCATGATGCTCAAGGTGCTGGCCGAACGTCATTTTCCGGTGAATAATCTGTATCCAATGGCGTCATATCGCAGCGCCGGAAAAAAAGTAGAATTTGAAGGAAAAGAATATACCGTCGAGGAATTAAAGCCCGAATCGTTCGATAAGGATATCGATATCGCGCTGTTTTCGGCAGGCGGCGGCACCAGCAAAACTTTCGCGCCGGAAGCGGCGAAGCGCGGCGTCATCGTCATTGACAATAGCTCGGCCTGGCGGATGGATCCCGAGGTGCCGCTGGTGGTGCCGGAGGTCAATCCCGAAGACTTAAAGCATCATCATAACATCATCGCCAATCCCAATTGCTCCACCATTCAGGCCATGCTCCCCTTAAAGGCCGTCCAAGACGCCTACGGCATCAAACGCATTGTCTATTCAACCTATCAGGCCGTCTCCGGCGCCGGGGTTCAGGCTGTGGCGGATTTAAAAGAGGGCATCAAGGGCGAAGCGCCCAAGAAATTCCCATATCCCATCGCTTACAATGTATTGCCTCACATCGACGATTTTTTAGACAACGGCTACACCAAAGAAGAAATGAAGATGATCAACGAATCGCATAAAATTCTTCATGATGATACGATTGCGATTACAGCGACAACGGCTCGCGTACCCGTGTTTTTCGGCCACTCCGAAAGCATCAACGTTGAGCTTGACAAACCCTTCGGCGACGTGGAAGAACTGAAAGCCTGCATGGGCGCCATGAAAAACTGCGTGGTGGTGGACAATCCCGCCGAGCTGGCTTATCCCATGCCCATTGACGCCGAAGGTCATGACGAGGTGTATGTCGGCCGGATCCGCCGCGATTTTTCATTGGAAAACGGATTTAATTTCTGGTGTGTCGCCGACAATATCCGCAAAGGGGCGGCGTCCAACGCCGTGCAAATCGCGGAATCCCTCGCGGAACAGAATTTGATTTAATCGAAGCGGAAAATCCGCTTATTCTAAAAAGGAGAAACAACATGTCAACGATTTTTACGGGTAGCTGTGTGGCCATGTGCACCCCATTTAAAGATGGAGCCGTCGATTTTGACGCGATGCGCCGCCTCATCGATTGGCACATCACCGAAGGCACCGACGCGCTGTTGATTTGCGGAACAACCGGCGAAAGCTCCACCCTTGATGATGCCGAGCATCGCGAGGTTTTAGCCAAAGCCGGAGAAATGATTGACGGCCGCGTGCCCTTTGTCGCCGGCACTGGCAGCAACGATACCGCCTATTCCGTCGATTTGACCCGATACGCCAAAAACTGCGGCGCCGACGGAGCGCTGGTCATCAACCCCTACTACAACAAAACCTCTCAGGAAGGCATTTACAGACATATCGCGACCGTTGCCGAAGCCAATCCCGATATGCCGATTATTGTTTACAACGTTCCTGGAAGAACAGGATCCAATATTGCGCCTGCAACGCTCAAACGTCTGGCCGAAATAGATAATATCAGCGCTGTCAAAGAAGCCAGCGGTTCCATCAGTCAAATCGCGGAAATTATCGAAATCTGTCCCGACGATTTTACGGTTTACAGCGGCAACGACGATCAAACCCTGCCGATTATCGCTCTGGGCGGCAAAGGCGTCATTTCCGTCACGGCCAATATCCTGCCCAAAGCGGTCCACGACATGACGATGGCCTGCTTAAACGACGATATGCCGAAAGCCCGGGAATTGTTCAGAAAAATCAACCCCGTCAACCGCGCGATGTTTTTCGAATCCAATCCGATTCCCGTCAAAACCGCCATGCGCCTGATGGGACTTGATAGCGGTGAGCGCCGTCTGCCGTTGGTGGAAATGGGCGAAGCTAACGAAGCGCGGATGGTTGAGGTGTTGAAAGCGTACGGAGGCATTTTATAAATGAAAAAAGTACTCTTATCCGGCGCCGCGGGCGTCATGGGACAATTTGTCCGCGAGGCTGTTGCGACCGCAGATGATTTTACCATTGTCTGCGGATTCGATGCCAAAGCCGATCCCGACGCTGATTTTCCCATCTACTCTGATCTCGACGAATGCGATGAGGATGTGGATGTCATCATTGACTTTTCGCATTTTTCCGCCTTCCGAGCCATCTTTGACTATGCCGTCTGCAAAAAAATTCCCATTGTCATTGCCACAACGGGATTATCCGAAGAAGACATGGCCGCCGTTAACGAAGGGGCCAAAGTGATTCCCGTGTTTAAAACGGCCAATATGTCCCTGGGTGTCAACGTCATGGCCAAGGTATTAAAGGACATTTCGGAAACCCTCAAAGCCTATGACGTCGAGATCATCGAAAAGCATCACCATCGCAAGGTCGACGCTCCCAGCGGCACCGCCATTCTCCTCGCCGACGCCGTGAATGACGGACTTAGCGAAAAACGGGAATTCACCTACGGCCGTCACGGACGGGACGCCAAACGCGATGTCTCGGAAATCGGCATTCACGCCGTGCGCGCCGGCACCATCGCCGGAGAGCATACGGTGCTTTACGCTGGTGATGACGAGCTCATCGAAATCAAACACACGGCCTTATCCCGCAAGATTTTCGCCAACGGAGCCTTGACGGCCGCCCGTTTTCTCGCGGATCAAAAGCCCGGTTTATACACCATGGAAAACGTCATCGGCCAATAACCGGAATGGCTCATCACGTGTTGTTCACCCGGTTGATTCATTGAGATGTCATGACCATTTCCCGTCACGGATTTCAAAAGCGAATCATCCGACATGAGATTCTTTAAAACATCACATCCTATTTTATTATTATGAAAAATATCATTGTACAAAAATACGGCGGGACCTCAATGGGGACCATCAGCCGGATTCAGAATGTGGCGAAGCGCATCATCGCCAAAAAAGAAGAAGGGTATAAAATGGTCGCCGTGGTGTCCGCCATGGGAAAAAGCACCGACGAATTGGTCGCCATGGCCTATCAAATTAACCCGAAACCGCCGAAGCGGGAAATGGACATGCTGCTTGCCACCGGTGAGCAGGTGTCGATTTCCATGTTGTCGATGGCCCTGGATCAAATGGGATACGACGCCATTTCCTTCACCGGGCCCCAGGTCGGCATCCGCACCGTCGGTCTTCACGGCCGCGCCCGGATTATGGACATTGACACCACCAAAATCACCCAGGCGCTGGAAGACGACAAAATCGTCATTATCGCGGGTTTTCAAGGGGTCAATGAACACGACGACATCACCACGCTGGGGCGGGGCGGCTCCGATACCAGCGCCGTTGCCCTCTCCTGCGTGCTCCAATGTCCCTGTGAAATCTATACGGACGTGGACGGCATTTACGGCGTGGATCCGAGACTCTATCCGCCGGCCAAAAAACTCGATCGCGTCAGCTATGAGGAAATGCTCGAGATGGCCAGTCTCGGCGCCGGCGTGATGCATACCCGCGCCATTGAGCTCGGCAGCAAATATAACGCCGATCTCTATGTGGCCTCCAGCATTCACGATATTCCCGGAACCCTCATTTGTCACGGGGCGGCGGAAAAGGAAAAGCCGATCACCGGTCTCGCGGTGGACGAAGGCGAATTCATGATTTCCATGCGCAAAGTGCCTTTTGACATCAATGTCACGTCGGCATTTTTTGCCGCTGTTGCGGGAAAAGGCGTCAACATCGACATGATTTCTCAAACGTCGCGCATCGACGGGAAAATTCATATCTCGTTCTCGGCGCCGATGGAGGATTATGACACCGTCGAAGCCATTTTAAGGGAATTCGAGGAAGAATATCCCGAAGTGCAGGTCACCATCGACACCGACGTGGTCAAGCTGTCCGTTGTGGGTATCGGTATGAAATCCCAGACCGGTGTGGCATCCAAATATTTCAAAATTCTGTCCGATCAGCATTTCCCAATTCTGATGGTCACGACATCGGAAATCCGCATATCCTGTCTGATCCCCTCACCGGCCAAAGAACGCGCAGTGATGGCGGTTGCCGACGCGTTTGATTTATAAGGAGAGTTAAGCCATGGACAATATTGAACAACATTCCGTCGACGGACTTACCATTGACTGCGAAAGTTTGATTATTTCTCTGCGCCGTGTGCCGTTCAACGCCTTCATCATGAGCCGGTTGCTTTCCGATCTTGCGGACGCCGGGATCAACGTGGATCTGATCAGCCGGACAGCGCCGGCAAAGGATACGTTTGATGTTTCGGTCATTTTGCCGGAAAAGGAACTGCCGAAGGTTCGCGACATTGCCAACAATCTGGGCAATGATTATAAAGATATCGGCATCAAAATCAACAAAAGCATCACAAGGCTCAATCTTCACGGCATCGGCATGCGCACCCAGTCCGGTGTCGCGGCTAAATTTTTGAAGGTTTTTGCCGATAATGATATCCAGGTGCTGATGATCACCACATCGGAAATTTGTATTTCCTGCGCCGTGCGGAATGAGGACGCCAAAAAAGCCGTCGACGCGGTCCGATCCCGTTTTCGTCTGGACGATTATGTCGGCATGTGATGGGCATGACAACAAAATCAATCCATTTACCAAAAGCTGTACGCCTTCTTTAGATCAGGCGCGCGGCTTTTTTTATTTTAGAATGCATTGAAACAAAACAATGCGTTGAAACAAATTGTAAATTTTTAGTAAACAACGCTTGAAATAACCTTAAAATCGCATGTGTTTCGATGGATTTGTGATAAAATAATTCGAAATCCATTTTATAAGAAAAAAAGGGAATATTCCATTGAAGAAATCAATTTTCACTAAAATCGGGGAAAGACTTCGAAACAAACCGGATAAGAAAACCAGATCGTCCGCTGAGGTTCGAAGAAAACAGACATTGAATCCAAAGGATGAGGGCAAAACGAAAGTCGCAAAGCTTGACCGGGATTTAGAGCCGGCGATTGCCGAAGAAAAAGGATTGTCCGAATCCGATGCCAAGGATACAGAGCAAGATTTGGCCCAATCCGCGCCTTTGACGGAGGTGACGGCTGAGCCGGCTTCGGATCAGCTGTCCGAAAAATCTTTTGAGCAAGAAACACCCCTTGAATCAGACGCAGACAACGAGGAAGAGGGCTTAAGGGAATTAGATGCCGAAGATGAAACGGAGAAGGAGAGCGATCATTTTGAAGCGCCCGCCGATGCCGCAAGTCCAATCGAAGAAGCCGCTTTGCCCGAGGTTATTCATGACGAATCCGACGACACCGAAAATTACGATTATGATTTCGCCCCAAATTTGGATGACGACATGGAAATGAAAGAAGCGTCAGCGATGTCCGGCACGCGAGATAGCGGCAAGGCCAAGGATGTTTCGGAGGATTTACCGGATTCGGAAAAAGAAGAGGCGGAAGAAGACCGTGCATCATCGGATAAAAGTCAGGAGGATGACGACGGGAAAACAGATGATAAAGCGGAAAAGACTGAAGTCACGCCTGAAATAGAATCCGACGGAACACAGGACGACAGGGCAATCGAAGACGAAAATAAAGAGACAGAAGAGGTTGACGGGCCGGCCGAAGCATCAAAAGATCATGACGATTCATCGGTCTTCGGCAAAGACGATGACGAACATGAAAACATTGATGCCGCCGTTACAGAACCGGAAAATGTCTCTGATGAAGCAGCCCAAGACGAAGATATCGCGGGTAAAACCCAAAACGATGACGCCGGCGCGGATGATGTCAAAGATGACGGCAGCTCAAAGACCGATGAGGCCGGCGAGACTGACGATGTTAACGCGGAAGAGGACATCAAATCGGAAGACACCGAAAAATCTATCGATGAAACCGAAGAGGCCGAGGCAAGCTCAGACGAGGCCGAAGATGAGATTGACGTTGAAGCCGATGAAAGCGTCGAGACTGACGATGTCAACCCAGAAGAAACAGAATCGGAAGCCGCCGAGACGCCCGCGGAGGAAATCGAAAAGGCCGAGGCAAGCTCAGACGAGGCTGAAGATGAGATTGACGTTGAAGCCGATGAAAGCGCCGAGACTGACGATGTCAACCCAGAAGAAACAGAATCGGAAGCCGCCGAGACGCCTTCGGATGAAACCGAAGAGGCCGAGGCAAACTCAGACGAGACTGAAAATGATGTTGACATTGAGTCCGAAGAATCAATCACGGATGACGACGGCGGCTTAGGAGAGGATATAAAATCGGAAGACGCCGAAAAGCCCGAGGATGAAACCGAAGCGGTTTCAATCATCGCTGAAGCTGCCGACGATGTCAAAGACCATGACGCTGATCAATCCGAAAGCGCCGATGATCTATCCGAGGATGTCAAAGCCGATGATGACCAATGTGAATCTGACGTAACATCGGATCACGGGGAAGAATCGCCGGACGACACCGAGGCCGAAAGCGCGGAAGCGTCGGATGAATCAGAGCCTGCCGGCGCGCCGGAGGACACCCAATTCAGTGAATCGAACGAGGATATTAAAGCGGAGGACGACAATCAAAGTCCCTCCGATGAAATAACAGAAGCCCCCGATGATTTTGACCGACCGGAGGATGAAATCGAGAAAGAATCGGATTTAACGCAGGCATCCCCAGACGGGAAAGACCCCGAAGCGCAAGACGCGGCGGAAGAAGCAGCGGAGGACGAAAGTCAAAGTCCCTCCGATGAAACAACAGACGCTCAGGCGGGGGAACCCGAAGAAGATATCTTAAGCGAAGTCGCGGCTTCCCGTGAAGCTGAAGATGTTTCTCACGACGAGCATTCCGAAGACGGGATCAGTGAGCCGACGGAGGAACTGCCGATCATTTCCGGCGCGATGTTGGGCGCCGCGGCGGCGGTGTCCGGGCTTGAAAACGATGAGACCGAGCATAGCGTCGCCCTTTCCGATGAGGAACTCGCGGCATTGGCCGAGGCCGAATCCGAACCCAAGTCAGAAACCGAAACCGGCGAAACAGAAGCGGCACAAGATCAAGACGCTTTATCAGAATCTTCTCAACATGAGCCGGTTCACGAAGCGGATGTCGCCGATTTCTTCGCGGTTCCGGAGGTGCCGGAGAAAGACGCGATATCACCACAGACGGAAAAGGCAGAAGATCAAACCGAGGTTTTGCCCGTATCCGGCGCCGAAGATCAAACCGATCAGCCGGATGACGCCGCCCGGGCCGGCAGGGTGATTGATCTGTCCGAGCCCGATGAGGAATCGGAAGCCAAATCGACAAGCGATGATAAAAAAGATCAGCCTGCCGAAAAACCCCAAAAGAAAAAGACAGGCAAAGTTGTTTTCGGCATTTTGGCGGCCATCGTCGGCGTTTTGGCCATTTGCTATGCCGGCGGATGCTTTTTCTATCAAAACCATTTCTTCTTCGGCACAAAGATCAGCGGCGTCGACGCGTCAAATAAGACGGCCCAAGCCGTTGAAAACAGCATCGAAAAAGACGCCAAAGATTATAAACTGACCCTGAAGGAACGGGAAAATCAGAGCGAAACCATCGCGGCGAAGGATATCGGCCTTCGTTATTCCGATGATAATCCCGTTCAAAAGGCGCTGGATAAGCAGAATCCGTTCAAATGGCCCCTTGCCGTTCTCGGCATCAACGACGATGAATTGCCGACAGTGTATGAATATGACGAAGCCAAGCTCAATAAAAAAATTCAAAGCCTCAATGCCGTCAGTTCAATGGTCAACGCGGAAAACGCCCATCCTGTCTACAGTGACGGTCAGATTATCATTAAGGGCATGATTCAGGGCAATGAGGTGGATCCGAAAGCCTTGACCGACGCGGTCAAAAAAGCCATTGCCAAGGGCGATGAAACCCTCGATCTGGAAGCGAACAAAATCTATAAAAATCCGACTTACGGCGAGGATGCCCAGGAAGTTGAAGCCGCCAAAAAAGTGATGGAAGGCTATCTGAAATCCGAAATCACCTATACCATCGGCGAAACGAAAGAAGTTTTGGGTAAAGATCAGTTCGGCCCGTGGCTTAAAACCGATGAAGGGATGAATGTGTATATCGATCAAGTTCAAGCGGCGGATTGGATTCATCAAAACCTCGGCGCGAAATATGATACGGCCTGGGGCGAACATGATTTTAAAAACAGCGCCGGTCAGCAAATGAAAGTGGAAGGCGGCAATTACGGTTGGGAGATTGACGAGGCGGCAGAGCTGGATCAATTGATGGCATTGATTCCCAGCGGTCAGAAAAATACCCATGAACCCGCTTGGGCGCAAACCGCTCTTGCCGGCAAAGGAACCCATGCCGATATCGGCAACACTTATATCGAAATCAGTTTAGGCTCACAGCATATGTGGTGTTACAAAGATGGCAAACTGGTGATTGACACCGATGTGGTGACCGGGGATGTTAATCTTGGACGCGGAACGCCGGCAGGTGTCTTTTACATCTACAGTATGCAGGAAAATGCGACGTTAGTCGGCGAGGACTACCGCACGCCGGTGGCCTATTGGATGCCCTTTAACGGCGGCGTCGGCATTCACGATTCCACCTGGCGCGGCGCCAGCGAATACGGCGGTACAACCTATATGGGCAACGGCTCTCACGGATGTGTGAATACGCCGCTGGACGTGGTTGCCGTGATTTTTCAAAACGCGGATGTGGGCGAACCCGTTGTGGTGTATTATTGATATGATACAAACGAATAAAAAAGGATGAAAATCAGAAAAAGAAATCCGTTTTCGCGGGTTTCTTTTTTCTTTGGTATTAACCAATAACCCCCCGCTATGCCGGGGGAACCATCATTTTCAAAAGGACGCTTTCAATCAAAAAACGTCAAAAAGGCTATCTGGATACCCAGCACCCTTTTTGACGCGCAGTGATCGTCAAGATGATAAAAAAAAACAAAAAAATGGTGCCGAAGGAGGGACTCGAACCCTCACGGTATTGCTACCAACGGATTTTGAATCCGTCACGTCTGCCAATTCCATCACTTCGGCATCATTCGATTACGGTATTTATCTTACCATAACATGTTGGGTATTTCAAATGTTTTTTTATGATATTCTAAATTATTTTGGATGGGATCATCGTCACACAAGGAAGCGAAGACAAAGGGATTGATCCAAGCCCCGGACGGCACTTGGTTTATATCTTAAAGCCCCGTCACTTGTTTAGACAGGATCAGTCCATATTCGCGGCGTATCGGTTTGATGATGCGGTGATATGGGGTTCTCGCATTAAACGGCTGAGCCCTATTTGATTTAACGAATGCGGCTCGGTCCATTGGTGATTGGATTTTGATCGGTCAACAGGCACGCTCTGTTTGAAAAGCCGCCTATCTTGATGATGTCCCGATTGCCGGTTGATGATCAATATGCGACGCATTTATCCGATATGACGGGGTTGTCTCTTTGATCAATGCTCGTATGACATTGCGTTTTACATGCTTTTACAATATGATTTAAGACTAACTGTCCAACCGGAGATTGATCGATTCAAATCGTTTCGTGAATCAACGATCCAACCCTTGATGGATCTTTCCCGTTATCTTCGCGAAAGCCGTCATGCTATTCGTAGATCGTGACCCAATAGAGCGGTTCGCCGGCGCGAACCTCACCGGACGCGATGAGGGAGATCTCCGTTTTTGAGCTGTCGGGTTCCGTCACGGTGATGAAGGCGTCCATGGATTTGGCGTTTTTTTCAAGGAAGTCAAGGTCGAGTTCCATGAGGATATCGCCTTTTTTCACAGTCTGACCGTTTTCGACAAACACGTTGAAGCCTTCGCCGTTTAGCGCGGCGGTATCGATTCCGACATGCAGGAGCAGCCTGATCCCTTCCTCCGTTTCCAAGCCGACGGCATGTTTGGTGCCGGATACGAATAGGACGGTTCCGTCACAAGGCGCGGCGACGGTCTTTTCCTTGGGCGTGATCATCGCGCCGTCGCCGATCATTTTTTCCGCGAAGGCTTGATCGCCGGCTTCTGTGATGGGGGCCGATCGGCCTGTCATCGGGCTGTAGATGACGCGTTTTTTTGAAATGGTTTGTCTTTCATTCATGCGCTCCTGATGGATGGCGGGTCATTGGTGATGGCGGTCAACCCGGTTTCACCGCCCTCGGGTCAAGGTTTTCTCCGGGCAAACCGCCGGGATGAGCTGATGCTTTTTGAGCCAAAGGAAAAACTGCCCAAGGCCGGGCCCCGCCCCGCGTCAGGCCGGTTCTTCGGGTGTCTGTTGATTTTGTCAACATTCACTTTCAAAATGGCCGGCCAATGTCTTTGCACTGTAAGCGGGTCTGAGAGGTGCTTAAAAGAACAGATTACGCCAATTTTTTCTTCGATCGCTTTTGATTAGAGAACAACTTTTGTATCGAATTTCTTTCTTGACAGATTGAAAAAACCTTTTTGCTATGGCGTTTAGTCTATTTTGATGATCGGTTTAATTGTTTTCCTTGTGATGATAAGCATCTAAAATTTGCTCCGCGATGTCCTCCGCGGATCGGTTGTCTGTGTTGACGGTGAGGGGAAAGCCGCTGTAGAAGGGTTGCCTTTCGTCAAGCATGGTTTGAATTTTCGCCCGGAGATCCGCCGCCTTCGACAGCAGGGGTCGGGTAGTGTCGTCTGCGAGGCGCTTCGCGATGACGTCCGGACTCGCGGTTAAATGGACGGTGAAGGCGTTGTTTTTCAGTAGCCCTCGATTGTCTTCCCGGAGGACGATGCCGCCGCCAGTGGCGATGATCTGTCCCTTTGTTTTGAGAGCATCACGAAGGACAATGTGCTCCAACAGCCTGAAGGCGGCTTCTCCGTCTTGTTCAAAGATGTCGTTGATGGTTTTACCGGCCAGGGCTTCCACGCGTTCATCGGTGTCGATGAAGGGCATGCCGGTCCTTTGCGATAAAAGGCGAGAAACGGTGGTTTTTCCCGTTCCCATATAACCGATTAGCGCGATGTTTTGCCGCGGGTGATCCTCGGGCGCAGGGGTCGGTTGCTCCGGCGCGTCTTCCGCGTGAAGCAAATGTCTGATGGTTTGGATTTCGGACGGGGCAAGCTGTCCCGGCGCGGAGGCTTTTTCCGGCGCGGCAAAGGTGACGGACCCGCCGAAGAGCTCGGGCACCGCTCGGACGACGGCGCCGCCTTCGCGCATCATGGTGAAGATGATCGGTTTGTCGGTCCTCTCGCTAAAGGGGAGGACCACCGACGCCGCCCGTCGGACGTCGTCCGGCCGCGCGGCGGTCAAGGCGATTTTGATGACGTCGGGGGACCGGCTGTCCATCTTTTCGAGCAAGGCGCTGAGTTCGCTTGGTTCAGGGGTTTTTTGAAAATGATGATAGGAGAGGATCAGCCCTGTTTTTGTGTTTTGCTTCGCGCGGTCAATTTCGTCAAGATAGGTATCCGAGTTGGACGATTCGGTGTCGATATAGTCGCAAAGGCCGGAGGCCAGCACGGTTTTGACGGCGGCCAGGCGGGTTTGGTCGTCGGTTGGGGTGAGGCCGCCTTCGGCGGGGCTTCGGTAGGTGTAGATGATGCCGGTGCCGGGGGCGCGCTCTCGCAGGGTCCGCAGGACGGCGACATCGTCGATGGGGCCGTGTATGGCGTCGCGCCGCCATTCGATGAAATCGGGATGATGGCGAAGGGCTTTTTGATGGTCGAGGATGAGGTCGTCCATGTTGGGGGCGGTTAAAGGGACGCACAGGGCAAAGGTGTTTTTGTTTATTTTTTTCATGGTTTTTACTTTAAGCCAAAATGTGTCAATACTCAAGTAAAAAATTGAAATTTTTTGGTTTTCGCGTCATAGGATCAATTTCAGCCGTTCCGGAAAAAGTTTTTTTAAAATTCCGGACTTGAGCGGTGATAGTAATTTGCCTTAAGTTATCAGAAACCCGGGCTACTTTGATTTCATAGGTGCTGTTGTCCGAAAGTTTGACGATACCGTTTGTGCCTTTATATTCACAGTCGCTTTCCAAATTGGATTTGCAGATTTCGATGGCGCTTTCTCCTGCAATCAGACAGTGTTCATAGTGAAGATAGTCAGCGTCTTTTTTGACATTTAGCGCGGATTGGGAAAGCGTCAATGCGGCAATTCCCAATGATATGGACAGAATAATTAACACAGTGGGCAGGACGAATCCTGCGTCATTGGACGGTGATGTTTTGATTGTTTCCCGGATAAATAAAAGTATATTTTTCATCGTTTGTCTCATCTTTGAATCGCATGGTGAGGGTGAGCTTTCCGGTCGGATGATTGTCATTCACTTCCGCTTGAAAGTCAAAGCGCGTCAGGCCATCGGCCAATTGTGAGGTGCTTCCCGGACCGATGGATGACAAATCGGATTTGGTTTTATGACGCATCAAGACACCGTTATTTAGTGTATAAAAATTATAATAACCTTGTGACTCCATATCCCGTAAGTAGACGACACCGTTATATATCCGGATGGAATTGCTCATTTCGATTTGCTTTTGAAGATGGATAATGACGCGTCTTTGGGTGAGCCCTTGAGTTATGTCCGTGCGCATGGTCCTTGCCGCCATTGAGGAAAAGGCGGCGACGTTCAAACACAGGACGGCAATCATCGCGACCATCGCCAGTGAAATGATGAGTTCCACCAAGGTATAGCCGTCATCTGTCACAAGTAAACGGTGCTTAAATAGACGCAATAGCTTTCCTCCTGTTGATTTTTAGTAGTAAATATAATTGTGATGAGATATAGATTATCTTTTTCCTTCGTAACTAAACATCGGCAATTATGGTAATGAGAGCAGACCTGTGCGGCTGTTTGGGAGACGGCTTCAGGCGTTGTAGCATGATTTGCTTTAGCGTTTGACCGGATTTCGGCATAAAGAGTTGATAATTGGGAGCTGATCTTATTATTTGTTTCGGATAATGTTTTTGCTCTCAAGCCGACGGCGGTCATGCCGAGTAGGGCAGACAATCCCAAGGCCAATATGGAAAGCGAAATAATCGCTTCGGTGAGGGTACTGCCTTCTTCTTGTTTAAAAAATTTTATCAGCATAGTATTTATTAAGGTGTTAGATAAATCCGTCCCGTCACCGGCTGTATAACCAAATATCGATATCTGCCGGAACGGGAAAAAAGCTTGAAGGTCGCGCCGGTCTCCACAGTACCCATTACCGAAAAATAGATTTTCTTTCCAGTAAAATCTGCTTCAGGCATATCAGATTTGATGGTTGAGTGGGATAAGGCCAAGCGTTTGGATGTCGTGTAATCATCGCCAACAGGGTCCTGATAATAAAGGCTGTCTTGCGTCAACATGATCCATCGCTGATGGCCCGACATTAAGGCACCGTCGCGGCTTTGATAAATGGCGCTTAGGATGTTTTCGCATTCTGAATTGAATAAAGCGTCGTCCATTTGTTTTAAAATCTGTGATGATAATCCGATGCAGGTCGATGTGATGATGCCGATGACGAGGATGGTGACAATGGCTTCCGGCATGGTAAAACCATCCTCTCGGTCCCAAAAAGATGAACGGTTTTGATTCATTTTTTTATATGTTTTCTTTCTATTCGCTGATCGAGACTTTTCCAGTTGAGGGGTCATAGAGGAATTGTTTGCCCTTTTGCTCTGTTACAATTATTTCATTTTTGATATATCCTTCATTGTGCAGTTTGGTGACAAGTTCATTAAAGGCGGCGTTGCCGGATCCGGATACCGCCGGCAAATTTCCGTTGACGGCCCTGTAAGTTTCTACAGCGCTTTCTACGATATTTTTGTTTGAATTGTCCGCGGTGCGGTTGGCGCTCGATAAAATATTTGTGAATGTGGGAACCGCGATGGCTGCCAAAACACCCAGGATAGCAAGGACGACGATGAGCTCCGTGAGGGTAAAGCCGTCGTCACGATGGGAAAGATGATGGAATTTTTTGAATGTGTTTTTGTCAGACATTATTAAAAACCTCCTAAATAAAAATTGATTATTCTGACTTCTTGACCTTTTGATTTGCTGACCGGGGTTAAATTAAATCGGCATAGCCGTTATATATTTGATAGATCGGCATCATGATGGACAGGATGATGAACATCACGACGAGACCAACCAAAACCAACACAAGGGGTTCGAAGATTGTCATGATGATTTTCAAGCGACGCTTTCCTTCCGCCGAATAGTGCCCTGCAATGTTGTTTAAAGCGGTGCCCATTGAACCGCTGTTTTCACCAACACGTAGAATTTGATAAAAATCATTTTGGATGATTTGGCTCATTTTAAGACTTTCCGATAAAAGCATTCCTTGTTTGACGCGGTCACAAGCTTGTAGAAAAACGCTGCGTAAAGCAATGTTTTGAATAACATCTGAAACAATTTGAAGCGAAACGATGATTTCTATGCCGCGATCCTGTAATATTGCCAAAGCTTTCGCGAATCGGAGACATTCAAAATAGTAGATGGTTTTTCCGATAACCGGTATCCTCAGAAGCAACTTATCACGCATGCGAATCAATTTTCCGTTTTTTGGCGACAAACGAAAAGCTAAAAACAGGAAGATAACACATAGTAAAATCATTGGAAGCAAATATTTGATAAGAGTGCCGATATGCAAAAGGATTCGCGTAAGGAGCGGTATATCCGAGCCCATTGACTCAAAAATCGAGACAAAAACCGGCACGACGCTCACCAGGAGAAAAGTAATGACCGCCAGGGAAATGCACAAAACAATGATGGGATAGAGCAGAATTTGTATGAATTCATCTTTAAAATCTGCTTCTTCTTCGTAATACGACGATAAGTCAGAGAGGATTTTATCAAGACTGCCACCCAGTTCGCCCGTTTTGAGCATACTGATAAAAAAGGGCGTGAAGCTTGCGGGAAAACGGGAGAAGGCATCGGAGATGCTGCGGCCGCTTTGGATAAGTTTGATGATGGTATCGAGATTTTTTTGAAAGCGTCGATGTCTGTCATCTCCTTTCAGGATGTCAAGGGTTGTAACGATATCAACACCGGAGCTTAAAAGAAGACTAAAATGAGAGGCAAAGACAGCTAAATCTCGTGTCGAAACGCGACCTATTTTAAAAACTCTGTAAAATATATTACGTAAAGAATTATTCCCGGACTTTTCTTTGGTATTTGACTTATGAATTGATGATGCTGATGCCTTCGGCATAGGACGTTTCTCCTTTTAAGATCATTCTTCTGATGCTATCGGCAAGAGGCGTAAATGACACGCCATTTTCGGATGTGGTGTTTTGATGTGGTGCGTTTGTCGGTTGTCCTTTGGAAAAAGATAATACCTCAAATACTGCTCGCCTGTGATGATAACCGGTCTGACGACAGTGCTCGCACCCTACAGTCTCAGCAATGGTAGTCGGGCTTTTTAGATTTAGTGACTTGGTCTCATAGGGAGTGGTCATGCGACTTTTTTTGCATTTCGGACAAAGAAGCCGAACCAGTCTTTGAGAAACCACGCCTGCCAACACATCGTTGATTAAATAAGCGGGAACATTGAGATCGGTCAGCCGATCGACGGTTAAGAATGATGAACGGGTGTGTAAGGTCGAGAATACCAAATGGCCGGTTAAGGCAGCCCGACATGCAGCTAAAGCGGTTTTTTCATCACGTATTTCACCGATCATAATCACGTTGGGATCTTGTCTTAAAATCGCACGAAGGCCATTGTCGTAAGAAAGATTTGCCTTTTCGTTGACCTGCATTTGATTGATGCCTGGCATTTGAATCTCGATGGGATCCTCAATGGTTGTGATGTTGATTCCGGCATTGTTCAAGGCATTTAACATAGAATAGACGGTTGTGGATTTACCGCATCCGGTAGGGCCTGATACCAGAATCAGACCTTGTTTTTTTGCGAGCATTGTCGTGATTTTGCGATAGTCAATTTCGTTAAATCCCAATGTATTCAGTGCTCTTATATACCGTGAGGCATCAAGTAGCCTTATGGCAATTTTCTCACCAAAATAAGTTGGAAGTGTGGAGACACGGATGTTAACTCGTCTGCCTGCAATTTTCTGTCCGAAGCTACCATCTTGGGGAAGACGTTTTTCCGCGATATCCATTTTGGACAGGATTTTAATTCGGGTAATGAGACCATCTGCATGATGTTTGTCGATGTTGCGCAATGAATAAAGTTTGCCGTCGATGCGCATTCTCACGCGAAAGGTTTCTGTGTCCATGGGTTCAATGTGGATATCTGAAGCGCCGGCAGAGACGCCTTGCTGGATGAGATTGTCGGTCATTTGGATAAAACGGGTATCTTGCAGACTTGGTTCCGTTTGATATCCATCGGGTTTGATGGTTGTTTGTTTACCTAGAAATAGTGCCATGTTCACAAATCCTTAAAATGAATTGATGATTCATTCTAAATAATGAATCTTGTTTACATTATTATAAATTAAAAAACTTTCATAAGCAAGTTACGTTTGTAAATCTATTGGTTGATCGTGACGGATGCCCGAAGAAGCTATTTTTTGTCGCAAAATTTCATCGCTTTAACAACAAACCGAAACAAATTTCAAATAAATCTTTACATGGGCGTTACATTTTGTTATAATGCGGTTGAAGAAAAGATGAAATGAAAATTTTATAAGTTTGGAGGAATTGATGAAACCTTTTAAAAAATTGAATATTGAATGGCGGCGGATCATCTGCTTCGCGCTGATCGCGGCGTTGGTGCTCGGCTCTTCGGGGATCACCGCTTTCGGCGCCGACGGCGCGTCCGGCACGGACACGTCCGGGGGCGCGGTGCTGACCGACGCGGAAGGCATGTTCACCTATGAGGTGAGCGCTTCTCCCTTTATCGGGCAGAACGGCACGGTGACAGTCAAAAAAGCGGCGGAAACCCGGCAGCCCGATGACCCGGCCTACGGCTATTTTGTCATTCCCGAAAAGGTGGCGGTCGATGCCGGAACCTTCGATGTCACGGCCATTGACGCCGAAGCCTTCGGCGATGTGACGGAGATCAAGGGCGTGGTCATTCCCGATTCGGTCACCGAAATCGCGGAGACGGCTTTCGCGCTCAAGTCCGCCGGGGAACAAAAGGCATCGCCGGAAGGTCAAGCCCTTTTGTCTTCCGAAGAAAAGGCGGCGGCCTCTGCCGAAAACACCGCGTCGGCGGGCGAGGCTTCAGCGGACGGTCAAAGCGCCCCGGACGCGAAAGTGGCGGGTGAGCCTGCCGCGATGAATCGTCAGATTCCGATTTACTGCAATGAAGGCAGCGCGGCCAAAGCCTTTGCCGAAGCCCAAGGCTGCGAGGTGAAAACCGACGCGCCTAAAATCGTGACGGCTGCCGACACCTTCAAAGTCGGAGAAATGATGGCCGCCGACTTGGATAAACCGTCGTTTATCGGCGCCGATGCCGAGGTCACGTGGTCTGTCTCCGATGAAGCCATCGCAACGATTGATGAATCGGGGAACATCACCGGCGCCGCGCCGGGCGAGGTGACGGTCACGGCCGAAATGAACGGACTCACCGCGTCTAAAACGGTGACCATCGAAGCGGCTGACGCGGCCGAAACCGGCAATCCCGCGGCGAAGGACGCTCAGACGATTCCCGATAGCGAGGTGGTCCTCCAAGGACAGATTCAGGCGGGCCCGGCCATTACGTATCAAACCCATGTTGAAAATGTCGGCTGGACAGATCGCGTGACCAACGGGGTCGTCTCCGGACAGCCCGGGTCGGGTCTTCGCGTTGAAGCCCTTCGAATCGGTGTCGACAACGCCGCTGATTTGGGCGTGACCTATCAAACCCACGTTCAAAATATCGGATGGCAGGATTGGGTGAACACCGGCGAACAGGCCGGCACGACGGGCCAAGCCCTTCGGGTGGAAGCCTTCAGAATGAAATTGACCGGCGGCAGCGCCGATAAATACAGCGTCTGCTACCGCGTGTATGTGCACAATTACGGCTGGCTCAATTGGGTCAAAGACGGGGAGACCACCGGCAGCACCGGGATTTCCCATCAAATCGAGGGGATTCAAATTGTCCTCCGGGATAAAAACGCCGCGGCTTTAACCGCGGACAAGCTCAGCTTTTTGGACGCCGAGACGGTCAGAGCGTCAACAGAGCTCACCTATCGTTCTCACGTCAGCGATATCGGATGGCAGGATTATGTGTCCGAAGGCCAGATGACCGGCACCACCGGCCAGAGCAAACGCATCGAAGCCTTTGACGCGAACCTGTCGGGGCTTTTGGTCACGGATCAAATTCAATATAAAAGCTATGTCTACGAACAGGGATGGCAGGATTGGGCCGAAGCCGGTGCCATGACCGGCACCACGGGTCAGGGCCGTCAGATGCAGGCCATTCAAATTCAGCTCACCGATTCAGCGGAACGCATTTACGATGTGTATTACAGGACCCACGTCGAAAATATCGGCTGGATGGGCTGGGCCAAAAACGGTGAAAACGCCGGAACCACAGGCTCGAAAAACCGCATCGAAGCCATCGAAATTAAGTTGGTTCCCAAATTCGGCGAGGCGCCCGGCAGCACGGAAGACGCCTATCGCGAAATTCACGATATCAACTATATCGAGCGCATTGTCAACTGCGCCAACAGCCAAGTGGGCTATATTGAAGTCTTCGATTGGACCAAATACGGTCAATGGTACCAAGACCTCTTCAACGCCCCCGGCTTCTCCACCACCGAGTGGTGCGCGATGTTTGTCTCGTGGTGCGCCAGCGAATCCGGTGTGCCGCAGCACATTTTCCCGTATCACGCCTATTGCCCCACCGGCAGACAATGGTTTATCAACCGAGGATTATATCAACGAAACGGCTATGTGCCCAAAGCCGGTGATGTGGTTTATTTCGACTGGGATTATGACGATGAAGTCGATCATGTCGGGCTTGTGGTCGGGTATGATCCGTCGACCGGTCATGTGACGACGGTGGAAGGCAATACCGGTAACGGACCCGGTGTCGAACGCCATGCTTATCCTTACAACTGGGGATATATCAATGGTTTCGGCATTCCGCAATACAATGAAATCCGATAACCGCTTATCGGTTTTACGATAAAACAAACAAAAACGGCCTTGGACGTGTCCAAGGTCGTTTTGTATATGGCAACAGGCGCCTAGTGTATTACTTTTCAATTAGTTGGACATTTCTAATAATGTCTCGGCTTTGACTGATTCAGCAGGATCAATGTCGCCCAAGTGCCACGTCCAGTGAAACACGACCGGTTCGGCATTGATCTCATCAAAATAGGTGTAAA
>JAFRBB010000020.1 GCA_017405085.1 Eubacteriaceae bacterium
GAGCATTTTTGAGAAATCGCCATCTGTTTTTGATACGAACAGCGGAACGCAACGTTTGATCAGAATGATTGGACAGGCAAGATAAAAATGAACACGCCACGCTTGTCAATAAAAAAATCCCACAAAAACTTGACACGGTCCCTTGTGATCGGGGTTTGCAATCCGTCAAAAAAATCGTTATAATAAGATATTGATATTTTGAGTTTGAACCGATAACGCGGCTGGACGCGTAGATTAACCAAGCGGAGGACATGCAATGGAATTAAAAAAAGAAGTTTTGGCCACAATGTTTTATCGCATGAATCAATCGCGGTTTTTCGATATGAAGGTGAACGCCCTTTATAATCAAAAACGCATCGCGGAAAATATTCATCTTTCCGTGGGACAGGAAGCCTCTGCCGTCGCGGCGTGCATGGCGATGTCCGAAGGGGACTGCATCATCATGTCCCACCGACATCATGCCCAGGCCATCGGCTCCGGAATGGAAGCCCACAAGATGATGGCCGATTTGATGGGCAAAGCCGGGGGCACCAACAACGGCAAAGGCGGCTCGGTCTTCGCGGGAGGAGACGGCAATCTCGGCGCTTTCAATCAACCGGATATGGGTTATACCGCGGCCTGCGGCGTGGCTTTGAGTCAAAAGCTTTCGGGGACAGGGGGCTGTGTGCTTTGCTTTGGCGGCGACGGCACTTCCAATGACGGAGATTTTCACGAAGCGCTCAATGTCGCTTCCGTGATGAAACTACCGGTTTTGCTTTTCATCGAAAACAACGGCTACGCGGGCTCCACGCCGGTCTCCAAAACGATGAAGCCCGATAAGCTCTCGGACCGGGCGCTGGCTTACGGCATTCCGGGCCTGACCATCGACGGCAATGACGCCTTGGAGGTCTATGAGACGGTCAAAAGCGCGGCGGATTTGGCCAGGGGCGGTGAAGGACCCGTTCTCATCGAGTCTTTTACCTATCGCACCTGCGGCCATGACGGCGGGGATTTGCAGTTGTACCGCAGTCAAAACGAGGTGGCCGAATGGGCGGCCTATGACCCGATCGCGCTGTTAAAAGCGCAGCTCATTGAGGAGCGGATTTTGCCCGAAGGCATTTTGGACAAGCTGGCCCAAAACGCCGAACAGAGCATTGAGGACGCGCTGACCTACGCGGAACAGGCGCCGGAACCGGTGATGGATTCCGTGATTGAACACGTATTTGCCTAAAGGGGAGACAATCGATGAAAACAAATGAGATGACGTATAAAGAAGCATTGCATCTGGCCCTCCAGGAGGAGATGGATCGGGATGAATCGGTGATTGTTTTGGGAGAGCGCGTTGCCGACGACGGCGGCGCCTGCGGACTCACCCTTGGGATCAAGGAACGTTTCGGAGATGACCGATTGATTGACGCGACGCTGTCCGCCGACGGGCTTTTGAGTCTGGCCTTCGGCATGGCTTCGTCGGGGCACAGACCGGTTTTGGAGTTTTCCGACGCCGATCAAGCCTTGGCCGCCTTCGGCAAGCTGGCCACAACGGTGGCTTCGGCTTCCTATTTATCAGACGGCAAGACAGCGCTTCCGATGGTGATGCTGGTGCCGACGGGCGCCTCGGGCAGCGGTTCGGCCTATGCCAACAATATTGAGTCCTATCTCGCGGCTGTCCCGGGTCTGAAGGTGATGGCGCCGGCCAATCCTGCTCAGGCCAAAGGGCTTTTGAAAGCGGCGGTGCGGGACGACGGCCCTGTGATTCTCTTGGAGAACACGGCGCTTTTGACCATGAAAGGTCCGGTTCCCGAATCGGAAGATTACGTCCTTCAAAGCGGCAAAGGCTTTGTGGAACGTTCGGGCGCCGATGTGACGATGGTGTGCTGGGGCGCCGCGGTCCCCGACTGCATGGAGGCGGCGGATGAGCTGGCCTCGGAAAACATTGATTGCGCGGTGATCAATCCTTTGACCTTAGCGCCCTTCGATCTGCTGCCGGTGGTGGACTCCCTGAAGGAAACCGGCCGGTTGGTGGTGGTGCATCACGACGCGAAGACCGGCGGTCTTGGGGCGGAAATCATCGCCCGTGTCGCGGAGAGCGACGCTTTGGAATATTTGGAAGCGCCGGTGCGCCGGGTGTGCGGCCTTGATGTGCCGATGCCCAAAAGCGAGGCCCTTCGGGATGTGGTGATCCCAAAATTGGAAGATATTAAACAAGCGGTTTACGACGTGCTTGAAATCATATAAGCGAGGCAGACATGGCATCTGAAATTACCATTCCAAAAAGCGCCGCCTATCATGGCACCTTAACCAAATGGTTTAAAGGCCCGGGAGAATCCGTCCGCAAAGGGGAAGTTCTTTTTGAGGTGACCTCGGAAATTGGCGCCGAACGGTTTCCCGCCATGGCTTCGGGCGTGGTGCGCTCGATTTTACGAAGGGAAGGCGAGGAGGTTGCCGGCGGCAATGTTCTTGGCCAAATCGTCGGGGATGCAACCCAAGACATGAACTCTGCTGAGGACGCGGCCCATGACGCGGGTGAGTCTTTGACCGAGCCTGTGGACGAAGCGGAATTTCCCGAGGTCTCTTTCGACGAGCTTTTGGCAGCGGTCGGTCCCTTTGATTTGACTCGGGCAACAGCGGAGCTTCAAACTTTTTATGTGAGAGAAACCGCGGATCGCTTTGATCTTCGGAAACTGAAAGCTGGCAGCCCCAAAGCGGCTTTTCACCGGCGGCGCAAGGTCATCCGGGCCATGCCGAAGGCCAGAGTCCTGGCCAATGCCCACGGCATTGGGCTTTCCGACATGATCGGCTGCGGCGTGCGCGGGTGCATCACCAAACGGGACGTGACGCGGTTTATTGAGCAGCGCCGTATTTTTGAAAAGCAACAGAAGGAAAAACGGGACGCCGATTTTTCGGAGCAGTTGGCCTCGATGAACAACGCCGAGCCCATCGAAACCCCGGAACTCGCGCCCATCGACGAGACGATTTTTGAAGAAAGCCCCGACAGCATCCCCAACGGAGAGAGCGATACGCCGCTCTCGGACGAGAGCCCGAACGGGACTTCGGCACATGCTTCTGAGACCGACGCGCAGGACCAAAGCGGCAAAGGGGACAAACGGGTCAAGATGAGCCATTTGGCGAAAAACATCGCGAAAAAGCGCCAAATTGCCCTTGAGGACCGTGTGAGCGGCTCCGGCGCCCACGGCCGCATTTTGAAATCCGATCTCGCGGCCCGGGTGACGGAAGCGTCCGCTGCTGATTCGCCTGCGGCGCCCGATGCCAATACGCCGGTTTCTGATCAGAACACCCCTTCGGCTTACGCTTTGGATCCTGAGGCAACCTTTAAAGGCGCCGACACCTTGCGTTTAGAGGAGCGGATGATTCTCAACGATTATCTCGTCAGCGACATGACCTCCGAACTTGCCGCCGGCGGTTACCGCTATCACGATTTCGCTCAGGATACGGAAGTGGCTGTGCTTTCCGGGGACATTGACATTACATTTTTAAAGAAATACCGCAAAAACACGAGCAAAGCCTTTGAATCGGAGACGGGACGACATATGGCGTCGTCAGATTTGTGGCTTGCGGCCATGGCCAAAGCCTTTGTGGATGTGTCCACAAAAAAAGATGACGTAGGCATCGCGTTGACCCTCAAAAACAACGATCAGCTCGTCACGCCGGTTTTGGCACATGCCGAGACCATGACCTTAAAGGATATTGTGGAAAGCCGCTTGAATTTTATAGACGGCGTCAAATGCAATCGCTTTGACAAAAAAGTTTATCAAGGGGCGGACATGGCCTATATCAATTTATCCCCTTTCGGCATCGACGCCCTGGCGCTTCCTCTTTTCTCATCAGGCACGCCGATGCTGACCACCGGCGCTCCCAAGGACAAGGCCTATGGATTGACCAAGAAGACCGTTGTAACGCTGGCTCTGACGGTTTTACCCGATATGATACCCTTCGGCAAGGCTTTTACCAGAAGATTATCTGTATATATTGCCGAACCGGATTTGATTTTTAAGTCATAAGGAGTGGCTATGCCTGATTTTAATACGACATTTCATGAGGACGGCTTTTCCGCCTTAACCGACCGGTTTGATCTGGTGGTCATCGGCGGCGGCATGGCAGGGATCCGAACGGCCTGCGCGTCGGCCGGAGCGGGGCTTAAAACCGCGCTGATCGTCAAAGACGGCCGTGCCCTCGGCGGACGATATCTCCGTCATACCTTGGGCCTTTGTTATCTTCACGCCTTTGTTAAGACCACCATCGATTGTCAAAACGCGGGCCGCATGGGAATTCGCACTTCGGGTCTCAATGTGGATCTCAATCAAACCCTGGCGGACCAAACCCGGGTGATCACAGCTTACGGCGTGGGACTCGACCGGGATTTGATCAACGCCGGCGTGACGGTGATCGAAGGGACAGCCTATCCTAAACAGGGCGGTCGGGTCGATATCACCCAGGATGGCACTTTGGTCCGGAGCTTGTCCGCCGATCGGGTGGTGCTGGCCGTCGGATCCCGTCACGTCAAACACAAACGCCACGAGCGCTTTGACCGCGTGCTCTCCGATGATGACATCACCCATCCAAACCAGATTCCAGGGGATTTGGTCATTGCGGGCTCCGGAGCCGCGGCCTGTGAAATCGCTTGTATCTATGCCAGACTCGGCAGCCGGGTAACCATCATCACCAAAGCGGACCATGTGCTGGAGGGCATCGACGCCCAGATTGTCGGCCGGCTTGAGGAGCAGATGAAGAAGGTGGACATTGTCACCCACACGAAATCCACGGTGGTTGACGTGTATAAGGATTCCCTCGGCAGCATTCATATTGAGATTGAACAGGATTCGGGCAAACGGGAAACCTTGTTTTGCTCCGATGTCTATCTGATTCCCAAGGCGCAGCCCCGCCTGGAGACCCTGGAGGATTTGCCGCTGGTGATCGATGATGGGAAAATCGCCGTCGACGAGAGCATGCGCACCAACATCGACGGCATTTACGCCGTCGGCAGCGCCGTCCGCGGCGGCACGGATATTTCCCGGGTGACCGCCCAGGCCAGGGCTTTGGTGGCCGCCCTTACCGGCGGTGAGACCGCTCGGGTCAGTGATTATCTTTGCGCAACGACCCTGCGCACGATTCCCGAAATTGCCTGTGTGGGACTGACCGACAAACAGGCTCGGGCCTTTTACAAGGATGTGCGCATCGGCCTCGCGCCTTTGGGCGCCGACGGCAAGGGATTGTTGGACGACAAAAAACAAGGCTTTGTCAAGGTGATTGCCGATGGGGAATATTCGGAAATTCTGGGGGTGCATATGATCGGCGACGACGCCCTGGAACTCATCGGTCAGGCCCAGGCGATCATCGCCGCCGAAGGCACGCTTCAGGATTTTGATCGGTATGTGCTTCCGGCGCCCGGTTTGTCCGGCGCGCTGTATGACGCCATTTCAAAAGTGGAGGTGGATTGATGGACCGACGTGAAACTGTTTTGATCATTGATTTCGGCGCGCAATACAGTCAACTCATTGCCCGCCGGGTTCGGGAAGCGGGGGTCTACTCGATGGTGTTGCCCCACGACGTGAGCCCGGACCGCGTCCGTGACATTGCCCCCAAGGGTATCATTTTGTCCGGCGGCCCGTCGAATGTGCTAGACGCTGACGCCCCCGGCTGTGATCCGGCGCTGTTTGCCATGGGCATTCCCGTTCTGGGCATTTGCTACGGGGCGCAGCTGATGACCCATATGTTGGGCGGGGAGGTCGCTCCGGCGCCCAAACCGGAATACGGCAAACAGACGATGCGGGTGACAGGGGATTCACCCCTGCTTGCCGGAGTGGCGAGTCCCTCGGTCATCTGGATGAGCCACACGATTTATATCAAGCGTCCCGCCGAGGGTTTTTCGGTCACCGCCGAAACCGACACCTGTCCCGTGACGGTGTGCGAGGACGCAGACCGCGGCCTTTACGGTGTGCAGTTTCATCCCGAGGTGGTTCACACCAAATGCGGAACGACGATTTTGCGCAATTTTCTCTACGATGTCTGTCACTGCGCCGGAACTTGGACAATGTCGGGCTTTATGGAAAAGCAAATTGAAGCCATTCGCGCCGAGGTGGGGGACAAGCGGGTGATTTGCGCCCTGTCCGGCGGCGTGGATTCCTCCGTCGCGGCGGCTTTGGTTTACCGGGCCATCGGTCAAAATTTGACCTGTATTTTTGTGGATCACGGTCTCCTTCGCAAAAACGAAGGGGATATGGTGGAATCGGTCTTTAAGGACAAGTTTAAGATGGATTTCATTCGCGTCAATTGCGAAGAACGTTATCTGGCGAAGCTTGCCGGCGTGTCGGATCCCGAGACCAAACGCAAAATCATCGGTCATGAATTTATCGATGTCTTTACGGAGACGGCGGCGGATCTGCCCGATGTGTCCTATTTGCTTCAGGGGACGATTTATCCCGATGTCATTGAAAGCGGCACCGGCAAAAACGCGGCGGTGATCAAAAGTCACCACAATGTGGGAGGCCTGCCGGATCATGTGCCCTTTACTTTGCTGGAGCCCCTTCGGGATTTGTTTAAGGATGAAGTGCGGGCCCTTGGGGAGGTTTTGGGCCTCGATCATGAATTGGTCTGGCGTCAGCCTTTCCCCGGCCCGGGACTTGCCATTCGCATCCTTGGCGAGGTGACCGCCGAAAAGCTTGCCATTTTGCGTGAGGCTGATTTTGTCTTTCGGGATGAAATTGCCAAGGCCGGACTGGATTCGGAGATTTGGCAGTATTTTGCCGTGCTTCCCGGCACCCGCAGCGTCGGAGTGATGGGGGATGAACGGACCTATGATTATACCATCGGCCTTCGGGCGGTGACCTCGGTGGACGGGATGACCGCTGATTGGGCCAGAATTCCCCACGAGGTCCTTGAGCGGATTTCGACCCGCATGGTCAATGAAGTCGCCCACGTCAATCGGGTGGTCTATGACATCACGGCGAAACCGCCGTCAACGATTGAGTGGGAGTGATGGGTTAATAATGAATAATGAATAATGAATAATTCTGGTGGAAACTCGGCCGAGCCGAGTTTCTTCTTTTTGTTTTTTGGGTCGGGCTTTGGGAGCACCTTGATGAGTACACGGCCTCTCATTCATCCGTTTCCCTTGATAAGTTCAAATGAGTAAGCTGTTCACACCGCATGCCCTTCGGACATTTCGGTCGGGACTTGCGCCCTATCGTCTTTCGCCAGGTCACGATGCCCTGCTCATGCAAGCATGGCTATTCGCAAGAGAACCCTCACACGCCGCTTCGCTACGAGAAGTTCTGATTCTCCAATCGTACCGCGCTACGTTTGCACGCTTGGATCGTTACTTAAGTTGCTATCGAGCGACAGCTTCCTTCCCATGGAGGAAAAAGCCTTTTTGCGTTGCGGTTTCTTTCTTGACAAATCGGAGGACGCCGTTTTGTGCCCAGTTTGTTTTTTGACAGGCCGACAGACCGCGTGAGCTTCTTATCATTTTCAATTGGAAATTTCATGGGATACTGTTATAATCTATTTTTAGAATGCTTATGATTCATCGGTGATTTGACGCGTGACATTGCGTCCCGGTATCCGATGAATCAAGCATATCCTTTGGATGCGTTTCATCTCATGTGTGAAGGGCTCTAAAGCGGAAACGGAGGACAAAATGCGTCAGGATTATCATGAAAACACGAGACGACTGATCCGTTATCTTGGGGGAGCGGACAACGTTGTGTTGGTGACGAACTGTTCAACCCGGCTTCGTACCGTGGTCAAAGACGAGGCCGGCGTCAATGAGGAAAAGCTTCGGCTTTTGGGCGACGTGATGGGCGTGGTCCATGACCGGCCGAATTGTTATGAGATTGTCGTCGGCCCCGGAAAGAGCAAAAAATACGCGGACTGCTGCCATGACATGGGACTCCCCGAAAGCGCTTATGACCCGAGGGCGCTTCCAAAGGCCGCGGGGAAGGAGCGGAGCGAAACACAAGAAAAACGGGGCCGCCTGAAATCGGCTTTGAAGATGATCGGCGACATTTTTGTGCCGCTGATTCCCGGCATTATCACCTCGGGCCTTTGCGCCGGCATCGCGGCGCTCGTGACCCAATTGGTGCCGGGGTATCAGGATCACAAGGTGTGGCATATCATTGTGTTGATCTTAAATTTGATCAGTTCGTCCTTTATGACCTATATCACGGCATGGGCCGGTTACCGCGCGGCGGAGCGCTTTGGCGCGACACCGATTTTAGGCGGCATGCTTGGGATGATCACAACCTTGGAGGGCATCAACCAGATTTCCGTCCTGTTGGGGCTTTTTAATGACGCAAGTCCGTTGAGCTCGGTGCTTCGGGTTGGTAAAGGCGGTGTGCTGGCGGTGATCATCGGGGTTTTTCTGATGTCGAAAGTGGAGAAATGGATTCGCTCGCGGATGCCCGAAAGCCTCGATGTGATTTTTTCGCCGCTGCTCACCTTGCTCATCTGCGTGGTTCCCTATGTCCTTTTGATCATGCCGCTGTTGGGCTATGTTTCCTCGGGCATTGTCTGGGTTCTCGGTCAACTTTGCCTCTCGGAAAGCGTTGTGATCCGGATGATTGCCGGCTATGTCTCCGCGGCGCTTTTTTTACCGCTGGTGGCCTCGGGGCTGCATCACGGACTGGTGGCGTTGTATTCGGTGCAGCTTCAGGAGCTGGGTTATGTGACCTTGTATCCCGCTTTGGCCATGGCCGGCGCCGGTCAGGTCGGAGCCGCCATCGCCCTGTGGTTTAAGGCCAAGCGGGCCGGCAATCAAAAGCTGTGTTCGGTGATTTCCGGGGCGCTGCCCGCCGGATTTTTGGGCATCGGAGAGCCTCTGGTTTATGGGGTGACCTTGCCGTTGGGAACGCCTTTTATCACCGCGGGACTGGGCGCGGGCTTTGGCGGAGCGCTCGTCATGGCCTTCGAGGTGGCTTCGACCACCTGGGGTGTGTCGGGGATTTTGGGCGCTTTCGTCATGACAGCGGGGCCCAACGGCGCCCTCATGAGTGTCCTCATCTATTTGGCGGGGCTGGCCCTTTCTTATGCCGCGGGCTTTGGGATCACCGCTTTGGTCTATGGTCATCAGGCCTTAACGCCCGCGAACTTCACTGCCGACCATGTTGCTCCCGCGCCAAAATCCGCCGAGGACGCGTCAATTTCTCGTCAAACAGGCAATGTTGTTTCCCATGAAGGCTATCCTCGAACCCGTCATGGTGAATCCATCGAACCGGACGGGACAAGGGGTGATTTTTCAATCGGCGCTCCCGCCGACGGGGTTTTGATTCCGATGAGGGAAATTCCCGACTCGGTTTTCGCCTCGGGCACCATGGAGGACTGCGTGGGCATTTTGCCCGATGACGGTCGCGTTTTTGCCCCCTGCGACGGGGTGGTGTCCAGCGTGACTCCCACCAAACACGCCCTGGCTTTTTCCACTGCCGACGGCAAAGGGATTTTGGTCCATGTGGGCATTGATACGGTTTATCTCAACGGCAAGGGTTTTAAGGTTTTGGTGGAAGCGGGACAAAAGGTGTCCCGAGGGGACTTGGTGATGGAGGCGGATTTGAATGTGATCAAAGAAGCCGGACTGTCGCCGATGGTGGTTGTGGTGATGCTTGACGGATGAACCGGTTGACCGGAGGATGGTTTCCTCACTGTTTATTGCGCTTGTCCGCGCGAACCCCGCCCTCACACTCCGCTTCGCTATGGATAAGTTCCGATTGCGGGCCGGCTAGGCCGGCTTCTCTTTTGGCTTAACCAAAATTCATCTTCTCGTGCCGCGTTACGCTTGCACCCATGGATCGTCACTTAAGTCGCCTCCGGTGATAGCTCCCTCTTTTTTCTGTTCACAAGAGAACCCCTCAGACCGGCTAAAGCCGGCCAGCTCCCTTTATCAAGGGGAGCCTTTTTGTCGTGACGCTGTTTGTTTTTTACTCGAGCTTTTTTATCTTTGACGTTTGGGTGACGTGGGGGATTGAATGGTCACGCCGACTCGAAAACCACGTTGGGTTATATCATGTTCTTTTCACTCCTTTTGCGTTTGTTAATCTATATCAAAGCTCATGATGTTGTTAACCGCCAAGACTTGCTTTTCACGAGTCCTTATCTTGTTTGGTGACATTATTATATCACAATATCTTGTCATAATCAACCACAATTTTTTATAATTGATATCAATTTCGCATATTATATACAAATAATGCATTTTATAAGCATTTGTATTTGAATTTGATTTATTGCTACGACAATTAAAGCGCAGGTCTTTTTTTGTTTATCGTCGCTTTCGTAAGCGCTGTATGAATGGTCTCGCGAAAGGCCTTGGCAGAACGGGAAAGAGACCGGTAGCGAGCATTTTTGTTCAAGGTGTTTTTGAGTGAGTGACACTGTCTTGGCTCTCGAAGCCAAAGCCATCGATTTTGGATCATCGGCGTAAGCTTTTTTATATTTAAAGCCCGCATCTCCACAAACTTCGGCTGTGTCAACAGCCGAGTTGTTCTTTTTGATCTTGGATTTCGGTTTCTTTGTGATGTTTCTTTTCTCTTCTATTCTATTCTATTCTATTTTCTTTTATTCTATTGCGCTGCTCGTCGGCTGCCGTGATGCGCTCGGCTCCGCCCGGGAGACCCTCCGTCTCGCCGCTCGATTTAGCGATGAGATGATAGTCGCCGTTTTGATCAACGCGAAGCCGCGCTTTCTCGGCTGTGTAAATGGTGGCGATATGTTTGGGCGGCGGCACTTTGTTCATCATGTACCAGTGGGTCATCACGCACACGTTACTGGAAAACGTGATAATAAAGCCGTTTTTTCCAAAACGGAGAGCGCTTTACGGTTGTAGGTATAGGTCTGTTGAATCTTTTGGGGATTACCGACAAAACCGTCATTGTCGGCCGAAAGGACCAGATAAATATACAGCATTTTTCCGTGTAATTCATGTCGCAATAGGTCGTTTGGCACAGCACATCCTTTGTGATAAACCGTTTGCCTTCCATGATTTTTCGCTTGTCACCTCCTTGAATGTTCTGAGTATGTTCTTCGAATGTTCTAAGCATGTACTTCGAATGTTCTAAGCATGTACTTCGAATGTTCTAAGTATGTTCTTACTATGTTCTAAGTGTTTTCTTCGGTTGAAATCAACGCGCGCTTGGTCTTCCCAAAGGGCCAAATTCTCCTCTGAGTTTTACATGTTGCCTGACCATCCCGTCAAACTCCTCGCCAAAAAACTTTTTTCCGCGACAGCGCGATTCGTCGTCTTTGACCTCACGGAGTATTTTGCTAAGGCACCTTGTTCATCTTGTTCCGGTGTTTAATCACTAGTGTATTACTTTTCAATTAGTTGGACATTTCTAATAATGTCTCGGCTTTGACTGATTCAGCAGGATCAATGTCGCCCAAGTGCCACGTCCAGTGAAACACGACCGGTTCGGCATTGATCTCATCAAAATAGGTGTAAA
>JAFRBB010000021.1 GCA_017405085.1 Eubacteriaceae bacterium
AAAAAGCTAAAATTGACGTCGTGACGATAGCAAAGAGGCCACACCTGTTCCCATCCCGAACACAGAAGTTAAGCTCTTTAGCGTCGAAAGTACTTGGCGGGTGACTGCCTGGGAGGATAGAACGTTGCGGCGTCTTTTTTTTATTCACATAGTCTCAGACACATGACTGCTTAGTTGATAAATAAAATCTTTTTACGGTAACACATAATGATCAACCAAAAGAGATCTGTTTTAGTGATATGATTAAATGGATGAGTCATCAAGGGAATGACTGAAGCCTGTACGTTTGTTTTTTATGAAGAAAACCGATGAGACCTTTTCAAAAACGGCGCTTTTCGTTATAATATAAAGATAAGTTATTTTCTTATTACTTTCATGTCTAATGTCGATTAGATACAATAGATCACTAGAAAAAAGGGGGAAGTGATGAAAAAACGAACATCGAAACTGATCAAGCCTTTCGTGATGATTGCGGCGACGGCCGCGGTTCTTTTCGGCGCGGTCACACCGGCTTTGGCTCAGGAGAACAAAAACACAACCAATAGCGGAAAAACCCTTCGTATTTTGTTCACGCAGGATTTGCATTCCAACGAATTACCTTTTCAAGTTAGAGATGACCAAGGCAACAACAAAACCGTCGGCGGATATGCAAGACTCAAAACCGCCATTGACGACAACAAATCCGACACCATGGTTGTCGTTGACGGTGGAGATTATTCCCACGGTTCACTATTTAACGCGATTTTTAAATCAAAAGGATCGGATCTTGCTTTACTCGGCAAGATGGGCTTTGACGCGACTACCCTCGGCAATCATGAATTTGACGACGGGCTGAAAAGTCTGGCGGCCTCCATCGAGGCTTCCGCTGCCGGACAGAAACTGCCGGTGATTGTCTCATCCAATATTCAATATGGTGAGAGCGAAGACTCAAAAGCGTTAAAAGCCGTGATGGAAAAACACGGTACCAATATCCAGATTCTTGAAAAGAACGGCGTTAAAATCGGTTTGTTCGGTTTGATGGGAAAACAAGCGTCAAGCAGTGTGATTGACGGCGGCGATGTCACCTTTGCCGATCAAACGGAAATCGCGCGTCAGTGCGTTTCGGCTTTGAAAGATCAAGGCGTGGACGTCATCATTTGTCTTTCCCATTGCGGCACATCATCCGACAAATCCAAATCCGAGGATGAACAGTTGGCCGAGCAGGTTGAAGGCATCAATGTCATCATTAGTTCTCACACGCACCGCCCGCTGAAGGAGGCCATTATCGGTGCCAACAATACGGTGATTGTTTCCACCGGATGCTACGGTGAATACTTGGGGCTTTTGGATTATCAGATTGATAAAAAGAGCGTTAAGGAAACGAAGCTTATCCCCGTTGACGATAAGCTGAAAGAAAACGAAGCGATCAAATCTCAAATCACCGCCTATGAAAAAAACGTGCAGGATGAATATCTCGACCTTTATGGGGTGAAATTTAACGACATTGTCGCGCGGAGCAATAAAAATTTTGAAACCCGGGATCAAATGGTTGGCACGTATCACAATTCGGATCTTGGGGCTTTCGTCACCGATGCTTTCAGAGAAGTCGTCGGCAAGGACGTGAAAGACGAAAACAAACCCATCGGATGGATGATATCGGGATGTATTCGCGATACGATTTATAAAGGAGACATTTCTCTTTACAACACCTACGGCATGCTCAGCATCGGCAGCGGCGCCGACGGTACGGCGGGTTCTTCGATAATCAAAACATATTTGAAGGGCTCTGACATCCGTAAATTGGTTGAAGCGGATCTGGTCGCCGGCCCAATTCTTCCGGTAGGACAATTTATGTTTTCGGGAATCCGGTATCAATATGATATGTACAGGCTGCCGTTAAACCGGGCAACGGTTGTTGAAGTTGAAAACAACGACGGCGGTTATGAACCCTTGGATAACAATAAAATGTATCCGATTGTTACCACGCGTTATTCCCTTAAACTGTTTGAGTCCTTCACTAAAAATCTCAAATGGTTAATCAGTTTAAACTATATGGACAAAAACGGCACATCATTTAATACCGTTGATGACGGGGTTGTTCATGACCAAACGGGAAAAGAAGTCAAGGATTGGGAAGCGCTGATGGTTTATATGAAGAGCTTTAGCTCCGATAATTCCGGACACCCGGTGATTCCGGCTTCATATAATACGGTTAAAGAGGTGAAGAAACAATCGACCGGCGGTATCAGCACATATTTTACCAATCCCTCGGTTTACGGTTTAATCGAATATGCCGGCATCGGAACGTTGGGCCTTCTGCTGATATTCATCATCTATCGTATTGCGACCCACGGAAAACGAAAAGAAAAACGTACCAATCGTTCGAATAATAGACGCGGAAAATTTTAATCGACCCTTCCGCGGCAATCAAAAAATCCGGCATGCGCCGGATTTTTGATTTTTAGCGGGTTATTAAAATTCGCTTCGTTTATCAGCGGTTTACGCTTGCGTGTTATCCGTCGCCGAATCCATGGCGACATCGGGCTTTTGGGAATCGACGTTGGGTTTGACGCCGTTGACGTCCGCATCGTCTGATGCGTTTGTTTCATTTGTATTTTGTAAGGCCGGTTCTTTATGATCCGGCTTTTTGCTGTTATCCATTTTTTGATAAAAACGGTCGACGATGATGCCGATAGCTTGATCTCCGGTGATGTTGCAGGCAGTACCAAAACTGTCCTGGGAGAGATGAAGGGCGATGATGAGTTCGGACATGCCGTCGGTAAAGCCGAGCATCGATTTGATAATGCCGAGGGCAGCCATCACGCCGCCGCCGGGGACACCGGGGGCCGCGACCATGGTCACGCCGAGCATGGCGATAAAAGGCATAAAGGTCGCAAAGGTCGGCTGCATGCCGGAAGCGTACATAATCCCCATGGAGCCCAGTGTCAAGCAGATGGTATCACCGGCCAAATGAATGGTGGCGCAAAGGGGAATGACGAAATTGCGCACATCCTCGCTCATATTATTCGCTTTGGCAGCGTTCAGATTGACGGGAATTGTCGCCGCCGAGGATTGGGTCCCGAGAGCCGTGAGATAGGCCGGAATGATATTTTTGAGATCCTTCAAATGGTTTTCGCCACGGAAAATCGAGGCGATGATAAATTGAACGAGAATGTATCCCCATTGAAGGAGCAGGATTAAAATATAAAGCTTGGCGAACATGAGAACGGTCGGAATCAAAGAGCCTGAAGCCGCGACTTTGCAAAATGTGCCGGCGATATAAAAGGGGATGATCGGAATGATGATGTTTTCGAGGACCATCTCGACAATCGCGCGTAAATCATCAATGAGGCGATAGAGCGTTTGTCCGCGCTCCCCCTTCATGTTGGCGATGCCGAGTCCGACGGTGAAGGCAAACACAAGCGCCGTCATGATGCCCATAATCGGCGGCACTTCAATGGTAAACAGCGGATCAAATGAGGCGCCTTCAATGGCGCCGCCGTTAATGACGCTGATGAGCGTGGGAAGCAGCGCTGAACCGACCAAAAAGGCAATGGTTCCGGCAAGGATGGTTGAGCTGTAGGCCAAAAGCAATGTAATGCTGAAGAGTTTGTTGGCTTTTTTCTCAAGGTCCGCAAGACCGATGGTGACAAATGATAAGATTAAAAGGGGAATGATGAAATTGAGGAAGGTGGAAAAGAGATTCGTGAAGGTTTGAACAACGGACATAAATCCCAGAAAGACCGGGGTGTCCGCGATACCAAAAACAGTGCCCAGACTTCCGATGACAATACCAGAGGCGATGCCGATTAAAAGCCGCGGTAAAAGCGGAAGCTTTCTTTTTTTTGCTGATTTCAATGTTGCTCTCCTTAAAAAGAATTTTATAGTGTTTAAAAGCATTATATCCTAAGTTTTATATCTATACAATCGACAAACAAAAAGAAGACAAAAAAATGTACGAATTTTAATACAATATTTCGCTTTGATCATTCTAAAAATTAACCCGAATCAAACGCTTTAGTCTCTTGCCAAGAAGAGAGTGTATTGATAAAACTATAAGCAAAAGCTTTTAGTAAACTTTCGAAGCGGTATTATGACAAAAAACGAACAAAGCATTAGCGTTTGTGTCGCGTACTGAATTGAGTGACGGCGAAAAACAGCAATGAGAAAATGGCGCTTGATCGTGAGATGATCTCCAGGGCGACAGATGAATCGCCCGATTTCAAAAAGGGAGGATAGCCATTGGAAATCAGACAAATTCAATATTTTATGCAACTTTTCCAAGATAAAAATATGACCCGCGCCAGCAAGATGCTGTTTATTTCCCAACAGGGTCTCAGCAAATCCATTCATGCCCTGGAAACGGAAATCGGATTCCCCTTGTTTAACCGCACTCCCGGTGGCGTGGAGCCGACGGCCCGGGCGATTGCCCTCTATGAGCACTTTGCCAAGGTAAATGAAGCTTTCCGCGAGCTAAACCGCGCTGTGTCCCGGGAGGCCAATCGAAAAAAATTATCGGTGACAGTGCCGCCGATCGTCGCCTTTTCGGACAATGTGCATCATTTGAGCCGATATAAGCAAAAATATCCCGAGGTGGAGGTGGAATACAAAGTTCTCGATAACGACATTATCATCGAGCGCATGTTAAGCGGCAGATACGAAGCGGCGTATCTTGGGGCCGCGCCTCCCGAGACCCTCACTGTGCATCGGAAGATCTCTATAAGCGATTTTTGCGCGGTGGTCTCCCGGGAACATCCCCTCGCCGGAGAAAAAAGCATTACACCGGAAACCCTTGCCCGATATCCGCTGACAGTGATTGATATTTTCAATGATTACAATCAATATTTTATCAGGCGGTTAAAGATTTCCGCCGGACACATCAGCAAAGTGAATATTTTGGAATTTCCCGATTATATTTGTCTGAGCGGCAGTGTCGGTGTGTCGATCCAATCCGTGTTCAAAAGATTAAAAACCGAAGATGTTGTGAGCATTCCGGTTATTTTTAAAGCGGAGGATCACGTTTGTATCGAAGTGTCCCTGGTGACGGCAAAGGGAGCGACGCTTTCACCGGAGGTTGAGGCCTTTATACACAATGAGATTGATCCGGACAATCTATGAATGATGTTCAATCTTAATAATGACTGAAACCGCGGTCACAGTTTATATGAAATGTAAATAAACTTTGTCACAATGTAACACAACTTAAGGTTGTGGTGCGTTGTAAAAGAATCTGTTTTACGATTTCATCCATGCTGGTTTAAAATAAGCTTATCAACAGACATCGCCTTTTTTATTTCATTTTAGAGGAGGTATTATTTTATGAATCTTTGGTCTATTATTGCTTCATTTGGTGGCGGCGCATTTGCGGCTGCTATCGGTGGTGTCCCGGCCTTTATCCTTACTGGGGTATTCTCAATTGTCGGTGCTGTTGCCGGAATGTGCGGCGCGACAGACGCTTCCGCTGTTTTGGTTAACCACCTCGCATTCGGTTCCTTCTTCGGCCCCCACATTTCTTTCGCCGGCGCTGTTGCTGCAGCTGCTTACGCAAAGAAAAAAGGCTACATGGAAAACGGTGCTGATATCGTTACCGCTTTAGCCGGATTAAACAAATTCGACGTCTTACTCGTCGGTGGTGCTTTCGGTGTTCTCGGCTGCTTATTCAAAGGTCTTGTTGTTGATAATCTCTTTGCCGGAACCCTTTCTCCCCGCCTCGTCACAGACGGCCCCGGATTCACCGTTTTCGTATCCGCTATCGTTGCTCGTCTCGCATTCGGCGGTAAACTCCGCACAAGCGATAAATTCATCAGCTCTGGTGATGTTCTCTACAACACCATCGTGATCGGTATCACCTATAGTTTGGTTGTTGCCGGTGTCTATCTCGGTGTTGTTGAAGGCGCAGGACTTGATCCTTCTGTTTTCGCAGGTCTCTATCATGTCCTCATCTTCGGTACCGCTGCTATCGGCCTCACATTTGCCGTTGCCGGTCAACCGTTCTTCGGATGCCACCACATTGTGATTATTGCTGCTGAAGCTACCGTTCAGAGCTATGCGACCACACACAACGCATTCTTGGCTCTGATCATCGGTGTTGTCTTCGGTACACTCGCTGCGATCATCGGTGATGTTGAAGGTAACATGATCAACTGCGGTACTGATTCTCATATCGATAATCCTGCCACAGCCATCTTTATCATGACTTTCCTCGTCAACGCTTTCTTCCCGGCAGTTGCTTAATTTAAAAACATTTAACCACTAAAAAATAAAAAAGCGATCGTCTAGATAAAGAGAGTCCGCCAATCGGCGGACTTTTTTTAGTATAAAACATCGTTATGCGGTGAGATTGGATAAACATATAAGCAATGATGAAACTGTCGGAGAAATCTTTCGTTGTTGAAAGCATATGATCAACGCAGAAGCGTTTGCCGATCAAAAAACATCTTACGACTATTTTTCGAAAGGACCTATTTTCTAACGGGGATTGATAGATTGGCTTTATAAGAGTAATTCTGATGATATGCTTTCGGTGTTAAAGGGTTATTCTTTTCGGATAGGAACTATGTTATAATAATTTAAATAATATCGTTCATCGACTGTGATGGCAGCTTAAAAGGGAAATAAACAATCATGGAATACCAAGCATTAAAAAAACGCGTCTTTTCAATGCTTCAAATCGGAAATCGAAGCGATATACCGAGCAGACTTTTTGACATCGGTATTGCCGCGACAATTATCATCAACATCACCGTTATGATCATGCTCACCTTCAGTGAGTTTAATCCCTGGATGCCGATATTAAAAAATATTGAATTCATCACAATTATTATTTTTTGCATTGAGTATGCGCTGCGCATTTGGACGGCGGAATTTTTGTTTCCCGATGTGTCTCCCGCCCGCGCGAAGTGGTTGTTTATCCGATCTTTTGACGGCATTATTGAGCTTTTAACGATCCTGCCTTTTTTCTTTTTGTCGGGATTTGTGGCTTTTCGAATGCTCCGGGTGGTGCGTATTTTTCATCTGTTCCGGATTAACGCCCAATACGACAGCTTCAATGTCATCAAGACGGTTTTATATGAAAAGCGCAATCAGATTTTCTCATCGGTGTTTATCATCCTCATTCTGGTGCTTGCTTCGTCGCTTTTTATGTATCATGCCGAGCATGACGCCCAGCCAAACGTTTTTCGAAACGCCTTTTCCGCCATTTGGTGGAGCGTCTCGACGCTGCTCACCGTCGGATACGGAGATATTTATCCGGTGACGCCCATCGGCAAGGCGATGGCGATTGTCATCGCGTTTCTCGGTGTCGGCGCCGTGGCACTGCCCACCGGTATTATTTCCGCTGGCTTTGTGGAACAGTACGCGGCAATGGCCGGCAAAACCGATGATCAGGAAATTCATCTGCATACGATGGTTGTGGACATCGACAGCAATTGGATCGGTAAAACCATTCACGATATCGAAGATGAATCCGGTGCGATTATTGTCGTGGTCCGCCGCGACGGCAAGCGCATTTTGCCGGATAGCGATTATCATGTTAAAATGGGCGACGTGCTGGCAGTTTCCCGCCTTGAAGATGAATAAACGCCAGGGTAATTCGCGCGACATGACGCTTATGTTTAAACCCGATCAATTGCGCTCAGACCGTGGGTTCTGTTCCGGACAAACAAAAAATCCCCGAATATGCTTTTCGCGTATTTTGGGGATTTTTTTAATTTCTGAAATGATTTAAGCATTCGCGTTGGTGACTTCCGCTTCTTCAAAGGTGAGCATGTCATTCATGATTCTAGCGGAGCATTCGCAAATGTGCATGGCAACAGCGGCACCGGTGCCTTCACCCAGACGGAAGCCCAAATCAAGCAGCGGTTTCATATCCAAGGTTTTCCACATGAGTGCGTGACCCGGTTCTTCTGATTTGTGAGAGGCAATCATGTAGTCCGCGGCTTCAGGGCAGATGCCTTTGGCGATTAAAGCGCCGGCGGTGGAGATAAAGCCGTCGACGACAACCGGGGTTTTGTTGGCCGCGGCGCCCAAAATGGTACCGGCGATGCCGGCGATGTCATAGCCGCCGACTTTGGAGAGGACGTCAATGGCGTCGTTGGGATCCGGCTTGTTGAGATTGATGGCGTCTTGGATGACCTGAATTTTATTGCGAAGTCCTTCGTCATCCACGCCGGTGCCGCGGCCGGTGATGTCGGTGACGGGATAGCCGCCCATGACGGCGACAACGGCAGAGGCCGGTGTGGTGTTGCCGATACCGAGTTCTCCGGTTCCGAGCATTTTCACGCCTTCTTCATTGATGGCTTTGTCGGCCAGGTCAATGCCGGCTTCGATGGCTGCGATGGCCTGTTCCCGGGTCATGGCCGGACCTTTGCGCATGTTTTCGCTGCAATGGGTGATTTTGTGATCGATGATGACGCCTTTTTCCGCAAGCTCAGGGAAATCTTCTTTGACAGCCATGTCTACCAGACGAACCTGAACCCCCGCGGCGCGGCCGAGGACATTGACACCGGCACCGCCCAAGGCGATGTTTTTCATCATTTCAACGGTCACTTCCTGAGGGAAGGCCGACACGCCTTCATCGGCAACTCCGTGATCGGCAGCCATGGTGAAGATCATTTTCTTTGAGACGTCGATATCGACGGTGCGCTGCATGCCGGCGATTTTAACGCCCAGGCGGCATACATCACCAAGGGCCCAGGGCGGCATAGCCAGCGCTTCAACGTGTTTTGCGGCTTTTTCTTCCCACTCTGTGGATTTGGGTTCAATGCGTTTGACGGTTTCTTCAAGGGTTAATTTGGACATGATGATTACCTCTCTTTCATCCAATTGAATATATATTGATAGGTTTGATTACGATTGATTTCATTTAATACTTCATGGCGGGCAGACGCGATCAATTTTAATGTTAAGTCGCGCATTCCGCGTTTTTGATATCTCGCGTGGGCTTTGCGCACTCCTTTTCCGAAAGCGCCGACGGGATCATCCGAGCCCGAAATGATGAGCATGGGCAAATCCTCCGGAATGGCTTTTGCCGTTTTGACCGACTCAGCAACGGAAAAAACGCCGAACATCTGATTGTAGGCCGAAGCAGTAAAGCGAAAGTTATTGAGGGGATTTTCGGCATAGGCCCGGGCAATGGCCGTATCTCTTGTCAGCCAGTCAACAGGGGTTTCGGCAGGTTCAAAAGCCTTGTTAAATCCACCGAGGACCATGCCGGTCAAAAGGTTGCTGCGGTAGCGCGCGCCCTTTAAAAAAGCAACAATTTTTGATATGACGCGGCCTGCCAAAAGCACGGCGGGATTGTGCTGACCCGTACCCATGATGATGGCGCCTGCCAGACCTTCGGCATACGTTCCGAGGTAGGCTCTCAGCAGGAATGACCCCATGCTGTGGCCCAGCATAAAATAGGGCAAGCCCGGATAATCGCCTTGGGTGCGCGTTCTGAGGGTGTGGATATCGGCAATGAGGTTGTCAGAACCGTTGTCTCCGAAATAGCCAAGGTCATTTTCGCTCTCAACGGACTGACCGTGGCCCAGATGATCATTGCCGACAACCACATAGCCTTTTTGGTTTAGGAATCGGGCAAATTCATCGTAGCGATCGATAAATTCGACCATGCCGTGGGCGATTTGCAGGATGCCGACGGGCTTTTTCTCGTCGGGAATCCATCTGATGGCGTGGATTAAGGTGCGGCCGTCGGCGGAGGGATAGGTAAAATGGACTTTCATGAAGGGTGACTTCCTTTCGATTTGGTGTTTAAAAGATAATCTTTCGATTTGAGACCTTTCGTTATGGGCATATCATATCATGAAATGGCATATACGGCCTGGACATTTTAGGGAAAATCGCCCGGCGAATTACCATGAGCATCCGGTTCGGCGGGGAATCTCGGACGTTCTGCCAGGGGGTTCGTTACACCAATCGGTACTTGCATAAGCGGCGGCCGTAACCCGCGTTTTTCAGTCTGGGGGAAGACGGTTATAGGTTATAAAAACGCAAAGAACAGACTCAAATGATGAAGTCCCTGACCGCCGCGGCATCGATACCGGCAAACCGCATTTAAAATGACGGCGCTATTGCCGTCAAACAAAAAACGACTCGTCCGGATGTCGGCAAACAAAAAAGTTCACAGCCGAATAAAAGGATTCGGCTATGAACTTTACCGTCATCCATAGAGCCATGCGTTGTAAGGCAGGTCTCCTGACTTACCGCGGGCAAAGCGCCTTCCCATTTTCGATTTGTTGAAAACAGTGGCATATCCGCTTTGCCTTAATGATTGATCAAATTGCAATCATCTTCGGATTACAGTGATGGGTTCGTTCGGGATTTTCACCCGATTCCCTATTCTCCCGAGCCGTGACCCGGGCACCTTACGCATTGTGAGCGATGCTCAATTTATTTTTTAGCTATTATATCCAAACAAATTGAATGATTCAAGTCTAATTTTATGAAAATGAGTCAATTTATTTTCAAATTATGACACTATTGTGTTTTTTGATGAAAAAGCTTTGAAATGAAATGTAAACCTGTACTATAATGATTTTGTAAAAAAAACAATAAAGAAAACGTCACGCATCTTTTTTAGAGCGCTTCAAAAAAACATGAATTCAATTGGTTGTATTATCGGCAGATGTGCTTATTTCTATAGAAGGGGGATAAAATGAAAGACTGTGGTTACACCGGTGATCAGTGGGAAAAAGCGTACGCTTTGGCCCAAAAAGCCCATGATGGACAGGTTGATAAAGCGGGTCAGCCATATTTATGCCATCCTTTGCGTGTGGCTCAGCGCTTCAAAGATCCGACACTGCGCGTGGCAGCGCTTTTGCACGATGTGCTTGAGGACAGCGAAATGACGGTTAAATCGCTATTGGACGCGGGAATCGACTTCGATACCGTACAAATCGTCCAGGTTTTAACCCGTCAACAAGGCGAATCCTACGACAAATACATTCAACGCGTGGCGTCCAACGCCAAGGCCACACTGATCAAATTGGCGGATCTTGATCACAATATGGATTTGGGAAGACTTCCGGAACCGACGAAGGATGATTACAGACGGCTGGATAAATACCGCAGAGCCCAGGTGATTCTCCGGACCGCCCTGCGTCAGCGCGATTTTACCCGGGGAAGCCATACCGGAAGTTAACTGCCGGAGCGTTTTATCCTTGCCGGCACATTGAACATTTTTCAGGGAAAGCATTCATGAGCGTTATCAGTCAACTCGTTGCCGCGGCCGAAAAACAGGGCTGTTCAGACATTCATATCACCGTTCCCAACGCGCATTTCAGAAAAGACGGCAGGCTTTTTTGCGCTGTCCGGGATAAGCAGGCCCTCACCGCCGGGGCTTTGGATGAGCTTTTGACCGATGACGCCAAGGCTCGCCTCGCCCGGGGTGAGTCTTTTGATTATGGTGTCAGCGCTTCTACCTGCGTCCGTCTGCGGGTTCATCTCTATCCCACTCAAAGCGGAATCGCCGCGGCAATCCGGCTGCTGCCGATGCGCGTGCCTTCCTTTCAGGAGCTGGGACTTCCCGCTGTCATCTCGCAGTTGTCCAGGCTGTCTTCGGGATTGGTGATTATCGCGGGGCCAACGGGAAGCGGCAAATCGTCGACGCTGGCGGCCATGGTCACCGATATTGCCGAGCGCGAAGGCGGGCACATCGTCACCATTGAAGAGCCGGTGGAGTATCTTTTCTCTCACAGAAACGCGCTCATTCATCAACGGGAAGTCGGCACCGATGTCGCCGATTTCGCGCATGCCCTGGTCGACGCCCTCAGAGAGGATCCCGATGTCATTATGGTGGGGGAAATGCGCGACCAAAAAACCATTCAGGCGGCCCTGACCGCCGCGGAGACCGGGCATCTGGTGTTATCCACCCTGCACACCACCAGCGCGGCCGAGAGTATTGAGCGCATGGTCGATGTCTTTCCCGCCGAAGGCCAAAGACAAATCCGAACCCAGCTTGCCGCTGTCATCGGCGGTGTGGTTTGTCAACGCCTGATGCCGGCGATCGGCGGCGGCAGAAGACCTGCCCATGAAGTGCTTGTGGCGACTTCCGCCGTGCGCAGCATGATTCGTGAGGGCAGGACCCATCAGATTCCTTCCGTTCTTCAGACGGGACGGGACAAAGGCATGCACACCCTCTCAACCCATTTGGCCTCCCTTGTTCGTGAGGGCACCGTTTCCCGGGACACAGCCATGCGCTTTGCGACCGATCCAGAAGGCCTTGCGCGGCTGCTCGACTGACGCGGTCAAAAAATTTAAGCAAAGGGATAAAATCCGAAATGAAGCGAAAATTGCGGCATTTTATCCGTCATATTAGCAGGTTTTGGTGGTCCTTTACACTATATTCTGATACAATAAGCATAGCAACCAAATCAATTCAACGCAAAAGTTTTCGTTAAGGAGGATTCACATGGCAAAAAACGGCATTATTTTGGTATCTCACAGTGAACAGCTTGCCAATGGCGTCGCCGAACTCATCGGTGAAATGGCAGACGACAATGTTGTCATCAAAGCGGTGGGAGGAACCGGTGACGGACGCCTCGGTACCAACGCGATGAACGTCATGGAAGCCATCGAAGAAATGGCGGAACTCAAAAATATTCTGGTTTATTGCGATCTCGGCAGCTCCGTGCTCAGCACCGAAACAGCCATTGAAATGGTTGACGAAGAACTGCAGGAAAAGGTCCATATTGTCGACGCTCCACTGGTGGAAGGCGCTTTTTACGGCGTGGTCAAAGCGTGTGTCGCCGAAACCGCCGAAGAGGTTATTGAAGAATCCAAGCTCGCTGCCCAGCTGCACAAGGTTTAAGTTTTATCCGGCGAAAGCCGTGATATAAAAACTTGCGGGAAAATGATAAAGCCCTCCGGAACATTTTTCGAAGACGCGATGATTGTTTGCCTGCGATTTTTAACACGAGGAGGATAATATTATGGTAATGAAACGGTTAATCAACGATCCTTATGACGTTGAAAAGGAAATGCTCGAAGGTTATGTGGCTGCCCACGGAACTTTTGTCAAAATGGATGACAGCGAAGAAGCTCAAGGCCGTGTTGTTCTGGCTAAAGACGCCGGAACCAAAGACAAAGTCGGCGTGGTCATTGGCGGTGGTTCCGGTCATGAACCGCTGTTTTTGGGCTATGTCGGCGAAGGCTTTGCCGATGCCGCCGTCATCGGCAATATCAACACCTCACCGTCTCCGGATCCTTGTTATGCCGCTGCCCGCGCCGTGGATAACGGCAAAGGCGTCATTTATCTCTACGGGAACTATGCCGGCGATGTCATGAACTTTGATATGGGTGCCGAACAGGCCGACGAAGAAGATGATATCCGCGTTGAAACCGTCCTGGTGACCGATGATGTGGTCTCTTCTGAAAATATTGCTGATCGCCGCGGGATTGCCGGTGACTTCTTTGTCTTCAAAGCCGCAGCCGCCGCAGCGGCCATGGGCAAAGATCTGGATGAAGTGGTCGAAGCGGCTTCCCATTGCAACGATGTCACCCGTTCGATGGGTGTCGCCATGTCTTCCGCCACACTTCCGTCCAAAGGCGGTCCGATTTTTGAGATGGAAGACGGCGATATGGAAATCGGCATGGGCATCCACGGAGAACCCGGTGTGCGCCGCGGCAAAATTGAACCCGCCGACGCGGTCATCGATGAAATCATGGCGCCCATTTTGGCAGATCTGCCCTATGAAAGCGGTGACGAAGTCTACGTGTTGGTCAACAGTCTCGGCGCCACGCCGCTGATGGACCTTCACATCTGCTTCCGTCGCGTCGCGCAGATTTTGGAAGAAAAAGGCATTAAGATCTACAAAGGCCTTGTCGGTCCCTTCGCCGCGTCCATGGATATGGCCGGGATGTCCGTCACCTTGGTCAAGCTTGATGACGAACTCAAAGAACTGCTCGACTATCCCTGCAACGCGCCCTATTTCACACAGGTTTAATCACAACATTTACATCGGCGGACGGAAAGCCGTCCGCCTTTACTCATTTTATACAAAGGAGTCTGTATGGCCGATTATATTTTAGACAAACAGTATTTTATCGACGTCGTCAATGATCTCATTCCTTGGGCGGAAGAACGAAAAGAATATTTTACGGATCTTGATTCCGCTATCGGCGACGGCGATCACGGCATGAATTTATCCATCGGTTTTCGCGAAGTGGCCAAACACGTTGACGAATGGTCTCAGGAAAACGTTAACACCTTCTACAAAAATGTCGGCAAGGCCCTGCTCGACAAAGTCGGTGGTTCCGCCGGTCCCCTGTACGGCAGCTTTTTCATGAAATTCGGCTTGCCGATTAAATCAAAAGGCCCCGATGAAGGAGCGACCTTCGATGAGTTTATCCAGATGATGGACAAAGGCATTGCCATTATTCAAAAACGCGGAAAATCCACCACCGGCGAAAAGACGATGAACGATACCCTGATGCCGGCGCTGGACGCCTTAAAGGCTGCCAATGAAGCGGGAGACGCGCCGAAAGAAGCGATGGCCAAGGCCGTGGAAGCGGGCAAAGCGGGCCTTGAGTCCACCCGTAATATGATTGCCACCAAAGGCCGCGCGATGCGCCTCGGTGAACGGGCTGTGGGTCATCTTGATCCCGGTGCAGCCTCCACCGCGGAAATGCTTGAAATTTTCTACAAAAACATGCCGGAATAAAAGATATCTTTTGTTTTCAAAGCTTGGCGGCAACCGAAAAGCTCAGTCATCACGTGAAGCTTTTCGGCTGCGTTTATCTAATCCATTCAATTTTAAATCCCTCAAGCAGGATCATCGATGTCTGTTTGAGGGTGTTTTATATTGGAAAAACCGTCATGACAAGATTAGATAAAAATCCATCGTCAAATCCATCGGCGACAATGACGCCGTCGGTTTTGAGTGATAGGCCCGATGAAAATCATCTCATGATCATGCCGTCATGATGTCTATCGTGCAACAGAGCATTTTAGCCGAAGATTAAGGGTTGACTGTCATGAAGTTTTGTCCGGCATTTCTCAAACGGACGGGATCGTTTTATGATACAATAGACGGTGTATATTCAAATCTTAGCAAGTTAAAATAATCAATGCATCGGCCGGGTGTGTCTTGACATGATGATCTCGTCGATGCCGGAAAGGAATGATTATGGCACAGGATGATTCATCCAAAATCATCGGTTATCTCACAGAAGACACGCGCAAGAACAGGCTCAGACTTTCGGGACTTGGCGTCATCGTCGGCGTCGCAGCCGGAACTGTGGCCGTCGTTTATCGTATCGCAATGGCTTATTCCGCCGATCTTCGCGGATTTTTATTGAACGCGGCTGACGGCTGGCTCATCCCGTTTTATTTCGTGTTGCTGCTTGTGATAGCTCTTGTGGTGGCGGCGCTCATCAAATGGGAGCCTTATATCGCGGGCTCCGGCATCCCTCAGGTGGAAGGGGAGCTGAAAGGCTATTTTGATATGCCCTGGCTCAAGGTGATCATCGGAAAGCTCGTCGGCAGTTTGCTCTGTATTGTCGCGGGGCTCTCTGTCGGGCGGGAAGGTCCGTCGGTGCAGCTCGGCGCCATGGCCGGAAAAGGCGTATCCCGCGTCTTAAAACAGGATAATCTCCAAGAGCGTTATCTGATTACCTGCGGTGCCAGTGCCGGCTTATCCGCCGCGTTTAATTGTCCGCTTTCCGGCGTGGTCTTTGCGTTGGAGGAAATGCACAAGGACTATTCAATCACGATGATTTTCTCGGCGATGGCGGCTGCCGTTTCAGCGGATTTTGTGTCCAAATGGATTTTTGGCATGTCTCCGGTGTTTCACATTCCTTTGACCGCTTCGCTGGAGCTTAAATATATCGGGCATGTGCTTTTTCTCGGTCTGCTCATCGGTGTTGCCGGTGTGCTGTTTAACCGAGCGATGTTTTTGACTCAGAAGTGCTATGACAAAATTCCTTCGAAAATTCCGAAGCGGTTTCATCCGATTATTCCTTTTATGCTTGCCGGCATCATGGGATTTGTGATGCCCGTTGTGCAGGGAGACGGTCATAACATGCTTGAAATACTCACCGGCGGCGGGCTCGGCTTAAAAATCATGCTGGTTTATTTTGTCGTTAAATTTGTTTTTTCGATGATCTGCTTTGCTTCCGGCGCGCCGGGAGGCTCCCTGGCGCCGATGATGGTTTTGGGGGCTTATGTCGGCGGAATTTATGCCCATTTTGTGATGCGAACGGCGGGGCTGGATGTCACGCTGATCAACAATTTTGTCATTTTGGCGATGGCAGGCTATTTCGCGGCCATTTGCCGGGCACCGCTCACAGCCGTCGTTCTCGCGGTGGAACTGACCGGCAGTCTCAATCATCTGGTCTATACCGTGATGGTCGTTTTTATCGCCGAATTGGTGGCGTCTCTCTTCAAGTCTGAGCCGCTGTTTGACGCGCTGCTGCACAATATGGTCTCCCAGGGTGAGCATGCGGTGCATCCCGTCACCGAAGGCGGCACCTCGGAAAAAACCCTGGTGAATGTGACCGTCAGTGACGGTGCTCTTCTCGATGATACCGCTGTTTCTGAAATTATGTGGCCCGAGACCTGCCTGGCGGTGGAGGTGCGCCGCGATGGCGACGTCATCATTCCCCATGGTGGGACGGTGCTGCACGCCGGAGACCGAATCACGCTTCTTTGCGACAGGGACCGGCTTGGCCATATCAAAGAAGAACTTGCCGCCCTTACCGAGACCGGCGGAGCGGCGAAGTTTCACGCGCTGATGCGTGAGAGAGAGGAAAGTTAAGGGATATCTTTTCTCGCGATTTTGCGGACACGTCGTCGTTTGCCATGCTTGGCGATGCAATATTTATTTTTATTCGAGAAATAACATGCTGACCGCGAAGTATATATATTCATGTCCGTTACTCTTGCCCAATGTCCGTCTGCCCCGACGCGCAAGCGCGTCGGTCAAACATTTCGCAAGTGACGCGATAATCCCGAACCCTTTGCCGGGTTCGGCGGCCATTCGTACGCCATGCTATCGCATGACGTACTCATGTCCGTTACTCTTGCCCAATGTCCGTCTGCCCCGACGCGCAAGCGCGTCGGTCAAACATTTCGTAAGTGACGCGATAATCCCGAACCCTTTGCCGGGTTCGGCGGCCATTCGTACGCCATGCTATCGCATGACGTACTCATGACCGTTACTCTTGCCCAATGTTCATATGCCCTGATGCGAAGGCGCGTCGGTCATACGGCCACTTGACAAGAGATTATCGCTCAAATTTACCCTTGAAATCTTGGCAATATCCTGTAAAATAATATTAGTTTGATTAGTGTGTCTGTCACTGCAAAAAAAAAACCGCTTTTGCAGTGATTTTTTTGTTTATGGAGGCAAAAACATGAAAACAAAATATATTTTCGTCACCGGCGGCGTTGTTTCGTCTCTCGGAAAAGGGATTACGGCGGCTTCCTTGGGCCGTCTTTTAAAAGCCCGGGGAATCAAAGTGTCGATTCAAAAATTTGATCCCTACATCAATGTCGATCCCGGGACGATGAGTCCTTATCAGCATGGGGAAGTCTTCGTGACCGATGACGGTGCGGAAACCGATCTTGACCTCGGTCATTACGAACGGTTTATTGACGAAAGTCTCGGCCAATACAGCAACGTCACCACCGGGAAAGTCTATTGGAACGTCATCACCAAAGAACGCCACGGCGATTATCTCGGCGGAACCGTGCAGGTCATTCCGCATATTACCAACGAGATCAAAGAGAGCATTCAACGCGTGGCCCAGAGCGATACCAATCCCGATGTGGTCATCACCGAAATCGGCGGCACCGTCGGCGATATCGAAAGCCAGCCTTTCCTTGAAGCCATTCGTCAATGCCGGGGCGATCTGGGAGCGGAAAACACCTTGTATATTCACGTGACGCTCCTGCCCTATCTGCCGATGTCCGGTGAGCTCAAAACCAAACCCACCCAGCATTCAGTCAAGGAACTGCGCTCCATTGGGATTCAGCCTGATATCATTGTCCTGCGCTCCGAGCAGGAGGTTGAGGCGGATATGAAAGCCAAAATCAGCCTGTTCTGCAACGTTGATCAAAACGCCGTCATCGAAAATCTCGACGCCGAAGAGCTTTATGAGGTTCCCCTCATGCTTGAAAAAGCGGGACTGGCTGACCTTGTGATTGATAAACTCGGCCTTCCCCATAAGGCGCCGGATTTGGCCGAATGGAAAAAACTCGTCTACAACGCCAAAAATCTGGAAAATAAAACGACCGTTGCCATCGTCGGCAAATATGTGGAACTTCACGACGCTTATCTTTCCGTCGCGGAAGCGCTCCGCCACGGCGGCATCGCCAACAATACCGAAGTGGACATCAAATGGGTTCATTCCGAGGATTTAAACGCCCAGAATATTGACCGCATTTTAGGCGGCGTCGATGGCATTGTCGTTCCCGGCGGTTTTGGCAATCGCGGCATCGAAGGCAAAATTGAAGCCATTCGCTACGCGAGGGAAAACAAGGTGCCTTTCCTCGGCCTTTGCCTCGGACTGCAGCTGGCGGTCATCGAATACGCGCGCAATGTGGCCGGGCTTTCCGGCGCGGCCTCCATCGAATTGGAACCCGACACCGATACGCCGGTGATCAACTTGATGGAAGAACAGAAAAAAATCAGCAATATGGGCGGTACTATGCGCCTCGGTGCTTATCCCTGCGTGCTCAAAAAAGGCTCTTTAGCGGCCAAGGTCTACGGTAAAACCGAGATCACCGAACGGCATCGCCATCGTTATGAAGTCAATGACGCCTATGTGGACACCTTGGAAAAAGCCGGTATGATTTTTTCCGGAAAATCTCCCGACGGTGTACTGGTTGAAATGGTTGAACTTGCCGATCATCCGTATTTCATCGCTACCCAGGCGCATCCCGAATTTAAATCCCGTCCCAACAAAGCACATCCGCTCTTTGACGCCTTAATCCGGGCTGCAATGACGAAATAACAAAACGGATTCCGGCGAAAACCGCAAAATTTTTTAATAAAAAAAGCTTGACACAAGATATGGCCGTTTGTGGATAATGTGTATAACTGCTATGCAAATGCATACAGTTTCTGTGTAAAACCACAAAATAAGTGGATAATTCTATGGATAACTAAAATAATTGTGGATAATTTCCTGAATTTCTCTTAAGAAAGCCAAAAACGATGTGGATAAATTATGTGAAAAATCCATGCACAGCTTGTTGATAAGTTTGTAAAAAAAGTCTACAAATTGTAAACAAAAAAACATAAAAAAACCTTGACACAAGATATGGATTATTCACCAAAAATACAGATTGACGGACATGTTTCTTGTTGATGAACAGCAAATTTCAGATGAAAGTCGAAGATAAAAAGATGAATCAATTTCAGATGTTTCGGGTGGCGGCCGCCGCCCCTGAGGTTGTTGTCGGCGATCCCTTCGCCAACGCCGACGCGATTCGAAAAAAAGCCCTAGAGGCCGAAAAACAGGGGGCTGCCGTCGTGCTTTTTCCTGAGCTTTGCCTCACTGGCTACACCGCGGCGGATCTCTTTGGGCAAAAGCTTCTCCTTGACGGCGCCGAGAAAGCCTTAGATGCCATTTGCCGCTTCAGCGCGGAGCACGCCATTGCTTTGGTTGTCGGTTTACCGGTGAGAGCAGGCGGCGCCCTTTATAACTGCGGCGTTTTTGTCTCCGGAGGCGAGATTCTCGGCGCCGTGCCCAAATGTTTTTTGCCCAACAGCCGTGAGTTTTATGAAAAGCGTTGGTTTCAAAGCGGCCTTCAGGCGAGCGAAGATCACGTGCGGCTTTGCGGACGGGATGTTCCCTTCGGGACCCGTCTTTTGTTTCGCGCGAAAGCGATGCCTGATGCTCTCATCGGCATTGAAGTTTGTGAGGATTTATGGGCGCCGGTCCCGCCGTCGACGGGGCTTGCCCTCGATGGCGCGACGGTCATTTTAAACCTGTCCGCCAGCGATGCCCTCATCGGCAAACACGCCTATCGGGAAGATTTGGTCCGCCAGCAATCGGCCAGGCTTAATGCCGCATATGTTTACGCCTCCTGCGGCATGGGAGAATCGACAACCGATGTGGTCTTCGATGCCGACCTTGCCGTGGCGGAAAAAGGAAAATTGCTGGCCCAAAGTGAGCCCTTTTCCGAGGATGAACCGCTTTTGGTTTGTGACATTGATATCGAAAGCCTGATCCACGACCGCATGACTCAGACGAGTTTTGGCGATACCATGTCAACTGCTCCGGCTTGTCGCGTCATTGATTTTAACGCTCAGGACGCAGACAATTGGATTCGTCCGGTGGACCCCGCTCCCTTTGTGCCGGCGGACGAGAAAGCCCGCGTTGCCCACTGCGAAGAAATTTTCAATATTCAAACCATGGGTTTGGTGACCAGACTGAAAAAAATCGGAACACCGCCAATGATTGTCGGCATTTCCGGCGGACTGGATTCCACCTTGGCTCTTTTGGTCTGCGCCGCAGCTTGCGACAGGCTTCACATTTCCCGAAAGCAGATTCACGCGGTGACCATGCCCGGTTTCGGCACTACTGACCGCACCTACGACAACGCTGTGGCTTTGATCGAGGGCCTTGGCGCGACCTTCCATGAAATCGGCATTGCCGAGGCGGTGAAGGCCCATTTTGCCGATATCGGACACGATATCCATGTGCATGACGTCACCTACGAAAATGCCCAGGCCAGAGAGCGGACCCAGATTCTCATGGATCTGGCCAATCGGTTCGGCGGCATTGTCGTCGGCACCGGCGACCTTTCCGAGTTGGCTCTCGGATGGGCTACTTATAACGGCGATCATATGTCAATGTACGGCGTAAACGGCGGCATCCCCAAAACATTGGTGCGCTATGTGGTGAGAACCATCGCCGGCATGGCGGCCTATGCGGATATCAAAGCCGTGCTTACGGATGTGCTCGATACGCCGGTCTCACCGGAGCTTTTGCCTCCGGAAGAAGACGGCACCATCTCCCAGCAAACCGAAGATATTGTCGGGCCCTATGAACTTCATGATTTCTTTTTGTTCCATATGATCCGAAACGGTTTTTCACCGCAAAAGATTTTTGCGATGGCCCGGGTCGCCTTTGACGGCCTTTATGACGACAAAACCATTAAACATTGGCTCGTTATTTTTATGCGGCGCTTTTTCGCGCAGCAGTTCAAGCGTTCCTGTCTGCCCGACGGGCCGAAGGTCGGTTCGGTGGCCCTTTCTCCAAGGGGTGATTGGCGGATGCCCTCGGATGCTTCGGCTTCCCTGTGGGTTGCGGAAGCTGAAAAAATCATCGTAAAATAATTGATTAACAGCTGAAAAATACCCTGTTTTGATTTAAATCATTATATATAATTAAAAAAGCGATGGTTTTCCATTGCTTTTTTAATTGCTTTATTTTCTAAGTTATTATATATTAGTAAAGCTAAGAAAAGAATCATAGCATTTAATTAAAGATTTTTGTCTATAACGCTTCCTGACTATGATTAAGTCAATCGAATAGCACATCATCAAAATCCTTTCGGTTGTCCTGTGCGAAACCCCATTTCTCCGGGCGGAAGCAGTTGAATTATGGTAAAAAAGTCTTTGCAACGTGCCGTCGCACAATATTAAACCGGAAGGTAACGAGAGGTGTTCGCATGGATAAGTTAAAAAAAGTCATTGATCACGACGAGATCGTCAAATTTTTTCCGCAGATTTTCAGTGCGTTATCCCATACGGCCGATAGCAAATATGTTTTTCTGTGCAATATCGAAACCGATTTTTCGTATTGGTCGCCGGAGGCCATTGAGTATTTCGGATTATCCAAGGAATTTGGTTATAAAATTGAAGAAGAATGGGTCGAACATATCGCCGAGGACGAACGGCAATATTTTATTGAAAATATCGGAGCGCTTTTTCGGGGAGAAATTGATGATCATAACATGATTTATCGTGCCCGCAACCGCGAGGGTCATTATGTCACCTGCACTTGCAAAGGCAAGCTGATTCGTGATGAAAACGGAAAGCCCGCTTTTTTTGCCGGCATCATCATTAATCATGAAAAAGAATTTATTATTGACCACGTGACGGGTCTCTACAGCCGCAACGCGCTGTTTGACGCGATGCAAGGGCTTCTTGACAACCATGTCCCCTTTTATTTGCTGGTTGCCGGCATTCAGCAATTTTCCGAAATTAATCAAAACTATGGTTATGACTTTGGAAATCGTGTCCTCAAAACCATGGCGGAATATGCCCTAGGGCGTCGAAACGGCGCTTATATCTACCGGTGCGACGGGGTGAAAACAATCACGCTGCTCTTGGCGGAGAATCATCCTATCAAGCGAATTGTTGAGCGTTATGATTTTTTAAGAACCTATTATGAGTATTTTCTCCAGGTTGATGACATAACAATTCCCATTGAAATGTGCGGCGGTCTGATTTATATTGACGCGCAGGACACCCTGGATGTCAATACGATTTATAATTCCGCGATGCAGGTGATTCACGAAGCCAAGATCAACAGCATGTCAAAGCTTAACATTGTCAACAACAATATGCTGCACGGCAATGCCAGACATCTGACGGTGCTCAACGAAATCCGAAAATCCGTTATTAATCATTGTGAAGGCTTTTTCCTGTGTTATCAGCCCATCGTCGACGCGAAAACTGAGGCGGTGACCGGCATGGAGGCCCTCATTCGATGGAAAAACGATAAATTCGGAACGATTCCCCCCGGGGTTTTTATTTCGTGGCTCGAGCAGGACAATCTATTTTTCAAGCTGGGTAATTGGATCATTGAACAGGCCATTACCGACACGCAGCCGATTTTGGAAAATCATCCGGATTTTGTCGTCAATATCAATCTGGCTTATCCGCAGTTGCAGCGCTCGAATTTCAAGCTTGTTTTCAAACAAATTGTCGAAGAAAGAAATTTCCCGACCCGCAATATCAAAATAGAACTCACCGAACGGTGCAAGCTGCTCAACATGAATAAGCTCCGCAAGGATATGAATTATTTCAAAAAAGAAGGAATGTACATCGCTTTGGATGATTTCGGCACGGGTTATTCGGCGATGAATCTCATTTCGGAGCTGCCGGTGGATCAAATCAAAGTCGACCGAAGCTTTATTGTGGATATCCAGACCGATGTCGCTAAGCAAAGCCTTTTGCGCGCCATCACCAATTGCGCCAAAGATCTCGGCAAGGATGTGTGCGTGGAAGGGGTTGAAACGGAGGAGATGGTCTGTTATCTGCGCGACAATTTCCCCGTGTCATTCTTCCAGGGCTATTATTACGGCAAACCGATGACCATCGACAAGTTTAAGACTTGGATGAAAGATTGGGAAGAAACGTTAAATTAACCAGCTTATCACACAATGGTGATAAAGAGATGTCTAACACGGCGAGTTTTGTTTGGCACGACCATCATATTTACTCAAAGATGAATATCCAAATCCAATGACAAAATAATCCCGATGTTGACGCTATACTGCGCTGACATCGGGATTTTTCTTTAGTTTTTTATCCAGCGAAGATTATTTCTGAAAAGGTGATGATTATTTGTTTTCGCCTTTTGCCGCGTCGTCGGCATTTGGCGCGTGGGGGACGTTCTTGTAATCATCGGCAAAGGGGTCGGTGGTTTTTTTTGCTTTGACACCAGCAAAAGGATCATCGGGTTTGAGAGAGACGTCCGGCTCTTTCATATTGGCGATGTCCGGATTGGGCGTGTTGTGTGACGGCATGCTGATGTCGGGTTCGGTTGTTGCGGTTGTGTTGGCGACGGTGTTCGTTTTACCGATATTGAGATCATTGGCCACGTCTTGGTATGAATGAGTCTTCATGGAAGGCGCGGTGTCATTGGCGCTGACGGTTTGATCAGCTGCGGCATTGTTTTGTCCGTTTGATTTGGGGGCTGTGTTTTGTCCCTTTGACGCAGAATCTTCCGGCAGGTATTCTTCTGCCACATCGTTTCGAATGACGAAGACAAAGATGGGCAGCAGGAAAGGTAAGATAATGCTCAAAACGAGATAGAGCATGGCCGAATTCGGACGATAAAGCTTAAAGAGTCTGTAGTGGGCGCAATAAGCATAGAGGGCGAAGACGGCGGTACAGATCGCGCCGATGGGCTGCGCGAAGGATAAAATGCTGATGGCGACGGGCGCAAACAGCAAGATCCATTGTGCGTAGGGAACGACCGGCGAAAAAAAGACGACTTTTTCTCCGATGATTTCACCCAAAAGATAATCTCTGCCGTAGGGGAGCCAGGCAAGAAAAGGACTGGCGATGCCTTTGTTAGCGGCGAGGCGATAAAGCCCAATGGAACTTAACACATAGAGAATAATGGCCGGTACGATTAAAAAAAACATAATTGCATATACGACGGCGATAAAATCCTGCATATGATCCTCCTTATTATAAAAATATGATACCAAAATGATTTCGCGATGCAATGTCGTCCTTGCATTGCTTTGAATTTTCAAAATTATAGCATTGTTTTCTTAAGTAATCTGCTTAAAATAAAGGGCTTATCGATATTTTCGTTCCGACAAAACAAAAAATATGTCAGGAAATATCAATGCCTTTTCTGATTTTGCGAAAATGGCGCAATCGCTGTTTTTCCTCGCGTTTTCCATCAAATATCACATACAAATGATTGCTCAAACATATCGCTTTTTTTTGGCTGAATACACCGGGAAAGAACCTGAACTTTTGAAACATTTCCGGTGCAATATAGAATTTAATTTGCCGCGTTGATTTGCATAAATACTTTGAAATGTTGCATTTGATGGTGTTGAACAGATAGTATACAAAAAAACCATCAAAAATGCCGACCGCGGGAAACGGTCGGCAAACTGTTTGACAATGATTATTGAACGTTGTCGAGATATTCCTGGGGTTCGTTGTTGCGAAGCGTGAAGGTGAAAATGGAACCGAGGAATGCGAAAATAACGGTGAGCACGGTGTAGAGCACAGCGGATTCCGGTTTGTAGAGTTTGTACAAACGATAGTTCGCAGCCATGAGGTAGATGTAATAGACAATAGTGAGGATGCCTGTGACTGTCACAATCGCGGTGCTGTCCGAGCGAATATTTGCCAAAAGGCTGAGGACGATCGGCGCGCAAACCATGACCCATCTTGCGGCGGGAATGACAAGACCGGCGATGGATACTTTGTCATTTAAGATTTCACCGAATTTGTAATTGCGCAGATAGGGAATCCATGCCATCCAAGGACTGTTCAGACCTTTATTTTTAGCCATGGTGTACAAACCCAAAGACGCGAGAATATAAAGAATAATACCAATAATGACAGCTACGATGAGGAATCCGCCGAGAAGCGCAATAACCTGGCCAAGAGCAGATGCTGATTGATCAGACATAATGATGTCTCCTTTCTATAAATTTAGAATTATAAAAAAATATTCCTTACAACCTGTATTATACCAAAAAAGATATGTCTATGTTATGAAAAATTGCGTTTTTTTTGTAATCTTTTTGCATTTTTATGCGCACATTGTGGATGTTGATGATTTGGTCCTATTTATTTTTGTTTGTTTTATAAGAATTTTAGTTTGATTATAAAAAACAGTAGCATGGATGGATATAGAATGCGGATACCGTCAAAGTGGAGGTATCGATCACTTTCGGCTCGTCACAAAACGCTGTTTACGCTTGAAATGATGCGACGCGTTGTTTTACTGTTTGATCTTCTTGAAATTTTAACAACTTTTTATTAGCATCGCTTTAAATCACAATTGGTGCGGCGTAAAAGACAAAGCGGTTTCACGCCGCTGATTCACCGAAGACCGTTTTATTTTCAATATCCAACGCATTAAATGATTTTGACGTCAAGTATCGCCGGCGATAATCTGTAGCGGCATGCGTATTGAATTACACTTTGATATCGTGATACAATAGATCGGAAAATGAAATAACGCGGGCAGATTTGTGTGAACAAATATCTCTCGCGCGAAAAAAAGAATGGATGACAAAAATGAACGATAAAATACAAAAAATAAGACAATTTATCGACAAGCAAGACATCGACGTGGATGGGACAATTTCAAAATTAATCAAAACCGCTGCCGCTGAAGTGCGGGGAAGCGAATATATTTCCAAAGAAGAGAGCATACGAAAGGGCGAAACACTGCGAGAGCATATCCCGCTAAAACACCATGGAAAATGGGAAGTCAAAAAGAACAGGGAATCAGCCGTCGCACTGCTCAAAGAGCAGGAATCTACCAGGGTGCAGGAGCTGATACCCTTGCGTCACGAAAGAATGAGCGTATCCCCGTTTACATTTTATCGAGGATCGGCAATCATCATGGCCGATGATTTGGCGGCAACACCGGATACCGGGCTTATTGTGCAGGCAGTCGGCGACGCCCATATCTCAAATTTTGGATTATTCGCCTCACCGGAGAGAAGAATTGTCTATGATGTCAACGATTTTGACGAAACACTGCCCGGTCCTTGGGAGTGGGATATCAAGCGCCTTGCGGCCAGCGTGGAAATATGCGGCAGAGACAGAGGATTCTCAAAGAAAAAAAGGCAGAAGGCTGTCTTTCAGGCTGCCAAAGCATATCGAGATGCCATGCGGGGGTTTTCCGATATGGGAAATCTGGATGTCTGGTACGCCCATGTGGATATCGATGATTTGCTTAAATCCGGAAACAAAAACCTGAGCAAAAACGAACGCAAACTCATCAAAAAACATACCAGAAAAGCCCTGTCAAAAAACAGCGCTTCCGCCGTGGAAAAATTCGCCGAGCTTGTTGACGGAAGCTATAGAATCAAAAGCGACCCGCCGGTGATTGTACCGATCGGGGAACTCTATCCCAAAGCGAAGCGCGATCAATTCATGGAAGACTTCATCGGCAAGCTCGTGACCCTCTACAGACTCTCTCTCCCCAGAGAACGGCGCGATTTGATATGCCGTTATAAACCCGTGGATGCCGCGAGAAAAGTCGTTGGGGTCGGCAGCGTCGGTTCCAAAGCGTGGATTGTCATCCTGGAAGGGGTTCCCGGCGGTGATCCGCTGGTGCTTCAGATTAAACAAGCAACGGAATCCGTGTTGGAAAGACACCTTGAAAAAAGCCGTTTCGCCGAGCATGGTCTCCGAGTGGTCGCGGGGCAAAAGGCCATTCAGACTGCCGGCGATATCCTGCTCGGCTGGATCAGCGTTCCCACGGAACACGGCGTTGATGCTTATTACGTCAGACAACTGTGGGACGGCAAAGGCTCCGTCGATCTCGACAAAATCAGCGAAGAGGGATTGGTCGGCATCGCCTCGTTGTCAGCGTGGACATTAGCCCATGCCCATGCCAAAACAGGGGATCGCCATGCCATTGCCGCGTATTTGGGCGGCACGGACGACTTTGAGAAGGCGATGGTCAAATTTTCCCGCGCCTATGCCGATCAAAACGAAGCGGATTATCAAACTTTTCTCAAAACGGAAAAATAATGATCGAAAAATCCGGCTTTGCCGGATTTTAGATTGACAAAAGGCTTTGAACACCAATGAAGTTTCGCTGGACAAAGGGCAAGCTCCGAAGGAGACGAGCGATGAATGAACCCTTTACTTTGCGGGCAAAGGCTCATCTTACCGGCCAAGCGATATCTGCGCTGATATATTTTTATCGCTCGAAAAATACCATCATGGCGAAATAGATTTTCCGAAGCGGTGTTATCGTAAATCGGCAAATATCGGCCGCGTTAGAGAAATCGCTTTTACCGGAAAACAGTCATTTTTTTTGCGTAAAAGAAAAAGTCGTGTTTAACCCGCAAGGTTGAGCACGACTTTTTTTGAAATGATTTTTGTCGGAAATTAAACGTTATTTCTTTATTGATTTGACGGTGAAGAAGATTCTTGAGGCGCGTTTTCCTGCGGCTGTTCGGGTTGCGCCTGCGGTTGCGGCTGAGGTTGAACCGGTGCTTGTTCGGGCTGCTGCGGCTGCGGTTGTTCCGGCTGCGGTTGAGGTTGAACCGGCGGTTGCTCCGGTTGCGCTTGAGGCCCTGCTCCGGCGCCTGGTTGTTCTCCGGTCGGAGCGGCTTTGGGTTGTTCGACAAGGTATTCTTGAGGCTCATCTTTTCTGATGATGAACGTGAAGATCGGGATCAAGAAACCGAAGAAGATGCTGAGCACCAGGAAAACGACCGCCGAATCGGGTCTGTACAATTTGTACAAGCGGTAGAATGCGCCGTATTGGTAAACCGCGAAAGCGATAGCGCAGAGTGTAAACAGCACGCCGACGGCAGAATTGTCAGAATACGTCGCTGCGGACAGCACACTGATGACAATGGGACCGACAACCAGAATCATTTTCGCGTAGGGAATGATGAAAGTGCCGAAGGCAACTTTGTCACCGATGATATCCCCTAACAGGTATTCGCGAAAATAGGGAATCCATGCCATCCACGGTGAATTGAGGCCCTTATTTTTGGCCATGGTATAACGGCCAATGGAATCAAAAATATAGAGCACAATCCCAATGATCGCAAGGAACACAAGAACGATGCCCAATGCGGCAAAAATGGCAGCCAACGCGGCGAGGCTCGAGGAATCAGAATACTCGTTATACATAGCAATACTCCTTTCGAAATGGGTGAAACATATAGAATGATTTCTTTGTGATTATGTTAACATATCATGGGTTAAAAATCATTAAATGTAGCTTTAAAATAATAATGATTTAAGCATTTTGTCAATGCGTGTCATGTTGTTGACGGATGCCTTTTTCGCGATGCGTCGTGAAAATTTCAAATGCGTCTTAATTCATATGGAGATGAAAACAAAGCAAAAGGAAATCAATTTTTTCATATCATGAAACTTTTTGGATATAATTGATTATATTGATTTATTTTTACCTTGTCAGATCATTTTTGGATAAAAAAACATTTGCATAAAACCTGTAATACGGTTACAATAAAAATGCAGCAATGCAAAATATTAAAAAAGAGAGAGGTATAGTCCAATGAACAGATTTGTCTTAAATGGTGTCTCCTATCACGGTAAAGGCGCGATCGAAGCAGTGCCGCAGGAAATCAAATCAAGAGGTTTAACGAAAGCTTTCGTTACTTCCGATCCCGACCTCGTTAAATTCGGCGTGACCGCGAAAGTGACCGATTTACTCGATGCCGCGGAAATTCCGTATACGCTCTATGACAACATTAAACCCAATCCGACTGTCGAAAACGTACAGACCGGTGTTGCGGCTTTCAAAGAAAGCGAAGCGGATTGCATTGTCGCCATCGGCGGCGGCTCCTCCATGGATACCGCGAAAGCCATCGGCGTGATCATCACCAATCCCGAATTTGAAGATGTTCTGTCATTGGAAGGCGAATCCCCGACAAAGAATCCCTGCGTGCCCACCATCGCCGTTGCCACAACAGCCGGCACAGCTGCGGAAGTCACCATCAACTACGTCATCACCGATGTCGAAAAAGAACGTAAATTTGTCTGCGTCGACCCCCACGACATTCCCGTTGTGGCCATTGTCGACCCCGATATGATGTCCTCCATGCCCAAAGGCCTCACCGCCGCAACCGGTATGGACGCGCTGACCCACGCCATTGAAGGTTATATCACCAAGGGCGCATGGGAACTCTCCGATATGTTCCACATCAAAGCGATCGAAATTATTGCCCGTTCACTCCGCGGTGCCGTCGAAAATGATCCCGATGGCCGCGAAGGCATGGCGCTTGGTCAATATGTTGCCGGTATGGGCTTCTCCAATGTCGGCCTCGGCGTTGACCACTCGATGGCTCACACCTTGTCCGCTCACTATGATACACCTCATGGTAAAGCTTGCGCGATCCTGCTCCCGACGGTTATGCGTTATAACGCCGAATATACCGGTGAAAAATATCGCGAAATCGCTCGCGCCATGGGCGTAGAAGGCGTTGACGACATGACTCAGGAAGAATATCGTAAAGCCGCTTGCGACGCGGTGCAACAGCTCTCCGAAGATGTTGGCATTGAATCTTCCCTCAAAGGCATTGTCAAAGAAGAAGACATCCCCGTGCTCTCCAAAGACGCGTTCGCTGATGCCTGCTGCCCCGGCAATCCCAGAGATACCAGCGAAGAAGAAATCGCAGAACTCTTCAGAAGCTTACTCTAAGCCTGACATGTGAATGTGCCGGATTCCCGTTTTCCTTATCAGATAGTCAATCAGTCAGATGAAAAACGGAAATTAGTTAGCGCAAATAAAAGAAGTAAAAAGCCCGTTTCGGTCTTTGACCGATGCGGGCTTTTTTTGGGATAGGCGAAAATGAATAATGAATGATTGTTGAAGAAAACCGGCAAGGCAGAGTTCTGATTTTGAGTTTGGAATCCGGTTTTGGGAACATGTGATCAGGCGTTACTCGAACCATCTTTTGTTGAGTATATTATTCTCCGGCGCATAATCATTCGCTAGAGGAACGATGACTAACCGTGGTATTATCAGGAATTTGCAGTTGATTTGCCGGGGAAACGGTAATCCTTTTTCGGCTAATCTTGTTTGAGAGGCGGCATTTTATTGTGTTCTATATCTGTTTCTCAATTTGAAATTTGATTTACCGACTAAATTAGCGGGCAAACGTCAATTTTTCAGGCAAAAGAAGATTTCTCTGTTTCGTTATCATAAGCCGGCAAAATGATGCTTGAAGCATTAATCATTTATCTTTTATTCTGTCGGTAAATCATGTGCAGGCTTGTCAACAACGATCTGTTCATCCAGACTCCAATCGAGTCTGCCGGATAAAGTGTCGATCAGTTTTTGATGAAAGGCCTCGGTCTCGGTGGTGGGAATTTCAAAAGACAAGGTCACTTTATCTTCAAAGGTCTCACCGGCGGGCGGTGTGCCCCATTCGGTCAGCTTGTTTGAAAGGGCACCGTATTGGGGATAATCGATGATGACTTTCGGTGTGTCGCACAGGGTCTTATCAATGAGGGTCGCGGCGGACAGTACCTCAGCGGCGGCGCCGGCATAGGCCCTGACGAGTCCGCTGGCCCCAAGCTTGATGCCGCCAAAATAACGAATCACAAGAACGAGAACATTTTTGAGTTTTTTGCGTTCAATGACATCCAGGATCGGTCTGCCCGCCGTGCCGGAGGGCTCGCCGTCATCGGAGGCTTTCTTTTTTTCGGGAACCGTGTTTAAAATATAAGCAGAGCAGACATGGGTGGCTTTATAGTGCTCTTTTTTGACGGCGGTTAAAATTTCGCCCACTTCCGCCTCGTCCCGGACGGGATGAACCCGGGCGATAAAACGGGATTTTTTGATGACGGTTTCTGTCTCAATGGGTTTTAAAACGGTGCGGTAATTTTGCATTTGCATGACTCGCTTTCTTTTGCGATGCTTAATGGTTCAAGGTTTATGAGGATAAATCTTGTCTTGTCATTGTAACATGAAGTAATTTGTGTTATAGTATAATATATCTGCATGAACATTGCAATTTTGAGGTTGTAAGCGGCCAGGCAAATGTGAGGAAAGATATGAAAAAACTTAAAACACTTTACAAAACGAACTTTCAAATCACACCTTATATTGAGCAAAATATCGATCACGAAAATTTATATCGCGGCCGTATTATTTCTATTTTTGTTATCATTCTTCTCAGCCTTGCCTTGGCATCTTTACCTTTTTTGGGTGGGGCGGGTCTCGGATATCGGGATGTGACCCCCAGATGGATTGAACATCACACTATTGCTTACGGCATTTTTTTAATCGCGTCTATTATTCTTTTTCTTTTTTCGCGTTCTTACCTTCAGGGAAGGTTCTATTCTCATCGGACGATTGCCATCGTTGTTTATGGCTATGCGTTCATTGCGTGCGCCTTTGGCGTTTATGTCTCGTCCATGAATTATCTGGTTGGCAACGGGCCTTTCACCATGGTCACGATGCTGATCGGAATTTCCTGCCTGCTCTATCTTAAGCCGCCCTATGTCATCACGCTGCTTCTTCTCACCAGCGGCTCCTTTTTTGCCGTTGAAGTCGTGCGAGGGCAGCTGACCTATTCAGATTTTCTCAATCTCAGTATTTTGACGATGGTTTTGATGATTGCCACGCTGCTTCGCTTCCGGGCAAAAGTGCGCATTACCGCGGTTGAAGAACAACAGCTTAACACCAACCGACGACTTCAGACCGCTTCAATGGTGGACAGCTTGACGGGTCTCAAAAACCGCTACGCGTTGCGAAAGGACTTTGAACAATATATTCATTGTCACCTTCATGTGATGATGATGGATATTGATGATTTCAAATTTTATAACGATCATTTCGGACACGCCGTCGGAGATAAAATTTTAAATGCCTTCGGCAAGCTCATCGCAGAGACATTCTGGGGCGGCTCCGCTTATCGGTATGGCGGTGATGAATTCATGGTCGTGCTTGTCGATGTGTCGGAAGACGATTTCCACACCATGATCCATGATTGGGAACACAATTATCATGGGATCATGGTAGGGGGTGAGGTTGTCAAACCCTCTTTTAGCGGCGGTTATGTTTACGGCTATTCAAACAACAACGATTCGGTCAGAAAAATGCTGCGTCAGGCGGATTCATGTCTCTACGAAGCCAAAAATGCCGGCAAGGATCGCATCAAAGGCATGCCTTATGATGAAAATGTTGAGGATGAAATCTTTGCGCATCAGGACAGAACATCCGAAAAAACCGATGAATTGACGGGACTCGACAATATGATGCAGTTTCGCAATCACGCGAAAATATTGATTGACAGACAGACGTATCAGCCGGGAGAATGCGCGATTGTCTATTTTGACCTGGAAAACTTTAAAATGGTTAACGAGCGGCTCGGCTTTGGAGAAGGCGATAAGCTTTTGGTGATCGTGGCTGATCTCATCAAAAAGAATTTTAACGACGGATTGTCCGCCCGCTTTGCCGAGGACCACTTTGTGGTGATGACAAAGGTTGATGGCCTGGAGAAAAAAAATACTGGAAATGGCCGAAACCCTTTCCGATTATAAGGGCATTCCGCTCCACTTAAAGGCCGGCATTTATGTGTATGACGGCGGGAAATTTGCCATCGCCAATGTTTGTGATGAAGCGCGTTTGGCTTGCGGCAGCATTAAACGGCAAAACGCTGTGTGCTTCCGTTATTATGACGAAGCGCTTAAGCTTGAGAAACGACGAGAAAATTATGTCATTGAGCACTTGGATGAGGCCATCGAAAAAGGGTATATCAAACCCTATTATCAACCTGTGGTGCGGGTGCTGACCGGCAAATATTGCGCCTATGAGGCTTTGGCTCGTTGGGAAGATCCGGTACACGGAATGTTGACGCCGAATCTTTTCATCCCGATTTTGGAAAAAGCTCAGCTCATCCACAAACTCGATTTATATATAATGGCGTGCATTTGTCACGATCAGCATGATTTGATGACAATGGGACTGCGCTGCTTGCCTTGCTCGATTAATATCTCACCAATTGATTTTTCGCTTTGCGATATGGCCGATGAGCTTTCCAGAATACGTCGGAAAAACGATGTACCGAGAAAATTGATCGCCGTCGAACTGTCGAAAAGCACGGAAAGCGACGAACAATCCCATATGAGAAGAGCGCTAAAAGATTTGCGAAGCGAAGGCTTCACAGCATGGTTGGAAGACTTTGACGGTAGTCACGAGACCATTGGTTTGTTGAGTGAACACTTGCTTAATGTGGTCAAAATCGGCAACCGTTATATTGCGGGAATTAAAGGAGAAACGAATTATTCCGCGGTTATCGAAAATTTGTCCAGCATGCTCAAAGAACTAAACGTTTCCCCCCTTGCTGAAGGTGTGGAGACCGCCGCTCAATGGGAATTGTTAAAGAAAAGCGGATATGTTTTCGCGCAAGGATATTATTTCAGCGAGCCGCTTCCGATCGGGGATATTTTAAAACGCCTCCAGACGGATGGCGACTTAACCGAAACCCTTGCCGAAGGCGAATATTACGACGCCATCGGAAAAGTCGATGTGATGAAACCGGTTTGGAATATTCAGAAGGAAACCGGTGTCAAACAGAATGTTTTCGGTATTGTCATTGCCGAGTATAACCGGGGAGAATTAAAGGCCGTTATTCCGCATCGCATTTTCAACGCTTTGGCGGAGGATTTGAACATTCAAAACGTCAATGGCGTTTATCAAGCGCCACAGGGAGAGCGTCGCGAAAGCTACGACAGATTGATTGACGTCATCAATAGATGTATTGAAAGCGGCAATTGGGAAGACGAACTATTTGATATTGGAAAGACCTTCTACGGTGTTTTTGTCAAACCCATAGTCAAGGGGGATGACGAACGATTTGCCATTGAAATGATTCTGGCGGATTTTGTCCACTTCAACACGGAAACAAACGATGATGAATCGATCGATCTTGAAGGATATGACGAGGATGGTGATCCCAATCATTGGAAGCAGGAGTATCAAAACCGCGTAAAGACGGTCAAAAATGCAATCGGACGCGATGATTATTTTTAAAATATGATATTTTAGACATATAAAAACCGAGTTTATGATTGAGAAGTCATAGACTCGGTTTTTCTTTTTTGCTTCAAAACATTGCTTGAGACGATGACGCAACAGATGTATTCGGCGGATCACTCAATTTTGATGCGCAGATCAATCTTTGCCGGATCGAGATAACAACCGATTAAACGAGCCAATCGACAAAACGGTATTTGGGGAAGTTTTTATTGATTCTCACAGTTAATCGAACCCCTGAGTCTTCATAGGTCTCGTCGATAATCATTGTTTGATCTTTGAGTTCAGCCAGACGTTTGCTCTCGCTGTATGGCATCAATAATGAGATGATCTCACCACTTTCATGGAGGATTTCATCAATGCGTGAGAGCAGGGTGTCAATGCCGTATCCGGTGCTCGCGGCAATTAAAACCGTCGGGATGTCTTGATGCCCGGCCTTTTGCTCAAGGCGTTTGATTTCTTCGGGACCTAATAAATCCGTTTTGTTTAAAACCAGAATCCGGGGAATGTGAATTGCTCCGATCTCTGACAGGACCTGTTCGGTAATGGCAGTATATTTGCCGCTTTCCGGTTGGGAGGCGTCGATTACGTGGAGCAGCAAATCCGCGTCCAAAGCTTCGGACAAAGTTGTTTTAAAGGCTGCGACCAAATCGTGGGGCAGTTTTTCGATAAAGCCGACGGTGTCTGACAGCACAAAACCGTTGCTATCTGTTTTGACCTGACGCGTCGTTGTGTCCAGGGTGACAAACAAATCATCGGCGATGACGGCATCCGCGGCGGTTAACACGTTAAACAATGTACTTTTGCCGGCGTTGGTATAACCGATGAGACTGACTCTGGGAATTTGAGATTTTTTTCGCCGTTTCGCACCTTCGGCGTGGGTTTTTTCCGCTCGGGAAAGTTGCTTATTGAGCTCGTCAATCTGTTTTCTGATATGACGTCTGTCGGTCTCCAGCTTTTTTTCGCCAGGGCCTCTTGTGCCGATGCCGCCGCCGGTGCGGGAGAGGACTTGACCGAGACCTTTTAGCCGGCTTAAACGATAGTGCTGCTGGGCCAGCTCAACTTGGAGTTTGCCTATCCGACTGGCAGCATGCCTTGCGAAAATATCTAAAATGACCGTTGTTCGATCAATGACCTTTAACCCGGTCAATCCTTCGATATTGGCGATTTGTGAAGCGGTGAGCTCATCGTTGGCGACCAACAGCGCCGCGTCTTTATTTTGGGCAGCTCGGGATATTTCCGCAAGCTTGCCTTTACCCACATAGTACGCCGGGTCGATTTTTGGGCGGCTTTGCGTAAAAACAGCAACGACTTTTCCGTCGGCGGCTTCGGTGAGAGACTTTAGCTCAGCCATGGATTTGTCGATGTCAAGGCCATGGGACCAATTGGTGTCGACGCCGATGAGAATTGCCCGCTCACAATGGCGATCGGGCTCATCATAGAGAGCGTTGACTTTTCGATAGGCTTTGTCGGCGTCCTGCATGTTCCCTCTGATGTTGATATCGTTAAGTCCGGCAAGCCCGGATACAACCTCCGGCGTATATGTCAATCTGTCATTGACTATTTTGGGAAGGGCAATGCCGAAAAGCTTCGGTAAATCTTCGGAATCGGGAACGGCGACGGCAATCATGGCGGAAAGCCTTTTGTCTTTGGCGGCTGAGAGGTCTTCGCCGGACAAAAAAGGTGAACCGCCGGGATGGGTATGGATGACAATTTTTCGTGAAATGGACGATCTTCTGTCCGCAATATCAAAGGCTACGGTGCCGACGTCACCGACAAAAGCATTTTCGATCATGCCGTTATCCGAGACGACGATAAGGACTTCCCTGTTCTCGATTCGGGTGAGTTCGGCAAGAAGGCTTAGAACGGTTTCGTCAATTACCGCGCCGTTTTCCATTTTGTGTCCGATGATGGCGTTAAGACGATTTTGAGAACTCCGGCGAATTCCGGAGACGTTGTTATTCATGCGTGCTCCTTCGGGGGTGCTTTTGATCTATCATAACACGTTGCGCGGGTATTGACGAGAGCGATTTTAAAAAATCATCGCGGTCATCCATGGATTGGGTCGATGAATGGTTTATTGAAGACCGGTGCTTTGCTTTTGTGATAAATTTTCAGACATTAAAATTTCTCCGATGAACACTATTCGTTTTTATAAAATGCGGCCACAACAAAAACGCCAATCACGACATGGCAATGGATTGTTAATAAACAAATTCGTCAACAACTCAGATAATGATCGCGTGCTATTTGATCTGCGGTTTAAATGAGGTAATTTTTTGCGTTTAGAAAACAAAATATGATAGCTCAAATTCTGATTTTTAGAGACATTTTAAAGAAAAGGGATGTATTTAATCATTGATTGCCAGAAAACCCGTTAAAACGAAAAATCACGCCGATTCCGGCTTTTCCGGATGAAATCGGCGTGAGTCGTTTTTTTGATTGGCTTCGATATTGTTTAAAAGCGCAATATGATTGCTGACGGGTTAAATCATGTCGGGATAAAGGGGATATTTGTCCGTTAAGCTTTTGACAAGAGCTCGGGCGGCATCAAGATCATGCACAATGAGGGCTTTTTCAAAAGCGTCGGCGATGACGGGCATATCTTCTTCCACGAGACCACGGGTGGTTACGGCCGGGGTGCCGACACGCACACCGCTGGCAATGGCGGGTTTTTGTTTGTCAAAAGGAATGGCGTTTTTGTTGGCGGTGATATTAACCTGCCCCAGCGTTTCGTCCGCTTCTTTGCCGGTCATGCCCACAGCCGACACATCGACGAGCATCAGGTGGTTGTCAGTGCCGCCGGAGACAATGCGAAATCCTTTGGCGACAAGGGCATCTGCCAGAACAGCGGCATTGGCGACGATTTGTTTTTGATAGGCTTTAAATTCGTCGGACATGGCTTCTTTAAGGGCGACGGCTTTGGCTGCAATGATATGCATCAAGGGGCCGCCTTGCGTGCCGGGGAAGACGGCTTTGTCGATGGCTTTGGCGTATTGTGCTTTGCAGAGAATGAGGCCGCCTCTGGGGCCGCGCAATGTCTTGTGGGTTGTCGTGGTGACGATGTCCGCATGGGGAACGGGTGAGGGATGCGCACCCGCGGCGACGAGTCCGGCAATATGGGCCATATCGACCATAAAAATGACACCGGCGTCATGGCAGATGGCGCCAAGACGTTCAAAATCGATGGTGCGGGGATAGGCCGATGCACCGGCAACCAAAAGTTTCGGCTGATGTTCGGCAATGAGTGCCGCCACTTTGTCATAATTGATGGTCTCGGTGACGGGATCAACGCCATAGGAGACAAAATTAAAATATTTACCGGAAAAATTGACTTTTGAACCGTGGGTCAGATGTCCGCCATGATCAAGGGACATCCCCATCACCGTATCTCCGGGATTTAAAAGGGCAAAATAGACGGCGGTGTTGGCCTGGGCGCCGGAATGGGGCTGGACATTGGCGTGTTCGGCGCCGAAAAGCGCTTTGGCGCGTTCAATACAAATGGTTTCGATTTGGTCGACATATTGGCATCCGCCGTAATAACGGGCGCCGGGAAGACCTTCGGCGTATTTGTTGGTTAGATGACTGCCCATGCAATCCAACACAGCTTCAGAAACAAAATTTTCGGAAGCAATGAGCTCCAAATGGCTTTGCTGACGTTTCAGTTCTTCCGCCATGACATTGTAAATTTCCGGATCCGACTGGCTAACGTGATTGTAACGCATTTGCTCTCCTTTTTGATGAGTAAAATGATAGTCTTTAGATTATATCATATGAAACAAAAATTGCGCCATATGGCATGATGATTTTTTACATCTTTAAAAATAAAAGCCCCTGATTTGTGTCAGAGGCTCTTATTGATAACGTTGATTAAAGGGCAAATTTTCCTTCGACGTCATCATTAATGACGTAATATGCCATGGACTCATCGGCGTTGACATAAATTTTAATGTCTTTTAAATCACGGACGAGATTGCCCATTTCCTTTGTCCAGATTTCTTTGACGCGCAAAGGTAATTCATCGGCGGTTAAATCGTGGCCGATACCGTCGTGTTGATACTGAATGTGGACTTCAGATGTCACGCCTTTCAATTTTGCGGGTTTTTTAGCCGCAGTTTTCTTTCCGGCCTTTTTTTCGGCCGGTGCTGCTTTTTTTGTAGTTGCCATAACGACCTCCTTTTTGTTTGCCGAGAAATAATAAAAAATAATTGCAAATAAGACGGCAAACATCATTTAATAAAAATTTATATGTAAATTTACCACAAATGTAAAAAAATGTAAATACCTATTAAGAAATTTTTATGGTTGCTCAGCGAATCATCACTTATTTTCTAAAGTAACTGACTGTTCTGAACGCGAGGGATTGTGCCTTCGCGCTTGTGACAGACGCCGTATTCTGATATAATAATTAAAACAACTAGAGATGGTAAAAGCAAATTCTTAGTGAAGAAAAGGAATGGATAATTATATGGATCGTTTTAACGAAGGTGAAATGACGCCTGAAGAAATATTAGAGATTATCAAAAAATTTAACAGCTTTTTAACATTGAAGGGACGTCCCTGCGTTTCCCTCAAAAGACAACTTGAGCGCCTTCCTGTTGCTGAACTGCGAGCGCTGTCAAGGGATTATCGGGTTGACGCGGCAGGACTGAAAAAAGCCGAATTGATTGATCAAATTTTTAACGCGATGGTTGAAGGGTCCGCGATCAAGGGCATGCTGCTCGCGTTGTCTCGAGAGACTCGGGATTTTTTGCTTCATGTCGCCAAGGAAAAAAACGGAAAATACGAAACCGAAATGGAAAGCCCCGATTTATTTTACATGGCATTGCAATGGGGTTTAATGGGAATGTATCGCGAAGACGATCATTTTGTGTTTGTGGTGACAAAGGAAATGCGTGAAACATTGGAGAAGGTGATGGATGATGAGGACTTTGCCGAAATTCTGTATCAATACGAAACGTTAGAAATCACCTTGCATGCCTGCGTCAATTTATACGGCATCATCAAACGCGAGGATGTCATTGATGTTTTTCAAAAATACTTTCCCGAAAACACCCTTCAGGAATCCGCCGATGAAATTTTGTCGGAATTTATTACCGATCGTGATTGGGTGTGCGCTAAAGGGGGCTATCTGTGCTTTCCCTTTTTTGAGGAAGCACCGGATTCGGTTATTGATGAAAATTATCACATCGCCAAATCCAACGGAAGATATTATCCCAGTTTTGATGATTTTATCCAATATTGTGATTTTGATTATGAAGAAGCATCAGAAGGCGCGGCGACACTTTTCGGTGTGTTAAATAATATCACCAGAGATGAGTTTCTCGCCGAAGAGATAATCAACTCGGCTGTTACGATTTTCCGAACCGGGGGAGACATCGAAGATTTTGACGCGCTTTTGATAAATGAATGGATGGATGAAATCGGCGAAGAGAATTTTGCGTATGTTTCGGAGACTGCGGAGTTTTTCAGCGGCTTTGTGCATAGTTGGATTTATTGCGGTTATTCGTTCAACGATGTGTGCGGCGTACCCACAAAGCCGTCACTCAGTGTTATTGAGGGGGGCAAGCCCAGCCGGTCAGATTCAAAAAACGAGACCGATCAAGACCGACACCCCGATGATCATAAGCCGAAGCTGAGGTTGTTGTAATCAATCGGCGGTCGCCATCGAGATTTGCTGAATGTCAACTTCAGGAAAACCAATAGAAAAAACAATGAGTCCGGGAAATACTTAGTTTTTTAATAAGCCATTTTGCGAATTGAAAAGTGGCTTATTTTGTTTTTTTGTAAGCTTTTGAAAAACGGATTATGTCTTAGAAAATAGTGATAAGCAATTGCATTAAAACAATAGAAAATACAGGTTTCCTCTTCCGATAGGATATACATGATTTTGGGAAACAATAAAAACCGAATCATTGATCCTGCTGATCAAAAAAAAGAATATATAAAACGGCTTTAAAAGATCTCGGCGTTGTATTGGAGGAAAAAGCAAATAAAGCCAATATAATGGCCTTATAATAGAAAATATAATAAAAACAAAAATGGACAGAAATAAATATTGAAAATAAAGATATAATTCAACAAAGCCATAATATTAGATTTAAAGCCTTTTGACTTTGGATAACTGGAATTTATTAAAGCTATCGCTGTTGGGTTCTCATATTAACGATGATAAAAAAGCGCCAAACCACTATATTGGCTTGGCGCTGATTGTTCTGGATTTGTCCGGCCGATATAACCGGGTTCTGATTGCCGGCTTGTCGACGATATCCAAAAATGCTGCGTTTAATACGTTATGACCTTTTTCCTGCGGGTTCTAGAGAAGACAGGACGCCAAAGTGAAACGGTATAATGGTATCCGTTTAAAATGGACTTAAAGCCAATTTGAATTATGCCGAACAATCTTTGATGTTCTAATATGATTTGATCCGTCTTTACTATCGGACTTATGATCTTCCGGAAAAGTCGACATAGGTGCGTTCTTGCATGATGCTTTGATACGCGGGACGCATAATTTTGTCAGTGTTGACCAGTTCTTCAATGCGGTGGGCACTCCATCCGACAATGCGGGCAATGGCAAACATCGGTGTGAAAAGCTCCTTGGGAATACCGAGCATGCTATAGACAAAACCGCTGAAGAAGTCAACGTTGACACAGACACCTTTATATATTTTTCGATTTTTTGTGATCAGTTCCTGGCCTTTGGACTCAACGGTGGTATAAAAATTGTACTCATCATGAAGACCTTTTTCCACTGATAATTCCTCAACAAAAGAACGGAAGATGCGCGCTCTTGGATCTGACAGGGAATAGACGGCATGCCCCAGACCGTAGATCAAGCCCTTATGATCAAAGGCTTCTTTGTTTAATATTTTTTCGAGATAGTTTCCGATGGCTTCTTCATCTTTTGTGTCGCTTACATGAGCTTTGATGTCGGCCATCATGTCAACCACTTTGATATTGGCGCCGCCGTGCTTGGGGCCTTTCAATGAAGAGAGCGCCGCGGCAATGACGGAATAGGTGTCCGAGCCGGCAGAGGAGACCAATCTTGTGGTGAAGGTTGAGTTGTTGCCGCCGCCGTGTTCCATGTGCAGGATGAGAGCCAGATCAAGAACATGGGCTTCAAGTTCGGTATACTTTTGATCGGGGCGAAGCATCTGCAAAATGTTCTCCGCGGTGGATAGCTCTTCTTTAGGCCGATGAATATAGAGACTTTGGTCGTTGAGATAGTGATTGTAAGCATGAAAACCGTAAACAGCCAACATGGGGAATTCGCTGATCAAAGCGATACATTGTCTGAGCACATTGTCAAGGGAAAGGCTGGATGCGCGATCGTCATAGGACGCAAGGGTCAAAACGGATCGCGTCATGGAGTTCATGAGGTCTTTTGTCGGTGCTTTCATAATCACATCACGAGTAAAGTTGGTTGGCAGAGAACGGGCCGCAACCAGGACTTCGTTAAAATCGGCTTGGGCTTTCACAGTGGGCAATTCGCCGAAAAGCAACAGATAAGCGATTTCCTCAAAGCCGTAACGTTTTCCTCTTAGGTTTTTGACAAGATCCTTGATATTATATCCCCGATACCAAAGATTGCCTTCGCAGGGTGTCTTGATTCCATCGATCATTTTTGAGCCTTCCACGCGGGAGATGCCCGTCAAGCCGACGAGAACGCCTTTTCCTGTTTTGTCCCGAAGTCCGCGATTGACTTCATATTCATCAAAATAATGAGCGGGTATTTTATCACTTTTTTCGCAAATGTCGGCGTATTTTTGAGTAAAGTCATTGAGCGTTATATTTGATTTCATTTGATTTCCTCCTTTTCATTTTAAAAGGGCGATTGGTTTAAATATGGTTTTTGGGGTGTTTTAACAAGTAAAGAGATCTCATTTGATAAATAATATTATCCAGAGATTGATCAAGCATGACGAAATTTTCGTGGTCGATGTCATCGGCGATGTCATGCTTTAGTTTTGTTTTAATCTTCAAAAAAGATGTCAAAATGGGCTCGGCATTGTCGGAAAGTCCCAGATCGACTCGACGCATGTCGTCTGGATCGGGTTTAAGCACAAGATAGCCTTTGCTTTTTAGGTGATCGACAGATTTGGATACAAGAGATTTGGAAAGGCCCAAAGACTCGGAAATATCCCTAGCGTTTACGGTTCCTTCACTATCGTCAATCAAAGAGAGAATGCGCAGTTCTGTTAGGTTTAGACCGGTCTTTTTTGTGATGGGCTTGCAATATTGCTCTGAAATCTTATGATAGAGTCGACCGGCAAGCAATATTTTGTGTATGGTTTTCATATTCACTCCATATTTATAACAATGATAAGTTAGTTTACCATTGAACTATTAATTTCATTTTAAACTATTTTTTGTGAGACGTCAATCATTTTTACTTTTATGAGAAAAAGTATTGTGATATAAATAGATAATAATAGGCATTTTAACTTATCCAACAGGGGAATGCCTTGCAATTTATAATCAAAAGAAAGAGAAATAAGATGAACGACAGATTACGACAACAAATTGACTTTTTATCGGTATTGGATCGGGAAAAACAAATTGAACGTCAAACAAGGCTGACCGATGGCAGCAGGCGTGAAAATGATGCCGAGCACGCTTGGCATTTGGCGGTTTCGGCTTTGATTCTGGCTGAATATGCCAATGAGGCCATTGATGTTTTTAAAACCGTCGCGATGCTGCTTTTTCACGATGTGGTGGAAATCGAAGCCGGAGACACCTATGCGTATGATATCGAAGGTCAAAAAACACAAAAAGAACGAGAGCAAAAAGCGGCAGATCACTTATACGGCATGCTCCCAAAGGATCAAGCCCAAAAATTCCGCGCCCTTTGGGATGAGTTTGAAAGCGGGGATACACCGGAGGCTCGATTCGCCAGAGCCCTTGACCGATTTCAACCGACGATGCAAAATGTTGCCCAGGACGGCCGGGACTGGCGGGCAAGGGGTGTTAAGCTTGGACCGATGCTCGCGCGAAACGAGGCCACCGGTCAGGGTTCCGAAATCCTTTGGGACGTGAGTTTAAATGAATGGATTCTTCCCAATGTCCGGAATGGGAATATTGTTGACGACAGGGTCACAGGCAACCAGTCAATTGACGTACAGTTAATGGGTGATGAAAACTAACGGGTGTCATCAAAACGGCGTTTTTTAGAACAATTAATCTAAGGGTAAACGTATAACGGCATGCTCATGGATTATCTTATATTTGATAAAACATCTGTGTCTTAGATGTTTCACAATACCCTTCGTCAAAGAAAAATGTTTCCGATAGAACAATTCTGATGTTCCATCGCAAAGAAATAGAAATAAATGATGCCAAAACCAAAAGATCGACCCAAACGGCCGACCTTTTGGTTCTTTTATTGAAAACAGAGGGTTTTGTTAATTGACTTAGAGCATGTGTTCTCTTAAGAATTCCGGAGAATCGGCTGAGAGCATTGCCGGCGGAATATCCAGGATTGTTTTGCAGCCGACATCACCCTTTTCATTCATGCGGAAAGCGGCGCGGGCGCAGGCAACGAGAACCGAACCCGTAAATTCCGGATTGGAGTCCAAGGTCAGGCGATATTCGATGATGTGATTGTGCTCATTTTGCATGCCGGTTTTGCCGGAGCGAATGACCATGCCGCCGTGGGGAAGGCCGCTGTGATCGCGATCCATGGTTTCCTGATCAATGAAGTGCACTGTGGTGTCATAATCGGCGAAATAATTGGGCATTGTGACGATGGCTTCCTCGATGGCCTTTTGGTCGGCGCCTTCTTCGGCTACGACAAAGCATTCTCTGGTGTGTTTTTGGCGGGTGGTGAGTTCAGGCATTTTGCCGGCGCGAACGGCGTCGACGGCTTCAGGGACGGGAATGGTGTATTGTCTGGCGTCGACAACGCCTTCAATGCGTCTGATGGCGTCGGAATGACCTTGGCTCACACCTTTTCCCCAGAAGGTGTAGTCAGCGCCTTCGGTGAGGATGGCATTGGCGTAAACACGGTTTAACGAGAACATGCCGGGGTCCCAGCCGCAAGAGATGACAGCGGTTTTGCCGGCGGATTTGGCTGCCGCGTCAACTGCCGCGAAATGTTTCGGGATGTTGGCGTGGGTGTCAAAGCTGTCGATGACGTTAAAAACACCGGCCCAACGGGGTGTTTGTTCGGGAAGATCCGTGGCGGAGCCGCCGCACAAAATGAGCACATCAATGGCGTCCTTCATATTTTCAAGGTCGCTTTCATGATAAACATTGACGCCTTCGGCGCGCGGGGTGATGGTTTTGGGATCCCGTCTGGTAAAAATACCGGTAAGCTTCATATCGGGTTGTTTTGCGACGGCGGCTTCAACCCCTTTCCCCAAATTGCCATAACCAAAAATTGCAATATTGATCGTCATTTGTTTCTCCTTAAAATTGTATACTTTATTCATTTGTATTATAACAAAGAAAAATGAATGTTCTCAAGCTTTTCGTGGATTGTATTAAAAAAAAGGCATTCATCAAAAGCGTTGAAGGGCATATTAAAAAAGCTTTTGCGCTTAACCGTCATTGGCTGCGGCGCAAAAGCTTTAAATTTTACTGATTAGTATTTAATTTCACCAAATTTGGTGACATAAGCATAAACTTTTCCTGATTTCGCGTCGTCAAAACGTTTGACGTCCGTGTTATCCGGCCAGCCATTTAAAAATGTGTTTTGATTCCATTTTTTCAAGATGGCTTTATCCTGGCTTTTGTCATTTCTGTAGCAGGCAAGGAGTTTACCCTTACTGTCGTACACACCGGCGATAGCGTTATAATCCAAGACATCTTGTTCATAGGTGTTTTCGATGGTCGTTTCAACTTCCGGAATATCATTGGCGGGGCTGATTTTGATTTTAGCTGACGTGATCATAAGGGTGTTGTTTTCGTATTCTTTAACGGGACTGAAACTCACAACAGCGGAAATGGAGGCTACTTGACCGTATTTTTCGATTTTGGGCGTTCCGCCGTCGCTGGGAATTTGATAAGAGAATAAACCGGAATCTCCGGGTTTTAAGTATTCGGGGGCGAACATGCCTTTAACCTTGCCGATGGATTTTTTTTCGGAATCAAACAATTCGATGGTAACTTGTTTGATTTGAACGGTGTCGTTTCCTTGATTTTTCATTTCTCCGAAGAGCTCCGTGCCAAAGCGTTTCTCGGTGTCCATATAGGTATGATAGTCGCTTTGGGTGATAACGACAGGGCTGTCTTTGTCCGCGGAGGTCGAAGCGCCGCCGGATGAGCATGCAGCTAAACAAAACACGGAGACCAGTACGACGGCAAGAAAAGCGCCGTATTTTACTATTCTTCTTAACATAAATTCCTCTCTATTTAACGTCTTTTGACAAGATGAAGTGTTTCACTATTATAATGAGCGGTGCTTAAACGCAGGTTAAATCTTTTGCTAAAAAAATGTATCACTTGTCACGGAATTTATTATGGTCAAAACACACACTGAGTCAAGTCCTAAATTTGGTGTAAAATTAAAAAATGTGGTGCCCTTTAGGTAGAAAATGTATTGTCTCAAGGCATATCGGATATACCAGTGTTTAAACTATATCAGGCTGTCAGGCTACCAATAACCGTTGTTGTTCGTCTGCGATCTTTATCAATTTCCCCGATAATTCCGGTGAAAAAAGTTTCTCGTAGGTTTTTGAATTAAATATACAACGGACAGATGATATGACCTCATTACGTTCTAACAGAACAGCACCCATAAGCCTTATCAGAGAATCCTTATTCGGGAAAACACCAATAACATTGGATCGGCGTTTAAGCTCTTTATTCAGTCGTTCTATTTGGTTGGATGTTCGGAAATACTTGTGGAGATATCTCGGGAGCACCATGACAGTCATAG
>JAFRBB010000022.1 GCA_017405085.1 Eubacteriaceae bacterium
CAGACGAACAACAACGGTTATTGGTAGCCTGACAGCCTGACATAGTTTAAACACTGGTATATCCGATATGCCTTGAGACAATACATTTTCTACCTAAAGGTCACCACATTTTTTAATTTACACCAAATTTAGGACTTGACTGTCGTATAAACTATGTTTACTTGGTTTGATCATGCTCTCTAGAAGTTCATGTTCGGTTTAAATCATGCCATCAGCTCACGGCGTTTTTCAATTGGACTTAGCCAATCAAGTACGGACATCGGTATTCTGTTTGCGCGATATAGGTTGCGTCTCATTTGCGGCTTCAGATCTTCGTAATCATAAAAGCTCATGTGGTTATAAAAATACTCTTGATCGTTGCGGTGGCTTCGTTCTACCTTGCCGTTATGCCAGGGAGTTAGGGGACGAATTTATTTTATGAGTGATTCCCAGCTGCTCGCAAAGTATATCAAAGGCATGTTTTCTTTTTGGCGGTCTAATATTTGTGAATTCAGGGCCATTATCGGTTTGGATAATCATAGGAGAATAGTCAAAATGAGCAATTGCAAGCTTTACGAACTGAACGGTGTAATAACTGCCGTATTCAGGGAACGGGTAGATAAACCGTTCTCTGGAAGCTTCATCAATCATGGTGTATTGGTAAAATTTCTGACCGTCATCACCGGCATAACAGGCACGTGGAACATGTTTAACATCCATCTGCCATTTAACACCTAATTCCGTAGGGGTGTCATATTTCCACAATGAGATTTCTTTTTTGTTGAAGGTGCCTTGGATGAATAACCAAGGCGTCGATAGACACGATAAAGGGAGCCGGGATGACGTCTATAGCCTTTCTGTGGGCGTAATTTTCCATACATCTCACAGACAGAAATCTTAGGATTGCGGCGATGAAGATTCTTAATCCACGTGAGTTCTTCCTCAGTATGCGCATTAGGATGGGGTGTTTTGGGCCGGCGTGACTTATCCATTAAGGATTCCGGTGTTCCATCGTATCTCTTGTTCCAACGCATGAGAGAAGATTTAGAGATGTGGTAACGACGGCATACGAAGGCAACACTGTATTCCGGATTACGTTAAAGTTTAACTGCATGGATTCTTGTTTGAAGTTCATGTGGATATTATTAGTATGTAAGTGTTTTTGTACATGAGAATAAGTGTCACATCTATTGTAACGCTACAAAAAAATCCAACTTATATTTTATTGACGCCATGATAATATTCTGATATATTTATAGAGCAATATTCGCAAGCGGTTATATCGTTTGATTATCTATTAGATTATCAAGCCGATATGTTTATCGTCAGTCAAAGGGATTTTTATGCCCTTTTGAAGATGTTAACATATCGGCTTTTTTGTTGTGCCGATTGTGGTCTTTGACAATTAAACCCGCGAATGCACCGGACGGCCGGCCTTGAATGTGATGCCATGACCTCCTAAAACAGCGAGCGCACCAAGGAATAGTCCGATGCAGATTGCGATTTTTATTTTCAAAATAATCATTTAAGGAGGCACAGATTATGTCAAACGATGTTAAAAAAATGAGTAATGAAGCAATAGCGAATATAGCGGTTTTATCTTTTAAGAATTGTGAGGAGCTTTACGAACGCGAAAAATGCACATTCGAAGCAAGCAAGAGATTTTTTCAGTCGGCTTTACAACTTGACGCTGAACAGCATATTGAATTTCGGCTCGAGTGTAATAAACAATTCAAATGCGAAGTGGTGGCTTTTTCAGGACGAAATGATGTGTCAACCGATGATTTTCGTTGGATTTTTAAGCGGTGTGCGAACACTGTCGAGGCGGTACCGAAGATCAAAGAGACGATGGATCAAAACAAGAGAATCACGTATGCCCTTAGCTATACGTCGGACGAAACGAGAGAACAAGATCGTAGCAGAAGAAGATCATCATATTCCGATGAGTATTTTCAACAGATGCTTGATGAAATGCAAGATACAGGAGCATCCATTAGCATTCAAGCTGGTGTAGATTACGAGGGAAATCTTTTGAGTAAGGTCATCATTGAAATGCCGTCTTCCATGACGTTACGGATGAGAACCATGGTTTCTTTTGCCTTTCCCGATACTCGAGCTAAAATCGTCACGGATGGGAATAACGCGGGTTATAGCGATATGCCTGTTCATTGTATTAAACAATTTATGGAGGGACTGCTCGACGCGCTAATGCAACGGAAGCAAGAGGAAAAGACCGAAAACCATGATGAGGAAGACACACAAGCATTGACGAGCGCTGACGCTGAGACTGACACGGCGGATGCGAGCGCGCCCAAGACAGGCAAAACGCCGATTGAGGAGCTGGGGCTGAGCGTTAGGTCATACGCTTGCTTGAAACGAGCCGGCGTCGACAGTGTTGAAACGCTGCAAACCTTGAGTGAAAAGGATTTTCGTCATATCAGAAACCTTGGCAGGAAATCGATGAATGAGATAAAACATCGACTTAAGGAATACATTATAATTAACGACTTAGACTTTATGAATGCAGAACCGGTTCAGCTTGTCGGTCCGAGTTATACGGATATGCTGAACAAACTTGTTGGCCTTGAGGACGTCAAAGAACAGGTCAGGAAAATCACCGCTTTTGCCAAGATGAAGCAGGATATGGAAAGACTGGGCAAAACCGACATGCCGGTTGTCCTTAATATGGCGTTTAAAGGAAATCCGGGGACGGCAAAAACCACGGTGGCAAGGATTATCGCGGGTATATTCAATGAGATCGGACTGCTTTCAAGTAATGAGATTGTCGAAGTGGGACGTGCTGACCTTGTGGGTAAGTATACGGGGGAAACAGCTAACAAAGTCAAGGAGGTGTTTCAAAAGGCAAAAGGCAAATTACTTTTTATCGACGAGGCTTATTCTCTGTTAGATCAATGGGAATGGTCGTTCGGAGACGAAGCCATCAATACGATTGTTCAGGAAATGGAGAACAACCGAAATGAGATGGTGGTGGTTTTCGCCGGATATCCGGATAAAATGAAGGATTTTCTCGAACGTAATCCGGGCTTAAAATCCCGCGTTCCGTTTCATATTGATTTCGCGGATTACACGTCGGAGGAGATGATGGACATCGAGCGAATGGAAGCCGAAAATAGAGGATTTACGATTTTGACCGAAGCAAAAGAAAAGCTTGAATCCATTTGCAAAAAGGCATGCGGACATCCTGAAATGGGTAATGGTCGGTTTTGCAGAAATCTCGTGGAAAACGCGATCCTCAATTACGCGTCAAGGGTCTACGGCAAAGGGGAAGATGAGCCCACCGGAGAATTTGTTCTGACTGGGGATGATTTCGTCCTTCCTAAAGATATAAAGGAAGAAACGAAGGCTGCGCCAATGGGATTTTTGGCGTAGCTTTTTCGCCCTTTAGGCATTAACTGCCATTGATTTATGTAAGAAATCCGACAAGCCCGATTTCAAATTGAGAAAATCCAGCACCGAAAATATTTGAACGATAAGCCCGAAGTTTTTATTCAAGCACTATTAGGGTTGTACGCGCATTTTAAAAGTGTCGGAAGCAGCGAAATCAACCTATTTTTGAGGATGAATGTCTTCTTAAAGATCACAGGATTTTCGAGATATTTCTTGCTTTTATGGTCTATGCTGATATAATAACTCTATCAAAGATAAAGGAGGCTCGTCGAAATGAAAAAATGGAAATGCACAGTATGCGGTTATATTCACGAAGGCCCCACGCCGCCGGATAAATGTCCGATTTGCGGGGTTGGTCCCGAAAAGTTTGTAGAGATTACGGATGAGACGGATCAAGGTGCTGTCCGTGAGCTGCAGGAAGGTCCCGATGCCAAAATCGAACCTTCGGACGCAAAGCTCGATGAGCTGATGTTTAACATGAGTTATGGGCTTTATGTGGTCACCGCTGTTGACGGGGACAAAGTTAACGGCATGATCTCCAACAGTTTTATGCAGGTGACCTCGGAGCCGCTTCAAGCGTCTGTTTGTATTAATAAGGATAATTTGACCGGTGATATGATTGCCAAGACCAAGCAGTTTGCCGTCTCCATTTTAAATCAAACCAATCATGATCTGGTTCCGCGTTTCGGTTTCCAAAGCGGCCACAAAGTGGATAAATTTGCTGATTTTGATTATTTTAAAGGAGAGGTGACCGGATGTCCCGCGATTCCCGGGACCATTTGCTATTTGGAAATTGATGTCGACCAAATGATTGATCTTGGAACCCACAACATGTTCATCGGTCGTGTCGTCGGCGGGAAAAAACTCTCCGGCGGAGACCCGATGACTTATGCCTATTACCGAAAGACCAGATAAAACCCGGTGAAGCGACGCGTCATCAAGAATAAAAAGGTTTGATAAAGCTTTTCGTTGTAGAATTATAGACAGTGAAGGTGTCAACCATCACGACATCAAAAAACGTATCAGATAGAGAACAGACGCCCTTGACGTCCATTCGCAAGGGCGCCTGCTTTCACAAGGAGGCAGCCATGATTGGTCGCATGATCATCACAATATCTAGACAATTCGGAAGCGGCGGACGAAACATCGGTGAGCGCATCGCGAAAAAGCGGGGCATCCCCTTCTATGACAATGAGCTCATTATTGAGGGCGCGAAAGAAAGCGGCGTTGATCCTGAAATGGTCAAGTCTCTGGAGGAAACCCCGACAAAAGCCATGCTTTATGCCCTGTCCGGCGGGGGAGGCGGGTCCTTTTTCGGCGGCTTCTCACCCGTGATCGACATGCCGATTACCGATAAACTTTTTGTGGCTCAATCAGAGGTGATCAGACGGTTGGCCACTGAGGCGGAAAAGGGTTGCGTCATTGTCGGACGTGCAGCGGATTATGTGCTTCGGGATGATCCTGATACCCTCAACATCTTCATTCATCGAGATTTTGACGAAAGGGTTAATCAGGTGGCCAAGCGCTATGATCTCACGCGAAAAAAAGCCCATGACCGCGTGAAAAAAATTGACAAACAGCGTGCGGGCTATTATAGTTATTATGCAGATAAACATTGGGGACAGGTTGACAATTACGACCTTTGCCTCAATAGCGGAATATTAGGCGAAGACGGTTGTGTGGCGGTCATTGATGCCACCATCGACAACATGCTGCTTCGCAGAAAGGCAAGGAGAAAAAATGGCTAAAGCAACCATCACCTGCTACACATGGCCCCATTGCCCTTATTGCAACAAAGCCAAGGGATTGCTTGACAAGCTGGAGCTTGAGTATACCGATATTGACATCTATGGCAAGCCGGAAGAAAAACAACGGTTGATTGACGCAACGGGCCAAACGACGGTTCCTTACATATTTTTTAACGACAAACTCATCGGCGGATGCGATGATTTATTCGCGCTTTATGAAAGCGGTAAGCTTGACGAAGCGCTCACGCAATAAAAGGAGACACCATGGCAGGCATTAAATACGATATTGTTGAGGAAATCGGCGTGTTGTCCGAAGGCGCGAACGGTTGGCAAAAAGAGCTCAACCTGGTCAGCTGGAACGACCGCGAACCCAAATATGATCTCAGAGACTGGTCGCCGGAGCACGAGCGCATGCGCAAAGGCATCACTTTAAGCGCCGATGAACTGGCTGAACTCAAGGCAATATTAAACGAAATGGACATCTGAAAAACAGACCTTCGAGCATCTGTCTTGAAGGTTTTTTGATGTGATAAGTTGAACACGGATTGACGTTATGTTAAAATAAAACAATATTGAAAAAAACGCAAGTAATGATTCGGAGGTAACCATGTCAGGACATTCAAAATGGGCCAATATCAAAAACAGAAAAGGAAAACAGGACGCGGCTAAGGGAAAAATTTTCACCAAAATGGCGAAACTCATTGCCGTCGCGGCCAGAGAAGGCGGCAGCGATCCCGAAATGAACGCCAAGCTGCGTGATGCCGTGGCCAAAGCCAAAGCGGCCAATATGCCAAACGACAACATTGACCGCGCCATCAAAAAAGGCGCTGGAGAACTGGCCGGCACCGTCTATGAAGAAATCACCTATGAAGGCTACGGTCCCGGCGGTGTTGCCGTCATCGTCAACGCCCTCACCGATAATAAAAATCGAACGGCCGGCGACATTCGTCACGCTTTTGACAAAAACGGCGGCAATCTCGGAACCAACGGCTGTGTGGCCTATCTGTTCACCAAAGCTGGGCGTATCATGATTGAAAAGAAAGACGGCCTGGATGAGGATGAACTCATGATGATTGCGCTGGACGCCGGCGCGGAAGACATGGAGACCTCCGAAGACGGCTATGAAATCAAGACGGCTCCCGAGGATTTCGCCAAGGTCATGGACGCCCTCGGTGAGGCCGGTGTAGAGGTCTTATCCGGAGAGATCGCGATGATTCCCTCCACAGAAACAGACATCTCGGAGGACGACGCCAAAAAAATGGAAAAAATGCTCGACATGTTTGACGACAACGACGACGTTCAGGAAGTCTGGCACAATTGGAACCAATAAATGATTAATGATTCATGCTGAAATCTGTCTTATCTGGATTTTAAATTGAGAAAAACTCACGATCCACGAAGCATGATCCAAAAAGGCTCCCTCTCCAGGAGATGGAGCAGTCACGCATTAGCGTGACTGAGGGTGGGGCGCGCCGATAGGCGTTATCAAATAGGTTACGCTATCATAAAGCAAAAGAGAAAAAGGAACTCGGCTTTGCCGAGTTTCATCCAGAATGATTAATCATTAAAATAAGGAGGTTTCGATGAATAAAAACAGTTTTTCCGCCCGCTCGGTCATCATCTATCTGGTCATTTCCATTATCATGACATTGCTCACCGCATCTTTTGTTTTGGAAAGTGTCTATCACAATTCCGACAGCATCGCCATGACGCCTCAGGGCATCAAAGCCGTTTACGAAAGCTGCATCGGCGCTTTGGATTTTTCCGATGCCGCGATGGCTTTGCAAAATACAACGTCGGTTCAAACAACCACCAACACTCAGGCGCCGGGGACCACTGCCGAACAGGCACCGCAGACATCCGCGCAATGATAAAAAAGATCAATTATCACCAAAGGAAAAAGTAAGGCCGTGCCTTGCTTTTTCTGCATTTGAGCGATAAGCTCTTGTCAAGGGGCTGTGTGCTTTGGCACGATTGCGTGTCAAAGCACATCGACATTTGACAAAGCAACGGACGTGAGCACATTGCGCGATTCCACCCGCTTCGCGGGGTAGGTTCGCATGGGTAAGCCGTGCACTTTTCCACCCGCTGCGCTTGATAAGTTCGCATGAGCCAAATCAAAGATTTGGCTGCTCACTTAAGCGCGGGTGCGAATGGTTGCCGAACCCGGGAGCGTAGCGGAGCAATTCGGGCTTATCGCTTAGCTCTCTCACTCGAATCCAAATGTGGTGAGCAAAATACTATACCAAAGTCAAAACGAAAAGAGGCAATATGAAAATCGTATCACCTTCGGAAATGGCCATAATGGATCAAAAGACTATCGAAGCGGGCATCACTGATTATGAACTCATGGAGCGCGCCGGCACACGATGTGCGGAAATTATCATCCGTGATATTACTGCCGGAGAAAAAATTCTTGTGCTTTGCGGAACGGGCAATAACGGCGGAGACGGTTTGGTCATCGCAAGGTTGTTATACCATGCCGGATATGCCGTCACGACCTACATTTTCGGCGATCCCTCGAAAATGACGCCCTCTTGCAAAAAGAATGTTGAGAGACTGAAAGCCATCGGCGCATCTGTCCGATTAGGATCAAACGCTGAGTCTGTCTATTTCGCGAAAGCCGATGTGATCATCGACGCGGTATTTGGAAACGGACTCAAAAACAGGCCGATTTCCCCGGATATGAAAGCTGTCTTTGATGCGGTGAATGAGGGGAACGCCCGGGTATTCGCCATCGACAGTCCTTCGGGACTTCGGGGGGATAACGGTAAAACCATCGGAGCCGCCATCAAAGCGGACCGGACTTTGGTGATTCAAAATATCAAAACGGGCCTGCTACTAAACGAAGGCCCCGATACTGCCGGTGAGATCTGCATCGTTGATGTGGGCATTGACGAGAATACCGTGGAGACGGGCAAATATCGTTTGACCATTGATGATTTAAGCCCGATTGGAGGGAGAAAAAAACAATCCCACAAATATCAATACGGCTATGTCGGTGTCATCGCCGGGAGCCGGGGCATGCTCGGCGCGGGATTGCTTGCCTGCTCAGCCGCCATCAAAACCGGGGCCGGTCTTGTCGAAGGGTGGGTCGATGACCAGATCTATCCCATCATGGCTGCCAAAATGCCTTGGGAAATCATGGTCAAACCCTATGGGAAACGCGTTGACGCCCTTGAAGCGTCCAAAGTAACGGTTTGGCTCTACGGTCCGGGATGCGGCAGAACCACCAATGACGGCGAACTGCTCCGGGCGCTTTTGGGTAGCGATAAACCCGTTGTCATTGACGCCGATGGGCTTTGGCATTTGTCAAGGCATCGTGATCTTCTGAAAAACCATCGCGCGCCCCTCGTGATCTCGCCCCACATCGGAGAATTTTGCGCCCTTTCCGGAATCGGTCAACAGGAATTAAGCGAAGATCCCGTTGCCATCGGGCGGTCCTTTGCGAAAGAAAACAATTTGATACTCATCTTGAAAAATCATCACACGATGATCTTTACACCGGACGGCTGTGTCCGTTTTAACATGACGGGCAATCCCGGAATGGCCACAGCGGGCTCTGGAGACGTTCTTGCCGGGATGCTCGCAGGGTTTATTGCTCAGACAGAGGATCTCACCGTGGCGGTACAAAGGGCTGTTTGCATCCACGGTCTTGCCGGCGATATGGCCCGGGATCATGTGGGGGAATGCTCCCTTACGGCTTCCGATATCATCAAGGCCCTTCCCGGGGCCATCCGACGAATCACTGAACCGTGATGTCAGCAATTCCCGAAACGACCGGGTACTATTTAAAATAAGCATTAGAGAAAAAATATGAACAAAACCTATAAAATCATGACTTATGGCTGTCAAATGAACGAGAACGATTCAGAAAAACTCTCGGGCATGCTAAAAGCCATGGGCTACACCAAAACAGAAGACGAAAAAACGGCCGGAGTTGTCATTTTAAACACCTGTTCAGTCAGAGAAAACGCCGATGTCCGGGTTTTCGGTAATCTCGGCGCTTTCAAAAGTTATAAAAAAACCAATCCGGAAATGGTCCTCGCCGTTTGCGGCTGCATGATGCAGCAACCTCATATCGTTGAGGAAATCAAAACAAAAAATCCCCAGGTTGACATTGTTTTCGGCACCCATAACCTGCATCGTTTCCCGGAACTTTTAACCAAGCATTTAACCTCCGATGAGCGTGTGTTTGAAATATTTGAAGATGACGATGGGCTGGTGGAAAATCTGCCCGTGGACCGACGGTATCCTTTCAAAAGCTACGTGTCCATCATGAAAGGCTGCAATAACTTCTGCACTTATTGCATCGTGCCTTACACCCGGGGCAGGGAAGTCAGCCGCCCCCATCAAAAGATCATTGAGGAAATCAAAAATCTCGTCACCGACGGTTGCCTTGAGGTCACCCTTCTCGGACAAAATGTCAACTCCTACGGCAATGACAGAGCAGACGATTATCATTTTGCCGATTTGCTCAGAGACGCAAATGCTATTGACGGACTGAGGCGCATTCGGTTTATGACATCCCATCCCAAGGATTTTACCGATGAGGTGATCGAGGCCATTGCCGAATGTGAAAAAGTGTGTCCGGCCATTCATTTGGCAGTCCAGTCCGGAAGCACCGCTGTTTTAAAAGCCATGCACCGGGGATATACCAAAGAACACATCATCGCTTTGGTTCAAAAAATCCGTGCGCAAATTCCCGAAGCCGCCATCACCACCGACATCATCGTCGGCTTTCCCGGTGAGACGGAAGCGGATTTTGAAGATACCCTTGATGTCGTTCGCGCCTGTCATTTTGACGCGGCCTTTTCCTTCATCTATTCTAAACGAACCGGCACGCCGGCGGCGACGATGGACGGTCAAATCCCCAGCGAGGTCGGGCATGACCGCCTCAACAGGCTTTTGGCCTGTCTTCATGAAATCGGAGCCGATCAAAACGCGCCTTATCACGACCGGGACGTCGAGGTGCTCGTCGAAGGCCAAAGCAAGCACAATCCCGGACGACTGACCGGCAGAACTCAAAACGGCAAACTGGTTAACTTTGACGGAGATCCGAAAAGCATCGGCACCATTGTCACCGTTCATATCGATGAGGCCAAAACCTTCAGCCTGGACGGCAGACAGATTTTTTAGAATTAGAAAAGGAGAACACCATGGGACTGACGCCAATGATGCGCCAATATCTCGCTGTCCATGAGCGTGTGCCCGACGCCATCTTGTTTTTTCGTCTCGGTGACTTTTACGAAATGTTTTTTGACGATGCCGTTACGGCATCCAAAGAGCTGGAAATCGTGCTGACGGGCAAGGATTGCGGCCTTGAGGAGCGGGCGCCGATGTGCGGTGTGCCTTATCATTCGGCGGAAAGCTACATCGCCAAGTTGGTCGAAAAAGGGCACAAGGTCGCTGTTTGCGAACAGATGGAGGATCCAAAGGCGGCAAAAGGCATCGTCGAAAGAGATATCGTGAGGATTGTCTCACCGGGGACCATCAGCTCCGACGATTACATCAAAGCATCCGAAAATAATTATCTCGTGTCTCTCTGCCTTGATCGCCAGATTATCGGCCTTGCCTATACCGACGTGTCCACCGGCGCTTTTTACGCCACGGAAATACCGTCAGAAAAAGATGACCGTCATCTTCAAAACGAGCTTGGTAGAATCGCGCCTTCGGAAATCGTGTTGAATCCCGCACTCTACAAAAAAGAAGGATTTCTAAAATCCTTGGAGACGCGCTTTAGCTGCATGACGGATTTGGTCGAACAAAGCACGTTTGAATTGGGCGCCTGCAAAAAACGCGTCAAGGAGCATTTTCATGTCTATGCCTTGGATGCCCTCGGAATGGAAGGTCATGACGCGGCGGTCCGCGCCGCCGGAGCCTTGCTTGCTTATATTGATGAAACCCAAAAAACCGAGTCTGCCCATATCAATCATCTCGCGTATTATCAGACTGACGCTTATATGCTCCTCGATCTCTCCGCCAGGAAACATCTGGAACTCACCGAAACCATGCGAAGCGGCGAAAAACGGGGAAGTCTGCTTTGGGTGCTTGATCACAGCGTGACGGCCATGGGCGCGAGAATGCTCAGGCAATGGGTCATCTCGCCGCTCATTCGGGCAGATGAAATCAAAACGAGACAAAGGGATGTCGAGGAACTCACCAATAATACCAGCAGTTTTAAAGAACTGAAGGCCTGCCTTGGAAAAATTTATGATATCGAGCGCATTTGCGCCAAGGCGGCCTATGGTACTTTAAATCCCAAAGATCTCCTTGCCCTCAAGCAATCCCTACGGGTCATGCCGAATCTGACAAACGTTATTTCCGACATGAATGCCCCCGGTCTATTTGAAAAATACGGTCGTTGCGATCAACTGACGGATATTTATGAACTGATTGATTCGGCCATTAACGACGACGCGCCTTTTGCCTTAAAAGACGGCAATGTGATCAAAAAAGGCTATCATCCCGAGGTGGATAAAACCCGGGAAGCCAGTCTCAAGGGCAAGGACTGGCTTCGGGATCTGGAAACGGCGGAACGGGAAAAAACCGGCATCAAAAATCTCAAAGTGAAATACAACAAAGTTTTCGGTTACTTCATTGAGGTCACAAAATCCAATTTGGACTTAGTCCCAGAATCTTATATCCGAAAACAAACCCTTACCGGTTCCGAACGCTTTTTCACCACCGAACTCAAAGCCATGGAAACGGAAATTCTCGGCGCCGAGGAAAAGCTTTCCCGCCTTGAGTATCAATTGTTTCGGGAGATCCGCGAAAAAATTGTCGAGCAGATCGGACGCATTCAGGCTTTGGCAAGCAAGATCGCGACCTTGGACGCCACTTTTGCTTTGGCAACAGCGGCCGCCATCGGTCATTATGTCAAACCTGAAATTGCCGAAGACGGCGTCATCGACATTCGCGGCGGCCGTCATCCCGCGGCGGAAGCTTTGATGGAAAAAAACACCTTTATCGCCAACGATTGCCTGCTCAATCAGGATGACAACCGCATGATGCTGATCACCGGTCCCAACATGGCCGGTAAATCCACCTACATCAGACAGGTTGCCATTATCACATTGATGGCACAAATCGGTTCTTTTGTCCCGGCGGATTTTGCCCATATCGGCATTGTCGACCGCGTGTTTACCCGGGTTGGCGCGTCCGATGATCTTACCACTGGTCAAAGCACATTTATGGTGGAAATGTCTGAAGTGTCCAATATTTTAAAAAACGCCACACCGAAAAGTCTCGTCATTTTGGACGAAATCGGGAGGGGAACCAGCACTTTTGACGGAATCAGCATCGCCTGGGCCGTTGTGGAATATCTTCTCAATCCCAAAATCTGCGGTGCCAAAACATTGTTCGCTACCCATTATCATGAGCTCACCGAACTGGAAAGTCTGGAAAAAGGCATTCACAATTACAGCATCGGCCTTAAAGAAACCCAAAACGGCGTCATCTTTTTGCGTAAGATCAAATCCGGCGCCGCCGATAAAAGCTACGGCATCGAAGTGGCAACGCTGGCGGGCTTTCCCAAAAGCGTCACCAAACGGGCCAAATCGGTCCTTCGAGAACTGGAAAAAGGCGAGAAGACATACAGAGAAGGTCTTTTTGATCATGACGCTTCCCGTGTGGCGGAAGATCAGATCAGTTTTATCACAATGGCCCAAAACACCTTAACCGAGACAGAAAGACAAGTTCTTGACGATTTGAAAGACATTGAGATCAATACGATGACGCCCATGGAAGCCATCAATACCCTTAGCGCCCTTAAAACAGCGCTCACCGCCGGAGGATCAACATGAAAATAAAAATGCTCAGTCGGGAAACCATCGAGAAAATAGCGGCGGGAGAGGTCATTGTCCGCCCGGAGTCTGTGGTCAAAGAGCTCGTTGAAAACGCCGTTGACGCCGGAGCTTCTCAAATCGACGTGATGATTGAGGAAGGCGGAAAAAAACGAATCCGCGTCACGGATAACGGTTCCGGTATTGCGTATAATGAAATTCCGTTAGCCTTTGAGCGCCATGCCACCAGCAAACTGACGACGATTGACGATCTTTCCGCTATCGACACACTGGGATTTCGCGGTGAAGCCCTCGCTTCCATTGCCGCCGTCAGTCGAGTGTCGGTGACAACCATTGCGGAGGAAGAGGAAATGGGAAGTCATACGGTGCTCGAGGGCGGAAAAGTTGTTGTCAGAGACATGATTTCTTACAATCGAGGAACGGATATCGACGTTACCGATCTGTTTTACAACGTTCCGGCGCGAAAGAAGCACATGTTAAAAAGCAGTAAAGAAGAAAGCGCTGTCCATGATTTAATGGAGCGTTTGGCTCTTTCGCATCCCGAAATCGCATTCTCTTATGACCGCGATGGGAAAAAAGTCTTTACTACGTCCGGAAATGGTTCGGTCGCAGAGGTGATTGCCTGTCTTTACGGAAAAAGCTTTTTATCCGGCATGCGCGAAATCGATGTGACCAACGATCCGATGAAAGTTCGCGGTTACATCGGAGATATCACGCAGACCCGAGGAAGAAGGGATCGTCAGATTTTCTTTTTAAACGGCCGCTATGTCCGAAATCGGGAGCTTTCTCATTCCTTTGAGAGCGCGTATGAAGGCTATTTGATGAACCATCGTCATCCTTCGGGCATTCTCTTTATCACCCTTCCGGGACACATGATTGATGTGAACATGCATCCGGCAAAAACCGTCGTCGGAATTTTAAATGAAAGTCTGGTCGGTATTTTGTTTCGTCAGGGTATTCGAAGCGCCCTCCGTGCCCAGGATTTGTCGGTTGATCTAACCAATCAAATGCCGAGTTCTTCCAAAACATCCTCAAAATCTGATCTCGACATTCAGATGACCGTCGATTTGCCGGGGATCTCACCCGACGATCCTTTCACGTCTGTCGACTATCAAGGGAGAAAAAAAGACTCGCCGGTCAAAACGGTAAGCTCAGAATTTACCGATTTGCGCGGCCAACATTTTGTGGCGGAAGAGAGATCCTCGTTTCGGCCCGTTTCCCATAACACGGATCAAAACGCGGCGAAAATTGAGAAGACGCCTGATCTCGAAAAAGGGGAAAACCCGGCAAAATCTGCTGATTTTCTGACTAGAGGGCCCCTTATTGTCAGCGCTTCGTCATCGCAAGAAGATAAATCCATCAATCCGCTTCACCCTGTGGGGGAAGGGGAAAATCAGTCCAAGGGTATCAATTTTTCTGGCTGCCGCGTGGTCGGTCAACTTTTTAAAACCTACGTTTTACTCGAGCGCGAAAATGATATTATCATGATCGATCAACACGCGGCCCATGAGGCTTTTTATTTTGAAACGCTGCGGAGAAAATTTGAAAACAACGAGGGATTTGATGCTCAGACACTTTTGATACCCGTGCCCGTCGACGTGTCAAAAAAGATCATGGCGGATTTTAACGACCTTGAGGCTTCACTTCAAAAACTTGGCTTCGAATGTGATGTTTTCGGAGATGACGCGCTCATGGTCCGTTCGGTTCCAGTGCTTTTCGGAAATCCATTGGAGGCTCATGCGGTCGTTTTGTTTATCGAAAGCTTAACGGCGTCGGATGATACCCTGCGTCGTGATTTGTACTATCGCATAGCGACAATGGCATGTAAAAGCGCAATCAAGGGCAACATGCACCTTGAAGAGTCGGAAATCGAGACGCTGCTCAGACGCTTGGAAAGTTTAGCCAATCCGTTTACCTGTCCCCATGGACGGCCGATTATTCTAAGACTTTCCCGATACGCTCTTGAAAAATTGTTTAAGCGGGTGGTTTGACATGAAAGCACATATACCGGTCATCGTCGGCGCGACGGCTTCGGGTAAGACTGACACCGCGGTGGCCTTCGCCAAAAAAACGGATGGAGAAATCATTTCTGCCGATTCCATGCAGATTTACACAGAGATGGCCATCGGAACCGCAAAACCGACGCCTTCGGAAATGAAAGGCGTTGCCCATCACTTGATCGATTGCGTCTCGCCGAAAGAAGCCTATAGTGTCGCGCGGTTTCAAAAAGACGCTTTTCATGCCATCTCCGATATTTTGGGCAGAAAGAAAACGCCGGTGATTGCCGGCGGAACAGGTCTATACATCAACGCGCTGACAAAGCCCTGGAGCTTTTCCGGACCTGAGGATACAACGGTTCTTCGTCGTTCCCTTGAGGATGACTATGATAAAAACGGCGCGGAAACCATGTGGCAGGCCCTGCACGCTGTGGATCCCTTGACTGCCGAGAAAATCCACCCTCATAACAAGCAAAGGCTGGTGCGGGCTCTGGAAATCTATCATTCGACAGGAAAACCAAAATCATTTTGGGATGAGAAAGCCGCAAATATCGATATGCCTTATCATTATGCGATCATGGGATTGACCATGCCAAGGGAGATATTATACGAACGGATTAACAGACGGGTCGATCTCATGATCAAAAAAGGCTTGCCGGAGGAAGTAAAAGCACTGCTTGATAAGGGATATGATCCTGAATTGACATCCCTTCAGGCCATCGGCTATAAAGAACTCATCCCCGCCGTCAAAGGGGAGATACCATTATCCGAAGCCGTCGAGACCCTTAAAAAAAACACCCGTCATTTTGCCAAAAGGCAGTTGACATGGTTTAGAAAAGACCACAGAATTGTCACCTTTGACATTACAGCTTATGACTCTCCCGAAACCCTCGCCGGAGCGATGGTAGCCCATTATCAAAAACAACTGGACGGAAACAAATAGATAATGGACTATCCTCAAACAAAAAAACAATCACACAATACAAAAATGAGCGTGCGGTATTCATAGACGCAACGCGAAAAAGGAAACATTTTGAAAACACAGGATATTTTAGTCAATCAATTTAATATTTCCCAAAAGACTCTAAATTTTGTGGAAAACATTCGTCAACAGATTCAGCCTCGTTTGGATGAACGGGATAAACTTGCGGAGATCCATCAATATCGCGTCATCGCGGCGATGCAGCACGCAGGTTTAAGTGATCGTCATTTCGCCGGAACGACAGGGTACGGCTATAATGATGCCGGAAGAGAGGCCATTGAACAGATTTACGCCGAACTATTCGGGGCTGAAGCGGCGCTCGTCAGACCGCATATTACCTGCGGGACCCACGCGATTTCCCTCTGTCTTTTCGGTGTGCTTCGCCCGGGTGATGAACTGCTTGCCATCAGCGGCGCACCCTATGACACCATCGTAAGTGTCATCGGCGCGGATGGCAGAGAGAAAAACGAAGGCACCTTAACGGATTTCGGCGTGACCTATCAGCAGGTTGATTTAACGCCCGACGGAAAATTTGACGAGCCTAGAATTCTCGCGTCGATTACTTCTAAAACGAAAATGATATATATTCAGCGCTCCACGGGATATGCCTGGCGAAAAGCGCTCACAATGGAGGCCATTGCCGATATCACTGCCAAGGTTAAAGCGGCCAAGCCCGATGTCGTTGTGTTTGTCGATAATTGCTATGGTGAATTATTGGACGAATATGAACCCACGGCAGTAGGCGCCGATCTGGTGGCGGGATCGTTGATCAAAAACATCGGGGGCGGCATCGCGCCGTCGGGAGGCTATGTTGCCGGAAAATCAACATGGGTGGCACGATGTGCCGCAAGGCTCTCAGCTCCTGGAATTGCCGGAGAAACGGGCGCGACCATCGGCATCAACCGTTTATTTTTTCAGGGGCTTTTTTTGGCGCCGAAAGTGACGGCAGAGGCTTTAAAAAGCGCCATTCTGGTCGGAGCGGCCTATCAGGCATTGGGATTTGACGTCTGTCCGCTTCCTGAGGACTACCGCAGCGATATCATACAAAGTGTGAAACTTGGCAGTCCCGATGCTGTCAAAATTTTCTGTCGCGCTGTTCAAGAAGCGGCGCCGGTGGATGCTTTTGTCACACCGGAACCCTGGGACATGCCCGGCTATGCCGATCCTGTCATCATGGCTGCGGGAGCCTTTATCCAAGGATCTTCCATCGAGCTCAGTGCCGACGCTCCGATGCGAAAGCCCTATATTGTCTATTTCCAAGGCGGCTTAACCCATGCCCACGGAAAGCTTGGATTGCTTTTGACATTAGAGCGCCTTTCGGAAGCAGGAATCATTACCCTGCCTTGAATGATTTGACAATTTAAAAGGCTCATAACGAGAAAAAATGTCAGTATTTTTAGCATAGGAGAAATTATGATTTCAAAAGAAAAAATCGAACGGATTAACGCCCTGGCGCGAAAGAAAAAAGCCGAGGGACTATCTCCCGAAGAACAAGCGGAGCAACAAGCCCTTCGAAAAGAATATCTCGCTGCGATTCGCGGTAATCTTAAATCACAGCTTGACAATATTCGATTTGTCGACGACAAAGCGCCGGAATCGTACAGCCCCGAGGAAAAAGCGCATGTTGAAGCGCTCAGCGACAAACTCGGCCGCGAATACGAGGCCCAAAAGGATATGGGTAATCCCGCCAAGCCTGAGGGAAAAGCAGGCCTTGAAATGGTTGAAACCATGAATGAGCACCATGCGCCCCTCACCGATTGGGCCCTTGGCTATATTGACTTTCATACGGACGATCATGTCCTTGACGTCGGCTGCGGCGGCGGCGCGGCGCTGGCCAAGATTTCAACGATGGTCCCGGATGGCAAGCTCACTGGCGTAGATTATTCACCGGTGTCTGTGGAAGCGAGCCGAAAACACAATCAAATGGATCTTGATAGCGGTAAGCTCGATGTGATTCTAGCGTCGGTTTCCGATTTGCCTTTTGACAACGATGTGTTTGATGTCGCGGTGACTTTTGAAAGTCACTATTTTTGGCCTTCCCTTGCGGATGATATCAAATCCGTTTACCGTGTCATTAAACCCGGCGGGAAGCTTTTGCTGGCATCTGAAATTTATCAATATGACGGACTTGATGCAAAAGCTCTCGCTAACGTGCAAAAATATAACCTTAACAATTTGAGCAAAGCTGAATTTGAGACTTTGTTTGTGGATGCCGGTTTCAAGGAAGTGGCGATTCATACCAAAGAAGGCACCGATTGGCTTTGCGTAGAAGGCGTGAAATAAGCAGGGGGTTGACAGCATCGATCATATCGATGAACGTTGACTAAGCGTTGCGATTCTTGATATAAAGCGGAAATCGGGAAACCCATTCAATGAAAAAATCAGGAGGAAATCATGTCAGAAACTAAATCACAAGTTGAGAATCTAAAACTCACTTTTAAACCCGTATGGCAGCAAATGGACGAAATAGATGTGAAGGCAACGGAAGCCTACGCAAAAGAATATTTGTCTTTTTTGGACGCAGCTAAAACCGAAAGACTTTGTGCCAAAGAAGCCCTTCGCCAAGCCGAAGCCAAGGGGTTTAAATCCATCGATTATTACCGTGAAAAAGGCGCGGTCAAACCGGGAGACAAAGTTTATGTTAATCATCGCGGGAAAGCCGTGATTTTATACGAAATCGGAAGCGAGCCGTTGGAAAATGGTATGCTTATTGTCGGCGCGCATTTGGATTGTCCGAGACTCGATTTAAAACCGATGCCTCTTTATGAAGATCACGACATCGCTTATGTGAAAACTCATTATTATGGCGGTATCAAAAAATATCAATGGTTTACCATTCCCTTGGCCATTTACGGCTCGGTCTTTAAAAAGGACGGCACCGAAGTGAATGTGGCCGTCGGTGATGGCCCCGATGATCCCGTCTTTGTGATTAGTGATTTACTTCCTCATCTCTCTCAAGAAATGGTTGTCAAAAAAGTGAGTGATGCCTTTAAAGGGGAAGCGATGAATCCCATTGTCGGCAGCAGACCGTTGCCCGATGAGGAAGGCGACGCTGTCAAAGCTGCGGTGTTAAAATGGCTTGATGAAGCTTACGGCATCAGCGAAGCGGATTTTGCCAGTGCTGAGCTTGAGATTGTTCCCGCCGGTCATGCCCGGGAAATCGGCTTTGATCGGGGAATGATCGGCGCTTTCGGACAGGATGATCGGGTTTGTTCTTTCGCGGCGATTTCCGCAATCTTTGATGCGGGGACTCCGGCAGGCAAAACCCGCTGCGTCATTTTGGCGGATAAAGAAGAAATCGGAAGCTACGGCAATACGGGCATGCAGTCGCGCTTTTTTGAAAATGAAACGGTGGAACTGGCCGTTTTGATGGGCGAGCATAGTGCGAGCCTTGCCACCCGCCGTTGTCTCGCGAATTCCAAATGCTTGTCCGCTGACGTAACCGCGGGTTATGATCCCAATTTTACAGGGACGCATGATTTGACCAACGCGTCCTTTATCGGATACGGCGTCACCCTAAAAAAATACGGCGGCGCTCGAGGAAAATCCGGCGGTAGCGACGCCAATCCGGAATTTTTGGCGGCGCTTCGCGATTGCTTTGACAGGGAAGATGTTGTCTGGCAAATGGGTGAGATGGGCCGCATCGATCTGGGAGGCGGCGGAACCATTGCCTATATGTTGGCTAATTACGGCATGGATGTGGTGGACTGCGGCACGCCGGTTTTGAGTATGCACGCGCCTTTCGAACAGGCCGCTAAACCCGATGCTTTTATGACCTATAAAGCCTACCGCGCCTTTTTCCGCTATCATTGGGCATAAATGAGATAAGCATTTTGTCGGACAACTGTTTGTCACAAACACATTTTTTGCGTATAACATAACAATAATGGATAAATTTTGATTTAAATCTGTATTTTTTGTCCATTTATGATAGAATACTTAAAATTTCTTAAAGAATAAGAGGTGTTTAGACTTGCAAAGAAGGAAAAGTTCTTTCAAGGGCGGCATCCATCCGCCATATCATAAAGAAAGAACGAAGAATGTGCCGGCGGATGTCGGAAAGGAGCCGAATATCGTGACGATACCGATGTCTTTGCATATCGGAGCCCCATGCAAACCTATCGTCAAACGGGGAGATTATGTTTATCTCGGGCAAAAAATCGGAGAGGCCCAGGGATTCGTGTCCGCACCGATACATTCCAGTGTTTCCGGAACGGTTAAATCCGTTGGTGAAATGCCTCATCCCAACGGAGACAACGTGATGAGTGTCGTGATTGAGTCCGATGGGCAAAACACGGTGGATCCGTCAATCAAACCTTATGATAGCTATACGTCATACGCGCCGGAGGAGATTATCAATATTATTCGCGAAGCCGGCATTGTCGGACTTGGCGGCGCGACGTTTCCCACGCATGTGAAGCTTTCGGTTCCGTCGGATAAAAAAGTTGATTGCGTCATTTTGAACGGCGCTGAATGCGAGCCTTATCTGACGGCGGACGATCATCTGATGCAGATGCGTCCCGAAAAGGTTGTGACAGGCCTGAAAATCGCGATGCGAGCGGTAGGCGTAAACAAGGGCTATATTGGCATTGAGGATAACAAGCCTGAAGCCATCGAGAAAATCGAAGTGGCGATTGACGGGGATTCCAGCATTGAGCTGGTCAGTCTCGCGACAAAATATCCCCAGGGCGCCGAAAAGCAACTGATTACGGCGGTTACCGGCAGGGAAGTGCCCTCGGGCGGTCTTCCCGCGGATGCCGGCGTTGTGGCGATGAATGTCGGAACGGCGGCGCAGATCGCGACGACCTTTGAGACAGGAATGCCTTTATTCAAACGCTTTTTGACCTGCACCGGCGATGCCGTTAAAAACCCTCGCACCTTGGAGGTCAAAATCGGCGTTAAGCTTCAAGATGTGATTGATCAATGCGGCGGATTTGTGGAAGCACCCGGCAAAGTCATCATGGGCGGACCGATGATGGGCGTCTCTCAATTTTCGACGGATGTCTCTGTTATGAAGGGGACCTCGGGCATTTTGTGCTTGACCAAAGCCTCGGCTTATATTCCGGAGCCTTCGGCGTGTATTCGCTGCGGGCGTTGCGTCGCGGCCTGTCCCATTCATCTGGAGCCTCTATATCTGGCTTCATTCGCGGAGCATAATCAATTTGATAAATGTGATGATTATCACATTTTGGACTGCATTGAATGCGGTAGCTGCGCGTTTTCATGTCCGGCGAAGCGAATGCTCGTTTCGTCTATTCGCATGGGCAAACGCCAGGTGCAAGCCGAACGAAAGAAAAAGGCGGTGAAGAAGAATGCCTGAAAATAATATGATGCTTACCGTTTCATCGTCTCCGCATATCAGACACAAGGATACGACTGCCGGAATTATGCAAAATGTGGTTATCGCGCTCATGCCGGCATTATTAGTGGCGTGTTACGTTTTTGGCGTAAAGGCTTTCGCCATTGTCGCTGTTTGCGTGGCCGGCTGTGTCTTGACGGAGTTCGCAATTGAAAAAATCTTTAAGCTTCCCGTCACAATCAGTGATTGGAGCGCGGTGGTGACAGGCGTGCTTCTCGGCTTTAATATGCCCGTGAACGCTCCAATCTGGATGTGCTTAATCGGTTCAGTTTTTGCCATCGGCATCGCCAAAATGTTTTTCGGCGGTCTCGGCAAAAACTTTATGAATCCGGCATTGGCCGGCAGAGCCTTTCTTTTGGCGTCATGGCCGACGCATATGACGGGTTCCGCTTTTATTCCGCTATCGGACACTTACACATCTGCGACGCCGCTGGCCATCTTGAAAGAAGGCAGCAATTTGGGCGCCCTTCCGAGTAATCTCGATATGTTTTTGGGATTGAACGGCGTGTACGGGAGTATTGGAGAAATATCGGCTCTCGCGCTATTAATCGGCGGTATTTATCTGCTGGTTCGCGGGATTATCAATTGGCGCATTCCGACGGTTTATTTGGGAACAGTGGCCGTGATATCGTTGATTTTCGGTCAGGATCCCATTTTTATGCTGTGTTCCGGCGGTTTGATGCTTGGCGCTTTCTTTATGGCGACGGATTATGTGACATCTCCCGTGACACCGAAAGGTCAAATTATTTACGCTTTCGGCTGCGGCCTGATGACAATGATTATCAGACTTTTCGGCGGATATCCCGAAGGGGTGTCGTATTCCATTCTTCTTATGAATATGGCTGCTCCACTCATTGAACGCTATACAAAACCCAAAGTCTACGGTGTCGCGAAACCCAAGAAATTCGGGAAAAAGGACAAGAAAGAAGGTGAGGGCGATGACTGATAAATCAAAATCGGCAAGTATCGATTTTAAAAAAGTCATGCGGCTCGCGCTGACATTGTTTGTTTTCGCGGCTGTTGCGGCGCTTTGCCTCGGCGTGGTCAATTATATTACCAAAGATACCATTGCCAAAGGGAAAGAGAAGGCCAATGTGGAAGCCAGACAAAAGGTTTTGAGCGAGGCCGAAGATTTTCGCGAAGTGCCGGGCATCGACAAAATCGCGGCGTCGGTTGACGCGGAAAACGCGGGTATCGTGGCTGAAGCGTATACCGGATATAAAAACGGTGAGATTGTGGGCTATACCATCAAGACCAAGCCTAAGGGATACGGCGGCGACGTTGAAGTGCTGACCGGCATTGGAAAAGACGGTAAAATCGTCGGTATTACCATCCTGAGTCAATCGGAAACCGCGGGTCTCGGCGCGCGCTCGACAGAAAGTGAATGGCAGGCACAATACGCCGGACTTGACGCTTCCAAGGAAGTGTCAGTGTCTAAAAACGGCGCTGATTCATCAAAAAATGAAATTCAGGCGATTACCGGGGCGACCATTACGTCCAAAGCGGTGACCCTCGGTGTCAATACATCCGAAAAGGTGTATAAAGCCATTTCCGCCGGAGGTAAACAATAATGAATATTAAATATTTAACCAATGGCTTTTTTAAAGAAAACCCAATTTTTAAGTTGGTGCTCGGTATGTGCCCGGCGTTGGCTGTCACAACCGCGGCTTTAAACGGTCTGGGCATGGGGCTTTCGACAACGGCTGTTTTGATTTGCTCCAATGTGGTCATCTCGTTACTACGCAAGGTGATTCCTGATGAAATCCGCATACCGGCGTTTATCGTGGTAATCGCGTCCTTCGTGACGATTGTCGGAATGGTCATGGAGGCTTATACACCGGCACTTTTCGCGACGCTGGGGATTTATATTCCCTTGATCGTCGTCAACTGTATCATTATGGGGCGTGCCGAAGCGTTTGCCTTTAACAATGGTGTGTTGGATTCGTTTTTGGACGGTCTCGGTATGGGGCTCGGCTTTACGCTTGCGCTTACCGTTGTCGGCGCGATTCGTGAGATTTTGGGATCGGGTTCCATTTTCGGAATCAGCCTGTTCGGCGCGAGCTTTGAACCGGCGCTGATCTTCATTATGCCTCCCGGCGCGTTTTTGACCTTTGGGCTGATTATGGCGCTTTTAAACAAGTTTGAAAAGAACCGCCAAAACAAGGCTAAGTTGAAGAGCGCTTCGGAAAAAGACAGCAAAGCCAACGCGGACGCGGCGGTTCAGGAGCAAACGGGAGGTGAAGCAGCGTGAAAATTTTTACGATTTTAGTTGCGGGCATTTTTGTCAACAATTATCTGCTGTCCCGTTTCTTGGGGATTTGCTCTTTTCTGGGTGTCTCTAAAAAGCTCGATACATCCATCGGGATGAGCGCGGCGGTGGTCTTTGTCATGACGCTGGCCTCCGCTATTACTTATGTAGTACAGTACGCCATTTTAAATCCGCTGGGTCTTCAGTATTTGCAGACGATCGCTTTTATCGTGGTTATTGCCTCGCTGGTGCAGCTGGTGGAAATGTTTATTAAGAAAACCAGTCCTTCGCTATATATGGCTCTCGGTGTGTATTTACCGCTGATTACCACGAACTGTGCGGTGCTCGGCGTGACGATTTTAAACATTCAGAGTGGCTACACCTTTATTGAAAGTGTGGTTAGCGGCGCTGCCGGAGCTCTCGGTTATTCTCTGGCGATTATTCTCTTCGCGGCTATTCGTGAACGTCAGGAACTCAACGATACGCCTGATGTACTTGAAGGATTTCCGACGGCGCTCATTTCCGCGAGTTTGATGGCCATTGCCTTCTTGGGCTTTTCAGGAATGATCTAGGGAGGTGTCTTTCAGATGATAAATGCGATTATTACACCGGTAGTGGTGATGGGCCTTTTGGGTCTTGTCTTTGGCGGAATTCTGGCTTTTGCTTCTCAAAAGCTAGCTGTGCCGCAGGATGAGCGTGTGCCGAAAGTGCGCGCAAAGCTTCCCGGCGCCAATTGCGGCGGCTGCGGTTTTCCCGGTTGCGATGCCCTCGCTGCCGCAATTGTGAGCGGTGAGGCGCCGGTTAATGGGTGTCCCGTCGGCGGCGCGAAAGTGGCGGAAGCCGTTGCCGAAGTCATGGGCGCGGATGCCGGCGCAACGGAGCCGATGGCGGCGAGGGTGTTGTGTAACGGCGATTGTGAAAAGGCACCAAGACGCGCGGATTATTATGGGATTGCCGATTGCCGTGAAGCGGTGATCGCCAACGGCGGTCCGAAAACCTGTCGCTTTGGCTGTATCGGTCTTGGAACCTGTGTCAAAAACTGCGCGTTTGACGCGCTGACCATGGGGGAAAACGGTCTTCCGGTCGTTAAGGTGGATGCGTGTACATCCTGTGGGAAATGCGTGGATGTATGCCCCCGCTCGGTGATTGAGCTCATTCCGAAAAACAGCATCGTCCATGTCAATTGCAGATCGAAAGAAAAGGGAAAAATCGTCCGGACGGCCTGTTCTGCCGGATGTATTGGCTGTAAGGCTTGCGAAAAGGTTTGTCCTGCCGGGGCGATTACGGTGACGGATAATCTGGCGCGAATTGATTACGAAAAATGTATCAATTGCGGCGCTTGCGTGAGAAAATGTCCGACCGGTGCCCTGGTTAAAGAAGATCGTGTTGTCCCAAGAAAAAAATTGATCAAAAAACCAAAGCCCGATGCGGATGATTCAGAAAACATAACTGAATAAAATCTTATCATCAAGAAACGGTTTCGATTTTAGAGACCGTTTTTTGAGTTGATGATGATCATTTTTGGCATTTCTATTTTTTGTCACTTCCTGCATGTTGAATTATCTGAAAAACAAGTGTAAAATATGATGATTGAATATTGATTTTTTAAGCAATTCGGAGGATTTATGACCGAAAAAAATATGTTTTATCTCGATAACGCGGCAACCTCACCTTTGCATCCCGATGTTAAAGAGACGATGACCCGGGCCTTTGATCTTTTCGGCAATCCGTCGTCGCTGTATGATTTGGGCATTGATAACGAGAAACGTATCAACGTTGCTAAACAAACCATTGCCGGCGAGATCGGCGCAAAACCGGAGGAAATCTTTTTTACCTCGGGGGGAACCGAAGGCGACAACATGCTGATTAAAGGCGTGATTGAAAATACGAGACGGGATATTTTGAGCCGAAGCCGCATCATCACAACGAGCATTGAGCATCCGGCGGTGAAGGATGTTTTTAAAATGTATGAAAATCACGGTATTGATGTGGTTTGGCTGCCGGTTGATTCACAGGGTTATGTTGACCTCGATGCTTTTCGCGATGTCATGACGGCGAACACGATATTGGTCAGTGTCATCGGCGTCAACAATGAGATCGGGACTGTTCAAAATTTGAAAGAAATTGGGCAGATCATCAAATCCATCAATCCGAGATGTTTTTTTCACAGTGATTATGTTCAAGGATTTATGAAGCATCCGGTGAACGTGAAGGCGTGTCATATTGATGGCCTGACGATGTGTGCGCATAAAATCAACGGCCCCAAAGGTGTCGGCGCGGTTTATCTTAATCGGGATTTTCGCATTAAGCCTTTGCTTTTGGGCGGCGGTCAGGAAAAAGGGCTTCGCTCGGGCACCGAAAACGTCCTCGGCATTCTGGGATTTGAGGCGGCGGTGATCGTGTGGAAAAATCCTGATATCCGGATCCGACTGAAGGAAATGAAAGCCATGTTTTCTGAGCGACTCACAAAGGTTTCGGATGTCAATATCGTCAGCCCCGAAACGGGAAGTCCCGCTGTGCTCAGCGCCTCGGTCAAGGGTGTACGCGGTGAGGTGCTTCTTCACAGTTTAGAGCGGCGTGGCGTTTATATCTCGACCGGCTCGGCTTGTTCATCTCACAAAAAAGAGAAAAACGCGGTGTTAAAAGCCATTGGTCTCGCGCCGGAATGGATTGAGGGGACGATTCGCATCAGTTTTTCGGCGGTGACCAGGATGTCCGACGCGCGTGCCGCCGCGCAGATTATCGCTGAGGAAATTGAGATGCTTCGTCGGTTAGTTCGGAAAGATTGACGTAAGCCACGCAGACCTCGTGCCCTTCGGGCATTTCGGTCGCGGCGTGCGCCGCATATTCGGCAATCTGATCATGCCGCCTTGCTCGCGTTTACGCGGCAATTCGCCATGTCAGATTCCGACTGCGTGGCTTACTTTTTCGCGGAAGATAAGGAGTTTGCATTTGGAAAAACAATCAATCATTTTAGTCCGTTACGGGGAAATCAGCCTGAAGGGTTTAAACCGGCATGTGTTTATTGATTTACTCGTCAAAAATATCAGAAATACGTTAAAGCATATTGACGATGTTTCCGTTCGTAAAATTCAGGGTCGTATAATCGTAACCCTTCCGGCGGACAAGGCAGAGGCCGCGGCTGAGATGCTTACTCGCGTTTTCGGTATTGTATCCATCAGTATTGCGGCAGTGGTACCCTCGGAAATGGCAGCCATTGAAGAAGCGGTTCTAGTCGAAGCGCGGAGGCACCCCTTTGACACGTTCCGGGTATCCGCCAAGCGCGGCAACAAAAAATTTCCGATGAAATCACCGGACATCGCCCGTCATCTGGGCGGAACGGTGCTCAAAAACATTCCCGGCAAAAAGGTGAAAATGCAGGGAGCCGATCTGGACATCTGGGTTGAGGTGCGCGATGAGACATATGTGTATAGCAAGTTTATCCCTTGCCGCGGCGGTCTTCCCGTGGGTTCGAGCGGAAAAGGCGTCCTTTTGTTATCCGGTGGCATTGACAGTCCCGTCGCGGGGTATATGATGGCCAAGCGCGGGATTCGTCCGGTTTGCGTGTATTTTCACAGTTTCCCCTATACCAGTGATCGCGCGAAAGAAAAAGTCATCGATCTCGCGAAGATTCTCTCACGGTATACCGGGCGCATCGATTTATACGTGATTCCTTTTACGGATATTCAGACGAAAATCGTCCGGGAATGTCCCGAACGTCAAACGACGATTATTATTCGTCGCTTTATGATGCGCATTGCAGAGCGCATCGCGTCGATGACCGGCGCGGGATCACTGATGACCGGCGAAAGTCTGGGACAAGTTGCCAGTCAGACTCAGGAAGGGCTCGCGGCGACGAACGCTGTCGTGTCTAAGCCTGTGCTTCGTCCGCTTATCGGCATGGATAAACAGGAAATTGTGAAAATTGCTGAGGATATCGGCACTTTTGAGACGTCGATTTTGCCCTATGAAGATTGTTGTACGATTTTTGTGCCCAAGCATCCGGAAACGAAACCGAAGCTTGCTTTTGTTGAGCGAGGCGAAGCACCGATGATGGCTGATGCTGAGGCGATGATCACCCAGGCGGTCGAAGACGCGGAAATCGTCAGACTTTAGGCAGTAGTCCGGCTTTGTGGGTAAGCCGCGAGCGTGACGAGCGGCGCTTTAGCGAGGAACAGCCGTTCCGAGCGGATGTTTTCGAGCAAAGCGAGAAAACTGCCCAAAAAAGACAAGTCAAAACCTAACGGAGCGTGACGAGCGGCGCATGAGTGAGGAACAGCCGTTCCGAACGTAAGTGAGCATCCAAATCTTTGATTTGGCCTATGCAAACTTATCGAGCGAAGCGGGTGGAGATGATTGTGAGCGTAGCGAGCAATCTGACCAAAATCATTCCTCTGTTTGTCGCGTTATCGTTCATGATTTGTTGTTATGGGTTTTCAGGATGGTGGTCCAATGGGAAGAATTGCTGAGGAAAAAAAGAACTATATTATGGAGACGGCAAGGGGCGCTTTTATCGAAAATGGCTATGCCGGTGTGACGATGCGGCAGATTTATCAAAAATGCGGTATTAGTAAAAGCGGCATTTATGTCTATTTTTCTTCGATAAAAGATTTGTTTTTGGCGGTCCTTCAGCGTGATGCCCATTCGCTTCGGCAGGCAGTGGACATTGAAATCTGGGAAGGGCGACCGGCAGAATTCATTTTGACGGACATCATGAATGTGTATCGGGAAGAGATGCTTGGCCGAAAGCCGTCTCTCGCTCGGGCGACCTATGAATTTTTGATGGCCAATCCCGATGAGCGCGCTTTTTATCGAAGTCAGATTGATGATTTGACGTCGGTAATTGTTACAGTTATAGAATATGGCATGGAAAGCGGCAGTTTTGTGGTCTGTGACGCGCGGGCGTGGGCATCGCACATCGCGGATGTGCTGTTTGGCATGGTGCTGACGGTACCGCTGAGCGGCTATTCGGAGGACGAAGTGTCTAATAAACTCACTTTTCTTATTCGGCCATTGTTAATGGATTTATAGCGGCTGGATTTAGATAGCTTATCTTTCAGCTTTGACAAAATTTACATTAAATTTAGAGACATTGATGTTTTGTAGATATCAATGTCTTATTTTATTCTTAAATTGTATATTTATTTATATAAAAAGATAGACAAATTAATAAAATGGGTGTATGATGATTCCAAGGAGTGATCAATATGAAAAAAAGTTTATACAGTTTGACGCTTTTTGATGAGGTGATTGAGCGTGTTGATCAGTTGGCCTACGAAAACCGCACGAATCGCTCTCAATTGATCAATGATATTCTGGCGCAATATGTTGGTCTGGAGACGCCGGAGCAGAAGATTCAATCGGTGCTTGAGGAACTAGATGACAATTTCAGCGACGTGCTGTCGGTCAGTCAAATCGTTAAACACAACAGCATTCAATTCGGCAAAAGCTTGAAATATAAATACCGCCCGAAAATCGTGTATTGTTTTGAGTTTAAGCGGGACGACGGCGCGCCTTACGCAGAGTTTAAAATCAGTTCCCGTACTAAAAGCGAGGCCCTCAACCGGCATTTTGATCAGTTTTTCGGTCAAATCGACAGGATCGAAAAGAATCACGGCCGTCTGGATCCCGAAGATTGTGAATGTGACACCGGGCATAAGTTTGTCAGACGATTTAAACGCGAAGGAGCCGTCACCCGGGATGAAGCGGCGCTCACGGATTTTCTGACTCGTTATTTAAAAATGATTGATACCGCGATGAACGCTTATTTTTCCGTCGACGGGGAAGGCAACATCGCAGATACCATCAATACCATTTATTCAGACTATTTTAACGAATAGTGAACTGTCAGAAAAAAATCACAAACAAATTAAATTTAACCGATTGTTCAAAATACGGACAGTCGAAACTTAAAGACAGAAAGAGGTGAAATTTTATGGATATGAATATGTTAACACAAAAAACGATCGAGGCGCTCAAAAACGCGGAGCAAATCGCTCTCGATCACAACCATATGGAAATCGAACCGGATCATCTGATGCTCTCGCTCCTGTCCCAGGAAGGCGGCATTGTGGCCAGACTCATTGAGAAATTGGGCAAGACGACCTATCCGATGATTGAGGAGCTTAAAAAGGACATTGAGAAAAAGCCCAGTGTGTCCGGACCGGGAAGAGAACCCGGGAAAATCTATATTAATCAGGACACGGATAAGGTTTTAAACGAGGCTTATAAGCGGGCTAAAGCCATGAATGACCAATACATTTCCGTTGAGCATTTACTGCTGGGAATGTTTGTTTTGCCGGCGGACCATAATGTGCGGAAGCTTTTGTCCCGGCATGGCATTGATGAGGCCGATGTGAAGAACGCACTTTCGGACCTGCGCGGCAATCAGAATGTGACGTCGGATCATCCTGAGTCGACTTATGAAGCACTCTCGCAGTACGGCCATGATTTGGTGCAGGATTGCATTGATAATAAGCTTGATCCCGTCATCGGCCGAGATTCGGAAATTCGCCATGTCATCCGCATTTTATCCCGTAAGACCAAGAACAATCCGGTGCTTATCGGAGAGCCTGGTGTCGGCAAAACTGCTATTGTCGAAGGGCTGGCGGCGCGAATCGTCGCAGGTGATGTGCCGGAAGGCCTTAAAAACAAGCGCATTATTTCGCTGGATATGGGGGCTATTGTCGCTGGGGCGAAATATCGCGGTGAATTTGAGGAACGCTTTAAAGCGGTACTTAAAGAAGTGAAGGATTCTGACGGGGAAATCATTCTTTTTATTGATGAACTCCATACGATCATCGGCGCAGGGAAAAGTGACGGTGCCATGGATGCCGGCAATATGTTAAAACCGATGCTCGCTCGGGGAGAGCTTCACTGTATCGGCGCCACCACCCTTGACGAATACCGAAAGTATATCGAAAAAGACCCGGCCCTTGAACGCCGTTTCCAACCTGTTTTGGTGGATGAACCAACGGTGGCGGACACAATCTCCATTCTTCGCGGCTTGAAGGAGCGTTACGAAATTTTCCACGGTGTGAAGATCATGGACAACGCGATTGTCGCGGCGGCCACGCTGTCGGACCGTTATATTTCCGACCGGTTTCTGCCTGACAAAGCCAGTGATTTGATTGATGAAGCCTGCGCGATGATTCGCACCGAAATTGACTCGATGCCCGAGGAAATGGACGAAATCAACCGTAAAATCATTCAATTGGAAATTGAGGAAGCGGCGCTGAAAAAAGAAGACGATCAGCTCAGTCGTGAACGCTTGTCTAAACTTCAGAAGGAACTGGCTGACGAGCGCGAAAAATTCGATGTGATGAAGATTCAATGGGACAATGAAAAACGGTCCGTGGAAGATGTGCAAAAACTCAAAGAAACCATTGAGCAGGTCAGTCATGAAATCGAAAAAGCGGAACGCGATTATGATCTCAACAAAGCGGCAGAACTCAAATACGGCAAACTGCCGGAACTGAAAAAACAAATGGAAGCCATGGAAAAAGCCGCTGAAGCCAAGGGTTATGACGACAACTTGATTCGCGAGCGAGTATCCGAAGAAGAAGTTGCTGAAGTGATTTCCAATTGGACGGGTATTCCCTTGAGCAAATTGATGTCCGGTGAAAGAGAAAAGCTCCTCCATTTGGAAGAGGCCATTAAAAAGCGTGTTATCGGTCAGGATGAGCCTATCGAAAAGGTATGCGACGCCATCATCCGTTCCCGTGCGGGCATCAAAAATCCGAACAGTCCGATCGGTTCGTTTTTATTCCTCGGACCCACAGGTGTTGGAAAAACGGAGCTTGCCAAGACTGTCGCAGCGGAGCTTTTTGACTCAGAAGATAATATGATTCGCATTGACATGAGCGAATATATGGAAAAATTCTCAGTCAGCCGCTTGATCGGGGCACCTCCGGGATATGTGGGCTATGAAGAAGGTGGTCAGCTTACGGAAGCAGTTCGTCGTAAACCCTACAGTGTCATTTTACTTGATGAGGTGGAAAAGGCACACAAGGATGTCTTTAACGTGCTTTTGCAGATCTTAGATGACGGCCGTGTAACTGATTCCCAGGGACGAACCGTTGATTTTAAGAACACGATCATCATCATGACGAGTAACATGGGTTCGGAAAAGATTCTCGATGGCATCGATGCCGACGGGAATATCAAACCGGAAACGGAAGAAGCGGTGATGAATTCGCTGACGTTGTATTTCCGTCCGGAATTTATCAACCGGATTGATGAAGTGGTACTGTATAAGCCTCTCGGAAAGGATTCCATCGGACAGATTGTGGATTTGATGATTGCCGATCTGCAGAAGCGTTTGGATGACAGACAGATCACGGTGACGCTTTCGGACGCTGCCAAACAGGCAGTAATCGACGGGGGATATAACGCGGCTTATGGTGCCAGACCGTTGAAACGTTACATTCAAAAATATGTTGAAACGCCGCTGGCCAAGTGCATCCTGGAAGGGGATTTGCACCAGGGCGACACAGTGATGGTGGACTACGCTGACGGCCGTTTTGTGACGAAACCGCAGTGAGCTTGGGTTTGTCAAGTAAAGTGTGTAAGTTTTTTTGATTTTTTTGTGGTCGGGAAGTCCCGACCACTTTCTCTGATTCTTTGATCAATTGCCACAATATTTGATGTGCGATATAAAACATTGTTGTTTGTTCAAAGCTTAC
>JAFRBB010000023.1 GCA_017405085.1 Eubacteriaceae bacterium
GAGCATTTTTGAGAAATCGCCATCTGTTTTTGATACGAACAGCGGAACGCAACGTTTGATCAGAATGATTGGACAGGCAAGATAAAAATGAACACGCCACGCTTGTCAATAAAAAAATCCCACAAAAACTTGACACGGTCCATCTCCGGCGTTATCTTGACTTTTGAGGTGTGCCGTATTAGAATTTAAGACGTATGAATCACAAAAAGGAGACAAAATGTCCTTATCCAAACAAGAACGCACGCGTAATTTTTCCATCATAGCCCATATCGATCACGGCAAATCGACGCTGGCCGACAGACTGATTGAAAAAACCGGTCTCATCAGCAAACGGGATATGTCCGATCAATTGCTCGATAACATGGACATCGAAAGAGAACGCGGCATCACCATCAAACTTCAGGCAATTCGCCTGTCGTATATCGCCAAAGACGGCGAAGAATACATCTTAAATCTCATCGACACCCCCGGTCATGTCGATTTTACCTATGAGGTTTCCCGAAGCCTAGCAGCCTGCGAAGGGGCGGTCCTCGTCGTCGACGCGTCCCAGGGAATTGAAGCTCAGACCATCGCCAATGTCTATTTGGCTTTGGATAATGATCTTGAGGTTTTGCCGGTCATCAACAAGATCGACCTTATTTCCGCCAGACCCGATGAGGTTAAACGGGAAATCGAGGACATCATCGGCCTTGAAGCCGAGAACGCGCCTTTAATTTCCGCCAAGGCCGACATCAACATTGAGGCTGTGCTTGAGGACATTGTCGCGAATGTGCCCGCCCCGACGGGAGATCCCGAGGCACCGCTCAAGGCCCTCATTTTCGATTCCTATTATGACCCGTACCGCGGGGTTATCTCTTCGGTCCGCGTCGTGTCCGGCACCGTGCGCGCCGGGATGAAAATCTCGCTGATGGCCGGCGGCAAGGATTTCGTCGTTGAGGAAGTCGGCTTTTTCGAAAACGCCCTCATCCCCGGAGAGGCTCTGTCTGCCGGCGATGTCGGCTACATCACCGCCGGGGTCAAAAGTGTCGGTGATACCCGGGTCGGCGATACCATCACCGAAACGGACAGACCCGCTGCCGAGCCGCTGCCCGGCTACAAAAAAGTCATCCCGATGGTCTATTGCGGCATTTATCCCGCCGACGGCGCCAAATACGAAGCCCTCAAAGAAGCCTTGGCCAAGTTGCAACTCAACGACGCGTCATTGCTTTATGAGGCCGAGACCTCCGTCGCTTTGGGATTCGGTTTCCGCTGCGGTTTTCTGGGCCTTTTACACATGGAAATTGTGCAGGAACGGCTGGAGCGGGAATGGGGCCTTGATCTGGTGACCACGGCGCCCAGCGTCATCTACAAAGTCATCAAAACCGACGACACCGTTCTTTGGGTGGACAATCCCACCAATCTGCCCGATCCCTCCGAGATCAAATCCATGGAAGAGCCCATCGTCGACGCGACCATCATGGTGCCTTCAGATTATTTGGGCTCCGTGATGGAGCTTTGTCAGGAGCGCCGCGGAACCTATATCAACATGGATTACATTGAGGAGACAAGGGTCTCGTTGCATTATGAACTGCCCCTCAACGAGATCATCTACGACTTTTTCGACGCCCTCAAATCCCGGACCCGGGGATACGCGTCGCTGGATTATGAAATGAAAGAATACCGTCCGGCTGATCTGGTCAAACTCGACATTCTCTTAAACGGCGAAATGGTCGATGCGCTTTCCTTCATCATCCACCGCGATAAGGCAGCCACCCGGGGGAGAAGCATTGCCAAAAAACTCAAAGGCAGCATTCCCAGACAAATGTTTGAAATTCCGATTCAAGCGGCCATCGGCAATAAAATTATCGCAAGAGAAACCTTGTCCGCCCTTCGCAAAGACGTTTTGGCCAAATGCTACGGCGGCGATATTACCCGCAAGCGCAAGCTCCTCGAAAAACAAAAAGAAGGGAAGAAGCGCATGCGCAAAGTCGGCTCTGTCGAAGTACCCCAGGAAGCCTTCATGGCGGTGCTCAAGCTCGGCGATTAATCCTTCCGTTTTTGCCTGAGATATAAAGCCCAAGCAAAAGAATGGAGATTGATTTCGTACAAGAAAATATTGATTAAATAAGCGAACACGCCCAAGACCGGCCGATTGACCGGAATTGGGCGTGTTTTACACGGTGAGCATCGGCATTGAATGATCCGCGGATAAAAAACTGCAGGTTATCATCGAATGGCCGGATAACGCCTTGCTCGAAGTTTCGTTTTAATGGTGCCCGAAATGGGGGGAACATTATTTTCTCAGATTTAAAGAATTGGCATTTAGAAACGGACGATTTCTCTGGCAAAGGTTGCAGCGTGTTCTAAATCTTCGGCGTTGGGATGACCTTTGTGCATCAGACCGAAAGAACCTCTGCAATAAAATTCTTCTTTGGCGTGGGGAATACCCTTGGCGGCGAGGAGCTTGTCCACTTGATGATACGTCGATTTAACCAGGGCCGCGGTGCTGAATCCGACGACTTTTCCAATTTTAACATCAATGCCGTTAATAAAATCTTTCACGTGCTCATCCACGCCGTAAGCGTAAACGGAACTGCCTAAGAATAAGATATCAACATCTTCGGTCAAAGGAACATCGGTGGTTTCGGCGGTGACGCCGACGGCATTGGCGATGGCGTCGGCCAGTTTTTTTGTGTTGCCGCCGCGGCTAAAATATCTGACTGGGATTTTCATTATAAATTCCTCTTTTCTATATGAATTACAATTATATTTTACGCAATATATCAACCGTTGTCAATGCTTTTATCATATTTTAGACTTTTGAACATCACCATCGAAATCGGTTTATAAAAAAGGATAAAAAAACGAACCGACAACGGCTTGTCATCGGTTCGCGTTGGTTATTGAGTTGTGATGTCAGACGGTCATGCCTTCGGACAAATCGAAATAATTTGTCAGAAGCTGACGGACGTTATTGATTTGAATTTCAAAATGGCAATGGTCTCCGGTGGAATCACCGGTGGAACCCATAAGCCCGATCACTTGTCCCTGATCAACATGATCGCCTTGTTTTGCGATGAGTGAAGACATATGCGCGCATAAGAACGTCATGGAGCTGTCTTCGTCAGATTTAATGATAATACAGTTACCGTAACCGTCGTTTTCATCGGCCGATTTAGTGACGGTTCCCGAAACGGAAGCGTAAATAGGTGTGCCGTGGTTGTTGGCAATGTCGACGGCGGTGCCGTTGCCGTGAGCCCCCGAGCCCCTGGCGTAGGATGAAATATAGCCGTTGCAGGGAAGGAGGAATTTTCCGTCCTTGGAGGTTTTGGTATTGGCGGCTTTCGTTCCGACACTGACAATTTCGTTGACCGGTGCCTTGGTGACGGTATAGCTCATTGTGGTGGCCTGAACGACTTTGTCGCCTTTATAAACCTTGATTTCATTGCGGACAGCCTGACCGGGTTCGCCCTTTTGAGCGACATTCTGGCTACCCTTAAAGGCATTGGCGTCCTCTTGGGTAATCAAACTGTACGGCACGTCTTCAACCTTGGATTCGGTTTTGACGGTTGTGACATTCACCGATGTGTCGTCGCTGCTTTCGTCGGCGTTTTTTTGTTCTGCTGTGGGTTGATCCGTCGCGCCGGTGGCGGCTAAAGCCTGCTCGGTCTTCGCGGTATCGCGTTTGTTGACGGCGGATTCCTGCTCAACGGGAATTTTTGAGACGGTTTCCGTCAGTTTTTCACTGATTTTGGATGTCGATTCCTCTTTGGTTTGGTTGGCCTGGGCCACACCGACAATCGACGACGCCAAATTGGTGGAGGGGGTGAGCTTTTTGATATTGAAGGTTTCGTCCTTCATCTTCAGCTCGTTGTCGAAGCCGCAGTCCACAACAAGGTCGTTTGATTGCACGTTGGCGGTGGCCAGCACCAATTTGGTCAAGGCGTCACCGGCTTCGTCCTGGGATTTATAAAATCCGATGGGCTTATTGTCGGCATAAAGCACGGCACCGGCGGTGTCATAATCGGTCACTTTGCTTAAGGATTCGGAAACGATTTTGTCATCGGCGGTCCATCCGTTAAAGCGGAGAACCGGCTTGACCGTAATTTTGTTGGCGATAATGATATTGTCGAGATTACGGTCTGCGCCAACCGTTTCTTTTTGCGCGTTGATAGCGTTTGAGAAGGCACGGGTATTTTGGGTGTAGCCGATGGTTTGATTATCAATCTTGATATCATAGCCTCTGAAAAGCGTCGAACACACGGCTAAAACGAGCGCGCCGACCACGCCTGCGATAATCAGTGCCAACCGGCGGTTACGGTGCTTAGTTTCTGTCATTCGCATCATCCTTTCTGTTTGATTAAAAGCCTCCGAAACGATCACATTGCCAAGGCGCGTGCCCCGTTTCTAGCTTTCAATCCGGAGAATTCATTTTTGTTCAAAGGTAGTATAAGCGTATTATCTTTAATACACATAAATTATAGCAGAAAAGTCACAAAAAGTTACAAAAAAGATAAATCTTTAACCGCTTTCTTTAAGGAAATTTTTGTCCGGTTTTATATATGATGCGTTGTAAAGGGAAAAATTTGTGTATTTTTCATGGCAAAGAAACATTATATTCAAAAACGGGATAACCGCATGTCAACAAAAAAGCATCAACTCAAAAAGAATAGCGATTTTAAAAAATGGCAAACCGTCGTTTTTGCCCTGTTGGCGATCGTGTGGATGATCGTCATTTTTCAGTCTTCATCGGCTGACGGTGACACGTCGAGCATGTCCAGCGACGCGGTATATACTCATTTTTTCAATTGGATGCCGTATTCCCTGGAAGTCATCAAGTTCATACGAAAAAGCGCACATTTTATCGCTTATGCCGTTTTGGGATTTTTGTTCGCCAATTTCTTTGGTTCGCTGATGGACGATGATCGTCAGGTTTTAATCTTTTCTTTTCTTTCGGGACTTTTCTATGCAGTGTCCGATGAGCTACATCAGGCATTTGTTCCCGGAAGATCGGCGATGTTTACCGATGTTTTAATTGACGGCGCGGGCATTATCGTCGGCATTTTGCTGGCTTGGGGAATTATTGCGGCGATCGATTATTTTGTGAGCGCACGCCGGGGAAAAACGTGATCGCTCTATGTCCGCGGACTCGACAGGTCGGAGCTTTTCATCTTCAGTCAGAGTCTTTATCCAACAATCAGCTTTTGTTCATGTTTTTTTGCCTAAAAACCGGCTTTTCATTGAAGAAGCGAAAAGGCGCATCACATTTTTCATGGTTGAGAAAGGCCTTTTCCTTGTGATAAAATAATATCCCAAACAAACACCGGAAAGGAGACTTAGATATGAATACCCGCTTTACGCATCTGCACGTCCACAGCGAATACAGTCTCCTTGACGGTTTTTGCCGTTTTGACCAAATGGCGGAAGCGGCAAAAGACAGAGGCATGGATCATCTGGCTATTACCGATCACGGCGTGTTATTCGGCGCCGTCGGTTTTTATAAGGCTTGTTTGAAGCACGGAATTAAACCCATCATCGGTTGCGAGGTGTACATTGCCGCCCGGGGGATGACCCAAAAAGACAAAAACCTCGACAATGAGCGCAGCCATCTCATTTTGCTTGCGGAGAACAATCAGGGCTATCGCAATTTGTGCCGCATTGTGTCGGCGGGTTTTATTGACGGATTTTACCGCAAGCCGAGGGTGGATCACGCGCTTTTAAAGAAATATCACGAGGGTATTATCTGCCTGTCCGCCTGCATAGCCGGCGAAATTCCCAAGGCGATCATCTCCGGTAATATGGCTGAAGCCAAACGGCTTTGTCTGATGTATCGTGATATTTTCGGGAAAGATCATTTTTATTTGGAAATGCAGGATCACAGACTGCCCCAGGAGGCGAAAACCAACGCCGGCCTGCGGCGCCTGTCAGCCGAGCTTGAGATTCCTCTGGTGGCGACCAACGATTGTCATTACGTTTCCCGGGAAGATGCCGAAGCCCACGATGTGCTTTTGTGCATTCAAACGGGCTCACTTGTTTCGGATGCCGACCGTATGCGCTTTCCCAATGATCAATTTTACATCAAGACCCCCGAGGAAATGGCGGCCCTTTTCCCCGATTGTCCAGAAGCTCTGGCTAATACCTACGCCATCGGCGAGCGCTGTCATGTAAGCTTTGACCTTGAAAGCGCCCATCTGCCGCATTTTGAGCTGCCCGAGGGCTTTGATGCGGCCGGGGATTATCTCAAGCATCTGTGTGTGACCGGCATCAAAAAACGTTATCCCGTGGTCACCGATGAAATCAAAAGTCGCGTGAACAAGGAGCTTTCCATTATTCACACGATGGGTTTTGACGATTATTTTCTTGTGGTGTGGGATTTTATCAAATTCGCCAAAGATCACGGCATTCCCGTCGGACCGGGGCGCGGCTCCGCCGCGGGCAGCATTGTGGCCTATGCCCTGGACATCACCACTTTAGATCCTCTCAAATACAACTTGATTTTTGAACGGTTTTTAAATCCGGAGCGGGTGACCATGCCGGATATCGACTGTGATTTCTGCTATGAGCGCAGGCAGGAAGTCATTGATTACGTCGTTGACAAATACGGTTATGACCGCGTTGCCCAGATCATCACCTTTGGAACCATGGCGGCCAGACTATCGGTGCGGGATGTCGGCCGGGTCTATGACATGCCCTATGCCGAGGTTGACCGCGTGGCCAAAGCGATTCCCATGCGGCCGGGACAAAATATATCCATCGCGGAGGCCGTCAAAAGCAACAGTGAACTGGCAAGGATGGCCCAGGATCCTAAAACCCAGCATCTGCTCACCATGGCCGGGAAAATCGAAGGGGCGGCCAGACACGCGTCAACCCATGCCGCCGGGGTGGTCATCGCCGATCAGCCCCTGACCGAATACGTGCCCCTTTATCGCAATGACGACACCATCATCACCCAATATCCCATGACCCAGCTTGAAGATCTCGGTCTCATTAAAATGGACTTTTTGGGACTTCGGACGTTGACGGTCATCCACGACGCCGTGAACAACATTGCCCGCGCGACGGGGGAGAGGGTCGATATTGATCATTTGGATTTGACGGACAAAGCCGTCTACCGCATGCTCTCCCGGGGGGACACGCTGGGGGTTTTTCAGCTTGAAAGCGGCGGCATGATCAATTTTATGCGCGAGCTCAAGCCCGAAAATTTTGAAGATATCATCGCCGGCATTTCCTTGTACCGACCGGGCCCAATGGATCAAATTCCCCGATATATCGAAGGCAAGCATCATCCGGAGCGCATCACCTATGCCCATCCTTTGTTAAAACCGATTTTAGAGGTGACTTACGGCTGCATGGTCTATCAGGAACAGGTCATGCAGATTTTCAGAGATTTGGCCGGTTTTTCCATGGGACGCTCCGACCTTGTTCGCCGGGCCATGTCCAAGAAAAAGACCGACGTCATGGATCGGGAAGGCGAGGTCTTTATCCACGGCGAAAAAGACGCGGCGGGCAACGTCATTGTGCCCGGAGCTGTCGCTAAAGGCGTTCCCATCCATGTGGCGGAGGCGATTTACGCCGAAATGAAGGATTTCGCCAATTACGCATTCAACAAAAGCCACGCGGCGGCTTATGCTTTGGTTGCTTATCAAACGGCATGGCTCAAAGCTCATTATCCTGCGGCCTTTATGGCGGCGCTGATGTCATCGGTGATGGGCCACGATCAAAAAATTGCCGGATACATCGAAGATTGCAGGCGAATGGGCATCATGGTCAAACCGCCGGATGTCTGCTGCAGCCGATATAAATTCAGCGTCGATGCCGACGGCGCGATTCTCTTCGGCCTCGGCGCCGTCAAAGGTCTTGGAGAAAAACCGGCGGAGGCCATCGAAAAAGCCCGTCAAGCCGGCGGGACATTTCAAAGCTTTCGCGATTTTTGCGAGCGGGTGGATTCAAAAGCCTTAAACAGCAAGGCCATTGAAGGGCTGATCAAAGCCGGTGCCTTTGATTTTTTGGGCATTGAGCGGGCAAGCCTCATCAAAGGTGCGCCAGTCATCATGCGGCGGATTCAAAACGAAAAGAAAGAACGCCTGTCGGGCCAGCTTTCCCTATTGGATTTCGGCGGGGAGGCGCTGATGCCGAAAGACGATTTTCCCGTCTGCGCGCCGTTGACCCGGGAAGAAAAACTGGCCATGGAAAAAGAAGTCACGGGGCTTTATCTGTCGGGGCATCCTTTGGAAAAATACCGGGAAATCATCTCCCGAAAAGTCAATCTCAACAGCGCCATGACTGAAAGTTACGAGAAGCTCTCGTCCTCGGGCATTCGCGATCAGGATATCGTCACCGTCGGCGGATTGATTTCGGCCCTTCGTTTGACGAAGACCAAACGCGGCGACATGATGGCTTTCGTGACCCTTGAAGATCTTTTCGGTCATTTGGACATCGTTTTGTTTCCGAAAGTCTACGAAAAATACAGAAAACTCGTAAAATCCGAAAAGCCGCTTTTCATTCGCGGCAGAATCAATTATAATGAACAGATGAATGTATCGGTGCTTGCCGACGCGATGGTGTTAATGGAAAATCTAACACCGGACAAACCAGGTCAGATAACCATGCTTTCAAATGAGCGTACCTCTGAGGTTCATGAGGAAAAAGCGGTTTACAACCGGAATAAGGATGAGACACGCGCTTTGGTCTTGTGCTTTTCAGATAAATCCAAGCGTCATCTGCTCGCACAAGTCAAGCCGATTTTAAAACAATCGCCGGGGAGAACTCCCGTCATCATCTATTTTGAAAAAGAAAAACAGCGCTACAGCTCAGGTCGCGACTTGTGGGTGACCATCGACGACGCGCTCATAAATCAGTTGAAAGGAATCCTTGGTCAGGATAAGGTAAAAACACGATGAAACGAATCGGAATACTAACCAGCGGGGGTGATGCCCCGGGAATGAACGCGGCCATCCGCGCCGTGGTTCGCACCGCTTTGTATCACCGCATTGAGGTGTATGGCATCAACCGCGGATACGCGGGGCTTTTGGATAAAGATTTCACCCCGATGAACGTCTATTCCGTCGCCGATATTTTGGATAAAGGCGGCACGATTTTAAGAACCTCCCGAAGCGATTTTTTCCCGACGGAAGCCGGACAACGCCGGGCGGCGGATATCTTAAAAGAGTATAAAATCGAAGCCCTTGTGGTCATCGGCGGTGACGGTAGCTTAAACGGGGCGCTGTGCTTAAAACGCCTCGGCGTGGAAGTGATCGGCATCCCCGGTACCATCGACAATGATTTCGGCGCATCCGATTACACCATCGGTTTTGACACGGCAGTATCGACGGCCATTGAGGCCATCGGCAAAATCAGAGACACCACCTTTTCCCACAACCGTATCAATGTCGTTCAAGTCATGGGACGCACCTGCGGGGACATTGCCCTCTATGCCGGTTTTTCCGTCGGCGCGGAAGCGATGATCATTCCCGAAAAACCCACCGATTTGGAAAAAATCTGCGAAGGGCTTCTCATCGGGAAGGACCGCGGCAAACTTCACAGTATTGTCATGCTTGCCGAAGGTTGCGGCGGTTATCGTGATTATTGCAAAAGAATCGAAGAGCTCACTGGCGTCACGACCAAGGGCACCAATTTAGGCTATATTCAACGCGGCGGCGCGCCCTCTCATTTTGACCGAAACCTCGCCAGCAACATGGGCTATTACGCTGTTGAAAATCTGGTTCAGGGCAATACCGGCGTCGTGATTTGCCGCGTCGACGGCAAATACATCGCCGTTGAACTCGAAGAAGCCCTTAACACGACCAAGAAATTTAACGAAAAGATGTACCAGATTTCTCAGGTTTTGGCCATTTAATTCGATCCGAATATCAATTCAATATGAATGACCGAACGGTCATCGAGCCGACAAGCGCCTTCCCGATACTGGAAATTAAAATAAGACATGTTATGAGATTTTGAGTGTCAAACCTTTTATTTTATCGGGCGTATTGTCGGTTTTTTCTATGCATCATTAAGGAGGAAAGGATGTATTTTAAAAAGACAAAAATTGTTTGCACCATGGGACCGGCAACGGATCGTCCCGGCGTCATCGAAGGCCTTTTGGCCGGCGGCATGAACGTGGCCAGACTCAATTTTTCCCACGGCAGTCACGAGGAGCACGCCGCCCGGATCAAACGGATTAAACAGGCGAGGCAGGAAACCGAAATGCCCTTGGCTATTATGCTTGACACCAAAGGTCCTGAAATTCGCACCGGCGATGTTGAAGGCGGGAAAGTGGAAGTCCATGAGGGCGATCAGCTCATTCTCACGACGGAGGACATCGTCGGAGACGCCTCAAGAATTTCCGTCGGATATGAAGGGCTGCCCGGTGATGTGTCGGCGGGAGATATGATTTTAATCGATGACGGCCTGATCGGTCTTACAGTTGAATCCGTTGAAGGGACGGAAATCAACTGCCGCGTGACCAACGGCGGCACGATCGGCTCGAAAAAAAGCATTAATGTTCCCGGCGTGTCCACCAATTTACCGGGACTCACCGAAAAAGATGAAGCGGATCTCATCTTCGGCATCAAACACGGTGTCGATTATGTGGCGGCTTCGTTTATTAGAAAGCCCCAGGATGTCATCGCCATTCGTAAAGTTTTGGATAACAACGCCGGATCGGATATTCACATTATCTCCAAAATTGAAAACCGTGAAGGCGTGGAAAATATCGATAAGATTCTGGCGGTTTCCGACGGCATTATGGTAGCCAGAGGTGATCTTGGTGTTGAAATTCCGGCGGAGGATGTGCCTTTGGTTCAAAAAAGCATTATCAAAAAATGCAATGCCTTGGGAAAACCGGTTATCACCGCGACCCAAATGCTCGATTCGATGATCAGAAATCCCAGACCGACCCGGGCCGAGGTGGGGGATGTGGCCAACGCGGTTTTTGACGGTACCGATGCCGTCATGCTTTCCGGTGAAACCGCCGCCGGGGATCATCCCGTGGAGGCTGTCAAAACAATGGCGAATATCGCCATCAAAATCGAAACCTCCGATGAATACCGTCACCATATCAAACCCGAATACGGTGAGATGACCATCACCAACGCCGTCGGTGAAAGCGTGGTTTCATTGGCGGAAAATTTAAACGCCAAGGCCATTATTTCCGGAACGGCTTCGGGCTATACCCCGAGAATGCTCTCAAAATATCGCCCCGAATGTCCGATTTTCTGCGTGAGCAACAGCTATGCCACCGTTCGCCGCGTCTGCCTTAATTGGGGTGTCTACGGCATGTATCACGATGATTTTGACGACGCGGACGAAATGGTCATGGATATTGTCAACATCGTGGCATCTGCTGATGTGCTCAAAACCGGCGATCTCATTGTTTTCGCCGCCGGTGTGCCCCTGGGTATCCAGGGCGACACCAATTTGATCAAAGTTCACATTGTCGGCAACGCTTTGCTCTCCGGTGTCGGTGTCGGCGGCGGTAAACCCTTGTCCGGTATCGTTCGCCTTTCGACAGGGGATTTATCCAAATTTCAAGAAGGAGATATTCTGGTGACCAACGCCGTCACAAGCAGCATTACGCCGGTTTTGGATAAAGCAGCAGCCGTCATCGTTGCCCAGTCCGGGGTAAATCCGGCTGCCGATCACATCGCGTCGGATTACGGTATTCCCGTCATCAAAAACGTCAGCAAAGCCATGGACATCCTCTCCGACGGCAAGCAAATCTCCCTCGATCCCGTCCACGGCCTCATTTATCAGGGACTTGTGCATTTACACTAAAGAAATCAAAAAAAGCTTGCAATGTCTTGATTGCCGTGTTAAAGTTATACCGTTATAAATTTGTAAAGATACAATAATGTATTAAAATTTATTTCACATATAATACAGAAAATATCGGGGCTCCTCGGTATTTTTTGTTTGTGCGGTAATTTTTAGTCGTTATTGTATTTTTGTTTTTTGGAGGAGTTGAATGGCAAAAGAACGCAAGTATGAAAATGTTAAAGATTTTCTGCAAAAAAAGAAGATTGAAATTTCGGTTCAGCGATATTTGATTGACGCCCTCAAATACATGGCCTTCGGTCTGTTCGGGACGCTGCTTATCGGCAGCATCATCAATCAAATCGGTGTGCTGACGGGCATCACCTTTTTAAGCGAAACCATTTGGCCGGCGTGTCAGGCCATGACGGGCCCGGCCATTGCCGTTGCGGTGGCCTATGCTCTGGAGGCACCGTTTCTTGTTATGTTCTCGGTGACTGTCGGCGGTTATATCGGCAACACCCTCGGAGGGCCGGCGGGAGCGCTCATCGCCGCGCTCATCGCGACAGAACTTGGCAAAATGGTTGCCGGGGAGACCAAAATCGATATTTTGCTCACACCCTTTGTGACGGTGATGGTCGGCGCGGGAATCGCTGCGCTCATCGGACCGCCCATCGGGTCTTTCATGACAGCCCTCGGCCAGGTGATTATGTGGGCCACAGAGCAGCAGCCGATTATCATGGGTATTGTCATTTCCGTTGTTGTCGGCATTGTCCTTACGCTTCCGATTTCCAGCGCTGCCCTTTGCATCATGCTCAACCTAACCGGTCTTGCCGCAGGCGCTGCCACCGTTGGATGCTGTTGTCAGATGGTGGGCTTTGCCATCGCGTCTTATAAAGACAATGGGGTCGGCGGTCTCGCGGCGCAGGGCCTCGGCACGTCGATGATTCAAATCCCCAATATCATCAAAAACTGGCGGATTTGGATTCCGCCTACCGTTGCCTCGGCCATTTTGGGACCTTTGGCGACAACGGTGTTTCAAGCCAAAAACACGGCAGTTGCCGCGGGTATGGGTACCTGCGGTTTGGTGGGACAGATCGGTACGGTCATGGCCATGAGCGAAGCCGGAGATTCGGCCATGCTCATTGCCGCGAATATCGGACTTTTGCAAATTGTGCTGCCCGCTGTGGTGACCTACGCGATTTATCTGCTTTGCCGTAAAGCCGGCTGGATTGCCGATGGTGATATGGCATTGGACCTCTAATTGTCTCCTTCGAGCAATGAAATTTTTCTCATTGTGATCCTTGACGTCTCAAATTTAAGGAGAAACACTTTCGTTTAAAAATAAACGGGGTTATAATAAATCGGTTATCTATATCAGCGCAGTCACCAAAGCTTGCTTTGAAATATTTTACGGACAAGTGTCATGCTGTTGATGAGCTGCGTTAAATCTGTCAAAACTTTGAAAGGAGAAGCCTTGGCAAAGATAAAAAAACATTTCGTTTGTCAAAATTGCGGTTATGTGTCCCCGAAATGGATGGGGAAATGCGTTGAATGCGGCGAATGGAACACAATGGTCGAAGAACTTGAAATGCCGAAAAACAAGTCCAAGGCCCTTCCTTCAAGAGAACGGGGTGTGTTCAACAAACCCAAACGGCTGACAGAGATTGACGAGGAGCAAACCCGACGCTATCCCGTCGGCAATGAGGAGCTCGCGCGGGTTCTGGGCGGCGGTTTGGTTCCCGGAGGTGTCGTCCTGTTAGGCGGGGATCCCGGAATCGGCAAGTCGACCATTCTTTTGCAATTGGCTGAGGCCATGGGCAGCCGTCGTCAAAAAGTGCTTTATATCTCCGGCGAAGAGTCGGAACAACAGCTCAAAATGCGCGCTGTGCGCATGCAAGTGACGTCCGAGAACGTGCTGTTTCTATCGGAGATCAATGTTCCGTATATCAGAGAGACCATCATTGCGATGAAGCCGGAGCTGGTGATCATTGATTCCATACAAACGATGTACAGCCCGGAAATATCTTCCGCTCCCGGCAGTGTTTCCCAGATTCGAGAGAACGCCAATGCTCTCATTCAAATCGCCAAAAAAGACGGCATTTCGATGGTTTTTGTCGGCCATGTCACCAAAGAAGGAAGCCTTGCCGGACCGCGGATTTTGGAGCACATGGTCGACACGGTTCTTTATTTTGAAGGGGAAAAATATCAGAGTTACCGGATGCTCCGCGCTGTCAAAAACCGATTCGGCTCGACCAATGAGCTGGGGATTTTTGAAATGACCGGCGAAGGCCTCGCTTCGGTCAAAAACCCGTCGAAAATGATGCTTTTGTCCCGCCCGGAAAACACCTGCGGTTCCGCCGTGGTGCCGTGTATGGAGGGAAGCCGGCCCATCCTCATCGAGCTTCAGGGATTGGTCAGCCCGTCGGGTTTTTCCAATCCGCGACGGATGGCCAAAGGGCTCGATTATAACCGCGTTGTCCTCCTGATTGCCATTATGGAAAAACGCCTCGGCATCGACATGCAAAAGGCGGACGCTTATGTCAATGTGATCGGTGGAATGAAAATTGACGAGCCGGCGGTTGATCTGGCCGTCGCGGCGGTGCTTTTCTCAAGTTTTAAGGATTTTGAAATCCCCAAGGATTTGATGCTCTTCGGGGAAGTGGGCCTGACAGGAGAAGTGCGGACGGTTCAAAATGCCGACAGACGCCTTACCGAAGGGGAAAAGCTCGGCTTTAAACGATGCATTTTACCGAAGGGCAATCTGCCGAAAAAAGAACCGGAAGAGATGAAACTGTTTCCCGTGGACAATATCGCCAAGGCTTTCCACATGCTGACGACGTTCGCCTGATACCCGTTTTGGTTTTGCAAAGGTGAATGTGCACGACAAAACATTCCAATCAGAGTGATGTCTTCCGGACAATGGTGTTCCTATTCGCCGGCAAATATTTATCCTTTTCAACCGTTATAAATATCGTTATAATAAATACATCCTGAAGTGTGCGTTACCACTCTATTTTTGAACCTACATCTTTTTATAGGGAATCCGGATGTTGTTTCAGCCTATGTCGGGCCGTCTTTGAGCGGAAGACAGAAGCTTGAAAGCAGGATACCCACCTGGCTTTAGCTAGGCGTCAAAAATACGGGACGGCATATTCGGGATTTTTCATTTTGTACCTAAAACGATCGAATCGTTTAGTTTCGATAGGTTAAAGAAAAAAGGAACATTGATGAGCCAAAATCAAACATTGTCACAATTGATCAAATTTGACAGCACCCGAAACACCCGTGATCTTGGCGGATTTGTCGGGGATGGCGGTCGAACAGTAAAATATAAAAAGCTCTACCGAAGTGATCACCTGGCGGACTTGACAGACGAGGATAAAAGCCTTATCAAAACTCTGGGTGTGAGCACGGTGGTTGATCTGCGGAGCACCGAAGAAGTTCTGCGCCAGCCCGATGCGTCACTTGACGGGGTTACAAATGTCCATATGCCGATCAAGCCTGACGGGAAAAAGCTTTTGCGGGGAAAACCCGAAGGCGAAAATCTCCTCGCGTGGATCATCCGCACTGACAAGCATGGTAAAGTTCTGAAAACGACGACGGACCAATACCGGACCCTTGTCCATCATCCCCACACGCAAAAGATGTTGAGACTTTTTTTGGAAAGATGTCTTTCGCAGCGTGACGGCGCGGTTTTGTTTCACTGTACGGCTGGCAAGGATCGAACGGGAATGTGCGCCGCTTTGCTTCTGAGCTTGCTTGGCGTTGATGCCGAAGCGGTTCGCGCCGATTATCTGGACTCCAACGCGTATCTTGCCGGGCGTATTGACGAGATTGTTTCATGGACTGCCCGCGAGATCCGCGATGAGAAGGTGCTCTCGGAGGTGCGGTTGATGTGCATGATCGCACCGGATTATTTTGACGCCGTGATCGATGCCGTCATCCGCCAGTGGGGAAGCATTGAAGGCTATGCCGAAAAAGCGTTGGATTTTGACAGTGCGAAGATTGAGGGGTTGAGAGAGAGTTATCTCGAGTAACCCGTAAACATGGTCGATGGTCTTAATTGGTGAATAATCGGTCTGTGCGCAAAAAGGTTTTATGATAAGCCGTGTACGCTTTTTGCTTCGCAGTTCATGGATATAAAACTGATGTCTTTGACAATTTTTGACATTACTGATTTCCGCAAGGATCGATAAAGAAGCTACTTTCCAATGAGATTGAATTGATTTCATCGAAAGTAGTTTTTTTATTTACACACTTTTCTTTCCGAACAAAGATATACTCATCGCTTAAAAAGAAATATACTGTTATTGAGCAATAGAAAATTAATCACCGTTATTGATTAGATTATAAATATTATTCTTATGATTAGCATAAGGGAGCCAATCATAGAAAAATAGTATATTTATAATCGATTCAAACTATTAAAGATTTCTCTTGACATAGTTTAATTGAGCACTCAAAATAGTATTATGATGTGGGAATAATGATTCAGAAAGGAGTATGGAAAAGAAAAAGATAGATGAACAGCAAGGCGAATTTAAATCAAATTAGGTTTAAATGAAATTGTTTTATTATTTTAAATGAAAATCACTCTTAAGCGACAAAACGATAGCATATTGATACTTTTTATTCCGATTGGTATTCATCATTTTATCCCTGACACTGTATCATATAAATGTAGTTGATGTGATATTTTGATATAAGACTGTTTGGCAAATGATTTAAGACTTAACGTCCCCAAAAATGGTTTTGTGTTAGATGTTTCAAAAGAAAAGGAGAGAGAAACATGAAAAAAATGCAATTGATTTTCGGTAAAACAGTGATGATCAGTATTGTTTTGATGTTGATGGCCCTTTCGGTAATGATCGTTCCGGCTTTTGCCAAAACGGAGTCCAAATCTGAAGCCAAAGTGATTGCTGAAGGTGATCTGGGCTCTGGAATCCATTGGCAGATCTCCGATGATCAGGCGCTGACCATCAGCGGAAAAGGTGAGATGCCTGATAGCGGAAGCGGAAATATCAGTGAATATATCGAAACCAACAGTTTTCCCTGGGGAACTTATGTTCAGGATATTCGCAGTGTTGTCGTAGAGGATGGTATCGAAAATGTAGCGGATGGTGCCTTTAACGGGTTGAACCAAGTGGAAAGCGCGGACATTGGGAATTCAGTGAAAACACTTGGAAAATGCGCCTTCAGTAATTGTTATGCGCTTTCATCAGTCAAATTGCCTGATGGGTTAACAGATATTGGAGCTTCAGCTTTTTATCGATGTCATAAGCTTTCTGATGTCAATTTGCCTTCAAGCTTAACAGATATTGGACGCGCAGCTTTTTATCAATGCGGCATGAAAAGCCTTATTATTCCTCAAAGTGTAACAACTTTGGCGGACTGGACGTTTTCGGATTGTTACCAGTTAAAAAACGTCGTTTTCAGTGAAGGTGCGGAAATGGGGCAAGGCGTGTTCTTTGACTGCACCAAATTGGAAAGCGTGGTCTTCCATGAGGGTGTTGAAAGTATTCCGGATTACGCTTTCCGTGTAAAACCGGGTTATACTATCGGCGATGGTTCCGGAGATTCTCTCAAAATTTTCATTCCTAAATCCGTTACGACGATTTCGAGTTCAGCCTTTCTCGGCCGTTCACCGGTGCTCTTTGGATACAGCGGCAGCGCGGCGGAGACTTTTGCCTCGACTGGATCTGCCGAAGGAACATATACTTTCCAAGCTATTAAAGATGAGTCGGAATTGAAAAAAGCCGGTTTCGCTGTACCAAGTCAAGCAACGCTTTACCTTTATTCACATCCGGCGCCGGCATCGACAGGAGAGAACAGCAGTCTTGATGATGTCATTGTTCGCGGGTTGCGTGCTGTTTTAAAACCAGAAGCGGATAAAGACACCTTCGGCAGCGGTGGGGAGGTTTAAACAGATAGAGTAGCGTGTTCAGTTCATAGGTAAAAATCAATTTGATTAAAAGAAAGAGGATCAGATGAAAAATAAAAATAAAATTAACTATAAAAATAAAATCATTGGCATAGCTGATATGTTTATACCGATCAACAATGTGAAAGATATTGATGCTGATTTTGAAAAAGAGATTTGTAAGAATAGACAATTATTATTATCTTTCATTTTATCGCAATATGTCGTTAATGGGCTAGTTCGAGAATCCCGTGGGAATTTTCACACTGAGAGTTGGCAACAGGAGGTAACCATTATTAATGGTGGCGGCGTTTGGAAAGACGAATTAGATAAATATCGGGAAAGAAAAGATGAATTATTTGTAGCTAAACCTATTATTATTGATCGAAATGATATAGATCAACAAGAATGGTGCAAAACTTATGAAGAATGTTGCGGTGAAGAAACGACAGGAAGATTGATATATTGCTCAAAATCAGACTGTTCTGAAAAATATATTTATCAATTCACAAGTGGACTAGCATTTTCTATTAGCGGGAATTATCTATATGGAGATTTTCCTATCCTACGTCTGAAAAAATGAACAGCCTAAGCACTAGAAGAATTACTAGATAAAACACGAGGGAAATAAAGAAAGAAGAATTTAAAAATGACCAGATGATCATTACAGGCAGAGAATTTTGAATGGCACACGATAATAAAAGGATGATGCAAGATCTTATGTGGGCAACAGAGTGTTTTACAGAACCAAATTGTTTTGAGCATCATACGACAGAAGAATATGGCTGTTATTATCCTTTTGCTACATAAAACTCAAAAGTTAGTTTTCAAGTAAAAGAAAAATTAATGCTTAATCATAGAAGGCATGAAATTGAATTAATAAAAGCAATAGAAAAAAATAAGGTGGTCAGAAGATGATGGAGAAAGCTCATGGGGACTTTCAAAAAATGATTAGAAGTGTGAAGTCTTGTTTTTCCGATGGCATAATGATAATTAAATAAGCGTTGAAAAAAAGCAATAAAACGAGCACAATTATATAGTTTAAAAAACATATATAGCTTGCAAATTAACATGTGGTTAAACCAATATTTTGTTTTTGGTCTGCTACCCTAGTAAAGGATAGCGCAGTGCTTTTAGTTTATATATTATTTTAGATGTAAAACTATGTTTTAATCCATTATGGCAAACCGTATTGTATTGCTAATGAACGTTAAAATAGTTTTTTGTATAAATATATGACGGAAAATGGACGACTGTATGCTTTTAATTAATGAAAAACCTGAATCCGTGAAATTCAGATTTTTTTATAGGGAGCAGCATTCCCATTCGAATCATAACTGAGTTTTGCGGTAATCTGCGTCTCCCTGATGCATTTTGGATATGTTCTTTGTTCAAAATACAGGATACTCTATAAA
>JAFRBB010000024.1 GCA_017405085.1 Eubacteriaceae bacterium
AACAGCTAACGGAGAATGTCGCGTTATGGAAGCTTTTCTCAAGAGAACCCCTCAGTCGCCTATAAAGCAGAGCTTTTCGCTGTCCTTTTTTGGGCAGTTTTCTCGCTTTGCTCGAAAACATCTCCACCCGCTGCGCTCGATAAGTTCGCATGAGCCAAATCGTAGATTTGGATGCTCACTTACACTCGGAACGGCTGTTCCTCGTTCAAGCGCCCCTCGTCACGCTCGGGGCTTACCCCTCATCAAGGGGAGCCTTTTTGTCGCGTTGCCGTTAGCTTTTCCGAATTTGAAACTCGATTTATCGAGTTTCTTCCACAATCTAAACTGTACCCATAGAAATAGACAGGTTAGAAAGAGGCGGTTGTGCTTACAGCACTGAAATTCTCAGACAAACTTCTTGCTTCTGTGGTATTCTAAAAACCAATCAGGAGGCCATCATGAGCAAGAAACTATTTACCCCAGAAGAGCAGATGCTGCTTAAACAAAATCCATTTACAGAGAAAGTCACAGCCCGAAGGTTGTCTTTAACCGTAGAATTCAAAGAAATTTTTCTTCAAGCATACAACGAAGGAGGCACACCGAAACAGATTTTTGAAGATCATGGCTTTGACGTCAAAATGCTTGGTGATAAGCGCATCCGCAGCATAGCCCAGCATATTCGCGAGCAATACGAAAAACACGGCGGTTTTTCCGCCAAACCCGTTAGGCAGAGCAAGACAGGCTCCAACGCGAAACGTTCCGGAAAGGATGAAATAAAGTATCTTCAGGATGAAGTGGAGTATCTCAGACAAGAACTTGACTTTTTAAAAAAAATTATCGCGTTAAAAACTTCCGGGAAGTAGACGGATTGCTCATGAACGATACATCCTGTCATTTCGAGCTCATTGAGCAAATCCATAAAAACAGCCATAACAAGCTTCCTATCAGCGAACTTTGCGCGATGGCCGGTGTTTCCCGAAGCGGTTATTATGCCTGGCTTAAAGCAGCTCCGTCGCGCGCGGCCAAAGAAGAACAAGATAGAAAAGACTTCGATCTGATCCTTTCCGTCTACAAGAAAAACGGCTATTCAAAAGGGGCCAGAGGCATCTACATGACGCTTTTGCACATGGATGAACCGGTTGTAATGAACTTAAAGAAAATCAGACGGCTCATGCGTAAATATAATCTTACATGTCCTATCAGAAGCCCCAATCCCAACCGTCAAAGTGCAAAAGACTTCAAGCTGAGTGCCGTCGCGGATAATCTTGTTAAACGAAGATTCGAGGACTTCGGTCCCCGCGTCATTTTACTGACGGATATCTCATATCTTCCCTATAATGGCGCTTTTTCCTATCTATCAACCATTCTCGACGCCTATACAAAGCAAATCTTGGCTTATGTTGTAAGCGATTCTCTCGAAGAAGATTTTGTCCTCGAGACTGTTGAAAATCTGGTCAGGGACCATGGCATTTCGCTAAATGCCCAAACCATCATCCATTCGGATCAAGGCGTTCATTACACAGCGCGCATGTTCAGTGACATTCTGCGTAGTCATAGCCTAAGACAATCTATGTCGCGCCGCGGAAACTGTTGGGACAACGCGCCGCAAGAAAGCTTTTTCGGTCACATGAAAGACCACATCCGAGCTAAACTGAATGAATGCCGGACATTTGCCGATGTCAAAGCGGTCATTGATGATTATATGGACTATTACAACAACGACCGATACCAGTGGAATCTCGCGAAACTTTCACCGAATGAGTTTTATTCCTTTGTGACCACTGGTATTTATCCGCTCAAAGTACCAAATGCTCCGGTTACTCCCGGACATTCGGATAGAAAGCAATAATTCAACATGGATGCCATAGAGCATTGTCTAATTCTAAGGGTACATCTGTAAACTCAAGCCATGATCAAGATTTTATCGAAAGAGTCGTGTCTAAAATTCAGGGGCGCCTCTTTTAAAAATGTCCTTGACATGGGGTACACTTTAATCATTAATCATTCATCATTAATCGTTAATCATTCATCATTCATCAAGGGGAGCCTTTTGTCGCGTTGCCGTTCAGTATTTGACAGATCGGAAGAGGCTTTTTTGGGTTTATTATTTGGCAATTATCGTTCATGTTTGTCGTGGGTTTCGGTTGACAAGGGCGAGCGCCTCGGCTAAGATATAAGTAATGCCTTGATTGGGCCGTTTTCTCGGCTTTTTTCAAGTGGTTCCTTTCGGTCGTTCGTGGGTCCATGGGTGGACCGACGCGTTGTGTTTTGGTGAAGTGTGTTGTGATGAAGAAGTTTATTTTGAGTTTTTCGCTGACGATGGCGGCGTTGACCGCGATTTTCGCAGCGATGTATAGGCAGTCGGGCCGGCAGACGGATCTTTCTTTCGCCATTGTCTTCGGAATCGTCGCTTATCATTTTTGCGTGCGGTTGTTGATTGTGGTGCTGTTTAAGAATTTTATGGATAACCGGGCGGATTGGTCCAAACGCTGGTATCAAATCAGGCACTGGGAAAAGCGGTTTTATAAGTTGATCCACGTGAAGCAGTGGAAGCAGAAGATGCCGATTTATGAGCCGCAGTCCTTTGATCCCGCGGTGCGCACCTGGGATGAAATCGCTCAGGCGATGTGTCAGGCGGAGCTGGTTCACGAGACGAATGTGGTGGTGAGCTTTGTGCCGATCGTGTTTGGCTTGTGGTTTGGGGCGTTGCCGATTTTTGTGATGACGTCGTTGCTCGGGGCCGTGTCGGACCTGTTGTTTGTGTTTATTCAGCGGTATAACCGGCCGAGGGTGATTCGGATGATGAATCGGTATAATCGGCGGGTGACGGTTCATAATGAATGATTAATGATGAATGATGAATGATGACTGATTTTGGTGGAAACTCAGGCTAGGCCTGAGTTTCTTATCTTTTTTGGGGCCGTCATTGTGGGTCGTTTGTAACGTGGCTGAGCACATGGCCTTCCCTAGATTAGGGATACCCCAGGGCACCTTCTCTGTTGCCCCGCCCATCAGGCGGCGTGGCAACATTCACCTTGAGGTGGCTCGCGAAGCGAGACGGAAGGGTTCTTCGGCGTAAAGCTTTTCGCTATCTTTTTTGGGCAGTTTTCTCGCTTTGCTCGAAAACATCTCCACCCGCTTCGCTCGATAAGTTCGCATGAGCCAAATCGTAGATTTGGATGCTCACTTACACTCGGAACGGCTGTTCCTCGTTCAAGCGCCCCTCGTCACGCTCGGGGCTTACCCCTCGTCGCCTTCGGCGACAGCTTCCCTTATCAAGGGAAGCCCAGAGTGTAGACAAAGTCCAGGGCAAAAGCTCTGGGCTTTTGTTATTAAAGAAAAGAATCACAAAAAATGGTATAATGAGGATATCAAAATAAAGGCGGTATTTCTCAAATGATGACACAG
>JAFRBB010000025.1 GCA_017405085.1 Eubacteriaceae bacterium
CGGTGTGCTTGCGCCATTTGGCAGTGTCATCGGTTTTAAACGAACGATGGATCAGGTCTTCAAAGCCGATCTTATGGGCGAATTCTTTCACCAACAAGAGTCCGCCATCGGAAGAAAGATTACCACCACCAAAATTTATCTTATTATTCTTATTGCTATTCATCGTTAAAGCAGCTATACTATTCATCAAGAGACCTCCTTCTTTTGGTGTTTTTAGCACTTATATTTTACCAAAAAATTGAGGTCTTTTTCTATTCATCTTTTTGGTGATAGCAATATTGTCTGTTTTTCCCGTGTTTATGAGGAATTTCAATTCCTCATGAATAATCAGGGATCATTAATCATTAATCATTCATCATTCATCGGGGAACCTTTTGTGTTCAGCCTCTATTTTTCCTATATCTCCGCTTTGAGCGTTTCCAAAAAGCGTTCGGCGATGGGGGTCAGCACGGCGTTTTTTTTCCATATGACATAAACGGGATTGGTGAGTTCCGGTTTAAGGGGGCGAAAGGTCAAACCGGCGTCTTCTCCGGTGCCGACGAGATGTTCCAGGGTCATGAGATAGCCGAGGCCTTCTTTGGTGAAGATGGATCCGTTGTAGGCCAGGCGAAAGGTGCCGACAAAATTGAGGGCTCTCACCCGCGCGTCGCCGCACCATCTGGGAAAGTCGTTTTTGATGGATTGCTCGGAGGCGTAAAGGGGCAGTCCCGAGATGTCGTCGTAGGTGACGGCGTCCTTTTGTGTCAGGGGATCGTCTGTCGGCATGATCAGGCCCCAGCGGTCTTCCTCCGGCAGTTTGACGCTGTCGTATTTTCGGGAATCCGGCGCCTCGACCAACACGGCAAAGTCTAAAATGCCTTTGTCCAGTTTTTCGGTGACCTGTTCGGTGTCGCCGCTGGTGATGTGATAGCGAAAACCGGGATAGGCCGCCAAAAAGGATTTGATGATGCGGGCCAGATGGCGGATTTGATAGGATTCCGCCAGGCCGAAATAGACGTTGCCGCCGGTGATGTCGTCATCGGTGTGAAATTCCGAATGGATTTTGTCGGCCATGTCGATGAGGTCGGCGGCGCGCTTGCGGAGGAGCATGCCTTCATCGGTGAGTTCGATGTTGAAGGAATGGCGAATGAAGAGTTTTTTGCCGAGTTCATTTTCCAGTTGTTTTAATGCCTTGGATAAGGTGGGCTGGGTAACGTGCAGCTGTTCGGCGGCCCGGGTCATGTTTTCCTCCCGGGCGACGGCCAGAAAGTAGCGAAGGGTGCGTATTTCCATGGGGACTCCTGTGGTTGAGGTGTTGTTGTCCGCGCGGGAGTTTGTCGCCTGGGGAGGCGGGACTAACGCGGGGATGTAGGATTAATAATTCTGTTGGAAATCCGGCTCGGCCGGATTTCTTCCACAATCATTCATCATTCATTGTTAATTATTCATCGGGGAAGAAGCGTTTGGCTTCGTCAATTTATTTGAATTATAGCATAGGTTGAGGGTGATGACATGCGAAAAATGAATATCACTCTATGCCAAATAACCATTAGCGCATCTTAACGGCATTGTGTAAAATAGATGAAAAGACAAATGCCATGCCCTTTGCGATATCAAAGGGTGTGATGACCGAAAATTCTATCAATCAAGATCAATCGGTTTTTGCCATCCGGCAATGGCTCATCAGGCTTTCAAGGAGGAAAAAATGGCTACACTCACATTAACGCAGAATTGGGACAAAACCTTTGACAAAAGCGACAAGGTGGATCACGAAAAGGTCACCTTTACGAATCGTTACGGCATCACCCTGGCGGCGGATTTGTACGCGCCGAAGGATGCGGAAGGCAAGCTTCCCGCCATCGCGGTTTGCGGTCCTTTCGGTGCCGTCAAAGAACAATGCTCGGGGCTTTACGCCCAGACGATGGCCGAACGGGGTTTTCTGACCATCGCTTTTGACCCGTCCTTTACCGGGGAAAGCGGCGGCACCCCCCGCTATATGGCATCGCCCGATATCAACACCGAGGATTTTCAGGCGGCGGTGGATTTTCTGGTCACCCATGACCGGGTTGACGCCGAACGGGTCGGCATTATCGGGATTTGCGGATGGGGCGGCATGGCCATCAACGCCGCGGCCCTGGACACCCGCGTCAAAGCCACGGTGGCGGCCACCATGTACGACATGGCCCGCGTGAACGCCAAGGGTTATTTTGACGCCGATGACAGCGAGGACAAACGCTACGCCGCCAAGACGGCCCTCAATGCCCAGCGTACCGCCGATTTTCAAGCCGGCGCTTACACCCGGGGCGGCGGTGTGGTCGATCCCCTGCCCGAAGACGCGCCGTTTTTTGTGGCGGATTATTATGATTATTATAAAACGGACCGCGGTTATCATCCCCGTTCTTTAAATTCCAATGACGGTTGGAACGTTGTCGGTTGCATGTCTTTTATGAATCAGCCGATCAATTGCTATTCCAATGAAATCCGTTCGGCGGTGCTGCTCATTCACGGGGAAAAGGCCCATTCTTGCTATTTTTCGAAAGACGCCTACGCCGCGATGACGAAAGACAGCGCTTACGCGGACAATAAGGAACTGTTGATCATTCCCGGCGCCGTTCATACGGATTTGTATGACGGGGGAGCGGATCATGTGATTCCCTTTGACAAAATCGAGGACTTTTTTCAGGACAATTTAAAATAAGGACAAAACAATATGGTCAGTTTAGAAGACTTTAATCGCGCGGCGGCGACAGGCTTTATTGCCTTTGATTCGGAAGAAATGATGGTCTGTCACACCGGCGCCCAAGAGGCGATGAAAATCACGACAGAACTCAACAGCCGCTATCATCCCCCCGAGGAAGTGGTCGCCGTATTCCGCGAGCTGACCGGCCGGGACGTGCCGGACAGTTTCCGGTGCTTTCCGCCCTTTTACACGGATTTCGGGAAGAACATTCACCTCGGGGAAGATGTGTTTATCAACGCCGGGTGCAAGTTTCAGGATCAGGGTGGCCTGTTTATCGGACGGGGCACTCACATCGGCCACAACGTGGTGATCGCCACCCTCAATCATAGGGAGGATCCGAAACACCGCGCGGATTTGCTGCCGGCGCCGGTTGTCATCGGCGAGGACTGTTGGGTCGGCTCCAATTCGACGATTTTGCCCGGGGTGACCATCGGCGACGGCGCCATTGTCGGCGCGGGGGCCGTGGTGACAAAGGATATCCCGGCGGGGATGGTCACCGCGGGGGTTCCGGCCCGGGTGATCAGAAAAATCAAAGAGGGCGATGATGCGTAAGGGCCGTTTCTTCACGCTGGCCCTCGTCATCTTGCTGATGATGATGGTCGTCGGCGGATGTGCCCAAGCGGGTCCATCCCAGGCCCCGAGCCCGAGCGCGGCGCCTGCGGTCTCGGCTGCCGATGGACAGAAGGCGCCTTCCGATGACGGCGCTTTTGAGATTGTCGTCGGGGAGCGTCGGCTCACGGCGGATTTTGTAGACAGCGCCGCGGCGGACGCCCTGAAGGAGAAACTTTCGGCGCAGGATGTGACTGTGGGTTTATCGGAGTACGGCGGCTTTGAAAAGGTCGGCGATCTCGGCTTTACGCTGCCGGCATCGGACGAATCCATCACCGCGAAGGCCGGGGACGTTGTTCTCTATCAGGGGGACAAACTCTCGATCATCTATGGTGAGAACACCTGGTCGTATACGCGCCTCGGCACGATCCACGGGGCGGCGGGCCAAAGCCTTCGGGACATTTTGGGCGACGGGGATGTGACGGTCACGTTGACCCAGAGACAGTGAACGGCTTGGGCGAGGTTCGGATTTAGAACAAGTTGCTGATTACACAAGGCTCCATCCTCGGGAGAGTGAGCCTTTTTGCCGCGTTGCGTTTCGTTTTGACAAATCGACAGGTGCTTTTTTTCTGCGATTATTTTCAAATTCCACCGATTGTGATATCATGAGTTTATCATCACAACACAAGGTCCCCACCATACCGAAAGGAGAACCCATGAAACAAGAAAAACCAATGGCCGGCACCGGCGGCCAAATCTACATTCCCTACGGCGCGCGGGCGGGGGAAGCCTCTGCCGTGTATTTCACGCGGGATTTGTCCCCCGAGGGACTGCTTCGCGTCTTTGACCGGATTTCCCACGATTTGACGGGGAAAGTCGCCGTCAAGCTGCACACCGGCGAAGCCGAAGGCCCCAACATCATCCCCCGGCCCTGGGTTCAGGCTTTGTTTGACCAAAGACTGGACGATGACGCGGCCATTGTGGAAACCAACACCTATTATGAAGGCTCCCGCTACACCACCGAGCAGCACCTTGAGACCTTGAAGACCAACGGTTGGACCTTTTGTCCCGTGGATATTACCGATGCCGAGGGCACCGCGGCTCTGCCGGTTGCCGGCGGCAAATGGTTTGACGCCATGCACGTAGGCGATCATCTGCTGCGTTATGACAGTTTTTTGGCGCTGACCCATTTTAAAGGACACGCCATGGGCGGCTTCGGCGGGTCCAACAAAAATATCGGGATCGGCTGCGCTGACGGGCGAATCGGGAAAAAGGCCATTCACACGACGCCCGGTTCCGACAATATGTGGGATATTGACGAAGAAGAGTTGATGGAACGCATGACGGAATCCACCAAGGCCACGATTGACCACTTTGCCGGGCATGTCGCCTTTGTCAATGTGATGCGAAATATGTCGGTGTCCTGCGATTGCGAAGGGCCCGGGGCGGAGCCTGTGGTGACCCCCGATGTGGGGATTGTGGCGTCGTTTGATATCCTCGCGGCGGATCAGGCCTGCGTGGATATGATTTACGCGCTGCCGGATGACGGCGGCCGTCACATGATCGAACGTATTGAGAGCCGTCACGGTCTGCGCCAGCTTGCTTATATGAAGGAACTGGGGATGGGGCATGATCGTTATGCGCTGATCGATCTCGATCATAAAGACAAGCTCATCACCGCGGCGGAAGCGGTGATGGATATTGCCCCCGGTTGGCGTCCCGACGCCTTTAATACCTTTGCCGGGCGCAACGCGATTTAATCATTTTTAAAAATACCAAAAGCGAGGGCACTTAATCGATTGTCCTCGCTTTTAGGTATGACTGTTGTTTTGTTGGAGTGGTCATCAATTTTTTGAAATAATTGTAATATAATGGTTGCGCTTTGGCTTATCAAGATCCCGCAAGCCAAAACCCGGCAAATTCGTATAATCCGAATCATTCGGACGGCGGCATCAATGGCGATGACACGACGCACTACTTGGCCAAAATCGTTGTGACGGACAGTGATCATCTGCAGTTCGCGCTATTCCTCATTGCATTGGCAGCAGGAGGCGCGTTGCTGATTACCCTAACGGCTATTGTTCTCAAACGAAAAAAAGACAATCAATAAACAGAAAAAGCACGGCGTCATGGTCGTGCTTTGTTTTATGGATTAATACAAAAAGAGAACAACGCGCGGGCGTCATTCTCTTTTGCTGTAGTCATTTATTTTGTCAGGCATTAAATGTCATAAATCATTTTGAGAATCGGGGACAGATCCGCTTCCGGGATACCCTTGTCGGAGGTGATAGCGTACATGATGCCGCCGTCGCCCCAATAGGCCATATAGACCATGTGATTGTCGTCAATCATCATCGAAGCTTCTTGGCCGGTGCCGGCGATGTCGAAGGGCTTCATGATGCCCAGATTACGGAAGTCACCGGAGATATCTTTGCTGCCGTGGCCTTTGCGAAGGGTGAGGGTATCGGTGTCGTTTTGATAGATTGCCTCAGCCACGCCGCCGTCTCCGCTCATGGCGCGAAGAGCCGTGCGCTTGTAATCCCCGATATTTTCGGGCGCGTTAAAATGATCAAGCCCTGCTGTTTTGGCTGCATCCTCAGTGCTCGCCATATCGGACCAGGGATTGGACAGCTGGGTGGAGGGCAGGGTCGACGGGGTGGCGCTGGCCTTCGGAGATTCGGCGGTGGATGTCGACGGCGATGCTTGGCTTCTGCTGCAACCGACAGCAAAAACGAGGCAAACGCCAGCCAACAAAATCGCGGTAATGAAAAATCTTTTCATGGTCTTCCTCCTTGTTTCCATTGTAATAAGCAACCAGATAATTGGCTGCTCTTATTTTACATCGATTATCCCTTGAAGGCAATGAAAACATGACGCGCGTGTCTGCTTTTATCATCTTTTAAGCAAAGGAGAACCGCGAAGGGCGGACAAAAGACAATGATCATTTCCTAAGCAAAACGGAAATCCAGCGTTTGTTTTTCCAGGTGAGCAGAAGCGTGGCGTTTACCACCACCAAAATGCTGCCCAGATTGTGAATCAAAGCGCCGACGACGGGATCAATCAGCCCGGCGATGGCAAGGATGATGGCGATAAAATTAAGGATCATCGAAAAAGTCAGATTCAGCTTGATGGTCGTCATCATTTTTTTGGACAGGGCGAACAGATGGGGAAGGGCTTTGATATCATCGCTGATGAGGGCGATATCCGCCGAGTCGATGGCAATATCGCTGCCGATTTTGCCCATGGCCATGCCGATATCGGCTTTTTTGAGCGCCGGCGCGTCGTTTAACCCGTCGCCGATCATGCAGACCGTCCCGCCCTGTTGTCTCAGATTTTCAATGCGGGAGAGCTTATCTTCCGGAAGACAGTCGGCATAGACCGTTTCAATATCGATTTGAGCCGCGATGGCCTCGGCGGAGCTTTTTCGGTCACCGGTGAGCAGCACCGGAGAAATGTGTTCTTCTTTCAGTCGGCGGATGACCATTTCGGCATTTTCCCGTAGCGTGTCCGACAGGGTGATGATGCCGATGAGTCTGCCACCTTCGGCGACATAGACCACAATCCCAGGGCCCGGGTCAAGGCCTTGGCACCGGTTCCGGGACAGGTCGACGGCTTCCCTTTGCATATACTTGGCGTTGCCGACGGCGATCCGCCGCCCGTCGATGGTTGCCTTCACCCCTTCTCCCGGTGTCATGTCAAAATCCGACGCGGCTTTGACGGCGCCGCGATACCCCGAGACAATGGCTTTTCCCAAAGGATGTTCGGAATTGTGTTCGACGGCTGCCGCGAGGGCAAGGATGTCTTCTGGTGAATCATCACCCGCGGGATAAACGGCGGTCACCTCGGGCGTGCCGTGGGTGAGGGTGCCGGTTTTGTCAAAGACGATGTGGGTGGCCCCAGCGAGCCGCTCCAGAGCATCGCCGGCTTTGACCAAAAATCCGTGGGCCGCGGCGTTTTCCATGGCGGCCATCACCGCTGTCGGGGTGGCGAGAATAAAAGAGCAAGGGCAGAAGACAACCAGAACCGTGACGGCGCGAAGGATCTCCCCGGTGACGCCCCAAGTGATCAGGGCAGAGGCCAGCGCGGTGATAACCACCCATGTGGCGATGCGGTCCGCGAGTCTGACGATTTTGGCCTTGCCGGCGTCGGTGTCCCGGACCAGCTTGATCAGGCGCTGAATGGCGCTGTCAGAAGGCGCCTTGGTCGCCCGCATGTCAAAGGCGCCGTAACCGTTGATCGTGCCGCTCATGACTGCGTCGCCCTCGGCTTTATCGACGGGGAAGGATTCACCGGTCATCGACGCTTCATTGACGCTCGTTTTGCCCCGGATGATCACACCGTCCACGGGAATATTTTCTCCCGGCAACACCTTGAGTCTGTCGCCGATCACAATGTTTTCGGCGCGAATGATCCGCTCACTGTCCCCGGTGACAACGCGGGCGGTGGCGGGGGTCATGCGCACCAGCTTTTCGATGCCCGCCCGGGCCTTGGCGGTCGTCATGTCCTCCAAAAGGGAGCCGAGCTGCATGATGACGGCAATTTCCCCGGCGGCGAAGGTCTCGCCGATCATCACCGAAGCGATCAACGCCAAAGCCACCAGCACATCGGCCTTGATATCGAAATGTCTGATCAAATGGTACGCGGCTTCGAGCACAATCGGAACGCCGCAAAGAACAATGGCAATCCACGACAAATCGACGGCGCCTTGGAAGGGCGGCCACCGGTCAATCAAACATTGCGCGAGGAGCGACACCCCGCTCACGATCAAAAGCGTGATTTTTAAAGGCGTTCCGCCGATATCAAACAGCCGCTCAACATTTTCGGGCCGAAAAACGGAAAGGGAAACGCGTTTTAAACTGACATTTGACTTTTTCATTCGATCACCTCCTTATACCCCTATGGGTATGATTATTTATCAGTATACCCGTATAGGTATAACCTGTCAAGAGACAGAATTCATCTTTTGTTTTGAATTTAAGAATCGAAAGCCCGCAAAGCGAAACAGGCTCCTTTCGCAAGCGCCTTGTCAAAATCCATCAGGACGGAAGGCAGAGGATTGACGGTTTGCGGGCGGCGGATTAAAGAAAAGCATAAGCAAATCGAAAGCTGTTTTTAATGGAATTGCTATAAAATAACCCTACACTATCACATCGACCAAGCCGGCTATTTTATGAGATGGGATAAAAACTTACGAAAAAAGAGGAAAAACGATGAACAGTGACAATGTTGCGGCCGGGGGACCTTTCACCCCGACAGGTTACGCGCGGCGCGCGGCTTATCCGACAGCGGGGGATGCGGGCGTCTCCCGAGCCCTCACGGCAGATGCCGGTCAGGCGGCGGTGAAGGCCGGGCCTGATCTCGGCGTCTTAAAAGACAACGCGGTGACCTTTTTAAACGGTGAGCGCAAAATGCTCGCCTGGTTTGATATTCTCATCCTGACGGCGATTCTTTGGGGAGAAGCGATCTGGACCTCGACGGAATACTATCTCATGATGGTCACGGGCGAAATTACCCTGGCCGAGAGCATGGGCTATTCCACCTCCGCGGCCGACACCTATACGGCGCTTTTTCTTCAGGTTTTATATTTATTCGCGGCGCTACTGTATCTGTGGGCAAGGGGCTTTGACTTTCGAATTTTAAATTTCAAAGTCACCCCGAAGGGCATTGCCTTCGGCTGTTTGATTTTTCTCGCGTCGGCGTTTTTGTGCGACGTGTGTGATTTTGCCCTAAGCGGCGTCTTTGAGGTGCTGCCGATTCCCGAACCCGTTTTTGCCCTGCTTGCGGACGTGGGACCCGCGGATGTGCTCTATGCCGCCTTTAACGGTTTTTATGAGGAATTTTATTTTCTCGGACTTTGTTTTTCGGTCTCTTCCAGAGATTTTAAATGGGTCTTGCCCTTTTCGATTTTGGTCAGGACGAGCTTTCACACCTATCAGGGCATGTTAAACGCTTTGTGCATCGGGGTGGCCTTCGGCCTTTTCATGGTGATTTTGTATTATCGCGATGATGACAAAAATCTGTTCCCCTACGCTTTAGGACACGGCATCGCGGATATTTTCGGTCTGTCGATTGTGCAGTTTTTCTTATAAGCTCATCAAAAATCAATGAAAAACAACAGTTCCGCGTTGAAAGAACTGTTGTTTTTTCATTTGCCCGGCTTTAAGCCAATGCGCAAAAAAATGCTTTGAACCAATTTGATTGACTGTGTATAATGAATATAGTCGTGATATTGATAAAAACACTTTGGATAAGCCGTGGGGTTTTTAAAAAATATCAGACGGTTTAATAGATGAGAAAATTTTGGTTCAGCACAGAAAGAACCTACGACCAGATTGACCAGGAGCGAAATATCGATGAACGAATATGTTTGGGAATTATATTTGAAAAGCGGCGGTAGTGAATTAGTTGCGTTTTTTGAGGATAACATCAAGAATGAAATGACCATGGATTTTGCGAAAAAAATCCATGAACTACAAAAAGTTTACTGCGTATCTGATGATATATTATCGGAAACAGCCGATAATTTAGAATATTGTATATCATACATTAATAAAAAGAACGAAAAAGATAAAGATGCGGTTAAAAGTGAGAATGATAATGTAGAAGAAAATATAGATGAAGATGAAATTGTCAATGCAGATTATAACAAAGTGATTGATGATATCACTTTAGAACTTTGGGATTGGTATGATCAAAATGATGATTCCAATAAACAAGCATTTTCTGATTTTATCGATAAATTGGCAATTTACACTACATTTTGGGCATATTTGGATTATGATTGCATGATTCCCTATTATTTTCGTTGCAATTATAATGTGCTGGAACGTATAGCCAACGCTTTTGAAATTGAATTGCCCGAAATTCCGGCGAAAAGTGATTACAAAGCAAGATTTTTTCATTATGGCGAGCTCTGTAAAGTGTTTACCGAATTCAGAATCGAAAATGACCTATCGCCCTTCGAATTATGGGCATTTTTGTACGATTTCGCGCCCAAATATGTTGGCGGGATCGACAGCTATATCATTTCGGATTTGCCCGAGCCAAAGTCTGCCTTTTTTATTGGGGGCGATGGTAAAAATGCCGATGCTTTCGCGGAAGACGATGCAGATAATATTTCATTTTGGCAGTGCAGTCCGAATACTCGCGCGGGCGATATGATTGTTATGTATCTCAGGACGCCGATCAGTGCGATATCATCGGTGTGGCGTAGCTGTTCCGTCGGGTTTAACGATCCCTTTTTCTTTTATTATCGTTGCACCTATATATGCAATCCGATGAAGGGAAAAAGAATTAACATCAAAGAGATTAAAAAAGATGAATTTTTATCCCGGATGCCCATTGTCAAAGGAAATATGCAAGGTATCAATGGTGTAGAGCTTAAACCCTCAGAGTATAACTATATACTGGACTTACTACAATGCAATGCCAAAAGGCTTGAATATGAAGACATCTCCGCAGACAACCATTATGTCAATGAAAGAGATGTAGAAGAAAGGTTAATCATTCCATTCCTAAAAAATATTGGATATAGTGAAGAAGACTATCAAAGACAAGTTCAGGTCCCGATTGGCAATCATAATCATACGCTGATTCCGGATTTTGTTTTGCATGATCATGTGTATCGAGGAAGACATTCCGCATTTGCTGTTCTGGAGGCGAAAAAGAGCATTCGCAATGATAAGGAATTGAGTGCAGCGCTAAGCCAAGTCAGTAGTTACGCCTTACTTTTAAGTGCCGAATATGCTGTTATCGCGTCCCAGGAAGGGTTATGGATTACAACAAGTAAAGACCATTACAGCGCGATTGTCGGAAAATTTTCGTGGGATGAGCTGGCTGATAATGATAATCAATATAAGGTGATGAAATATATAGGGAATAAAAAACGATGAGAATTAAACTCTGATTTTTATGATGAACTACGCGACTTACATCCAACGCTCTAAAACAAAAACTGAAAAATAGCATTATTTAGGCGCCAAACCCCGAAGGATTCGGGCATGTCGCTCAGCTTTCACACCCATTTCTTTACTGCCAAAAAGCGAGACTTTGCCAAAAAGATAGCGCCAACCAAAAAAACAGCTCCTCGCTTTGGGAGCTGTTGTTATTTTTATTCCGGTTTGGTTGGCGGATTCCATTTGATGCGATTGTCTTTTTTTGAAGACTCTCGACGGGCCGGAGGTGTTTTCCCATGGGTTTGGGGCTTCGCCGATTGATGTCGAGAAGCTTTTTTGCTTTTGGCCGAAGAATGTTGATCCTGATTTTTCTTCAACGAAGAGAGAACCTTCGGAACGGCTTTGGGCACGGCGTCCTTCCCATCGGAGGACGAGGCGGATTTGCGGATGTCGGTCATTTTCGGCACATTCACATAACCGCGGATAAAATACAAAACGGCGAGAAAGGCCCCGACGACGACACAAATATCCGCGACGTTGAAAATCGGAAAACCGATGAGACGAAAATCGATAAAATCCGTGACGGCCCCGGCAAAAAGGCGGTCGATGAAATTGCCGATGGCGCCGCCCATGAGGAGGGCGATGGCGACATTGAGATTGATAAAACCCTTGTGCTTGGGAAGGGAATGAAGGGCAAAGGCGAGGCCCGCGATGATGATGGCGGTGAACACGATCAAAATCACGTTCATTCCCCTAAACAGACTGAAGGCCGCGCCGGTATTCAGGGAAAAAGTAAAATGCAGCACCCCGGGAATCAGCGGAACCGTGTCAACGCCGCTCAAAGTCAGACGCGCCAATATTTTAGTCAGTTGATCGAGCAAAATGCAGCCGACCGTTAATAACAAATAGGGAAGCATGAGGATCTCCTTTTTGATAAGTGATGATGGTTGTTTTGGTAAGCGCTTAAAGGTCAAAGTGGAATAAGCTCACGGGGAGCATTGCCTCCCCTATCCTAGGGGAGGTGGCATCTCGCCCTTGGCGAGATGACGGAAGGGTTTATTCGTGAACAGCTATCGGAGAATGCTGCGTTGCGGAAGCTTTTCGCTATTCTTTCTGGGGCAGTTTTCTCGCTTTGCTCGAAAACATCCGCTCAGGACAGCGGTCCCTCGCGGGGGCGCCCCTCGTCATGCTCGGGGCTTATCCAAAAACTTAACCAGAAACTCAGCTCGGCCGAGTTTCTTCCAAAATTATTCATTATTATTTGTTAATTATTAATTGTTAACATACAGTATATCATTTTTTCGGCCAAAGTGTTTAAAAACTTGTAAGAAAATGATAAGATAATAGCAATACGCATTTTAAGGATAAGGAGAAACTGATGCAACAAAACGTATATGACGTCTTAACGGAACGCGGTTATATCGAACAATGCACCCACGAAGAAGAAATCAAAAAGTTGCTTGCCAATGAGCAGGTGACGTTTTATATCGGCTTTGACCCGACGGCGGACAGCCTGCACATCGGCCATTTCATTCAAATTATGGTCATGGCACACATGCAGCGCTTCGGGCATCGTCCCATCGCCTTAATCGGCGGCGGCACCACCATGATCGGTGATCCCTCGGGCAGAACGGATATGCGAAAGGTCATGACCCGGGAACGCATCGCCGACAACGCCAACAAATTCAAAAAAGTTTTTGAAAAATTCCTCACCTTCGAAGACGGCAAAGCCATCATGGTTGACAATGCCGATTGGATTTTGGATCTCAATTACATCAACTTTTTGCGCGACATCGGCAAGCATTTTTCCGTCAACCGGATGCTCACCGCCGAATGCTACAAAAACCGCATGGAAAAAGGCCTGACCTTTTTGGAATTTAATTATATGCTCCTGCAGGCCTATGATTTTTACAGACTCCATGAGGATTACGGCTGCAAGATGGAATTCGGCGGCAACGATCAATGGTCCAACATCATCGCCGGAGTCGAACTGGTCAGACGTAAAAAGCAAGAGGATGTCTACGGCATGACCTTCTCCCTGCTGACCACCAGCGAGGGCATCAAAATGGGCAAGACCGCCAAAGGCGCCCTGTGGCTCGATCCCGACAAAACATCGCCCTACGAATTCTATCAATACTGGCGGAATATCGGCGATGCCGATGTGGAAAAATGCCTGGCGCTGCTCACCTTCCTGCCGATGGAAGAAGTGCGGGAGCTGGGCGCCTTAAAAGACGAAAAAATCAATCACGCCAAAGAAGTCCTCGCCTTCGAAGTGACGAAGCTCATCCACGGTGAGGAAGAAGCGGCCAAAGCCCAGGACGCGGCCCGCAAAGCCTTCTCGGGCAATCAGGCCGACGCCGACATCCCCGAAATCGAGATGGCCTCGGACGTGGTCGGAGACGGCATCGAAATCTTGGCGCTTTTGGCCGAGGCCGGCATTTGCGCTTCCCGCGGGGAAGCCAGACGCCTCGTCAGCCAAAACGGCATTGCCGTCAAGGGTGAAAAAGTGTCGGATATCAAAGCGTGCTACACCAAGGCCGATTTTGAAGACGGCGCCTTTGTCGTCAAAAAAGGCAAAAAAGTGTATCGCCGGATTGTGCTGGTCTAATCATGGCAACCATCAGCGCAAAACCCGTTCGCGGAACCCGGGATATTCTGCCGGACGAAATGGCTGTCAGAGAACGGCTGGAACGAACGATCAGCGATATCTACGCGGCCCACGGCTTTACCCGGGTGGAAACACCGGCTCTGGAAAACATTGATTTGCTCCTCGGCTCCGAAGGGGGAGAAAATCTCAAAATGCTGTTCACGGTGTTAAAACGCGGCAGCAAATTTAAACCGACCGCCGAGAGCGGCGTGACCGATCTTTGCGATATCGGCCTCAGATACGATCTGACCCTGCCGTTGTCCCGATTTTACGCGGGCCACGCCGAGACCCTCGACATGCCCTTTAAAGCCTTGCAAATCGGCAATGTTTTTCGCGCGGAGCGTCCGCAAAAAGGGCGGTTTCGCTCCTTTAAACAATGCGATATCGACATCATCGGCGAGCCGTCGGTTTCGGCGGAAATCGAACTGATTCACACCACCGCCGCCGCCCTTTTGGCCATCGGCTTTCACGACTTCACGGTCCATATCAACGACCGAAGACTCCTCTCCGATTTCATTTTATCCCATGGTTTTTCGGCCGAGGATATCGGCGCCGTGTGCATCGCCCTGGACAAAGCTGATAAAATCGGCGCCGACGGCGTCAAAGCCGAGCTGACAGACCGCGGGTATGACGAAGACAAAGTCACAGCCCTGGTCGACGGCGTGGGCGCGGTGACCGTCGATACCCTCGAGTCCGTGTCCCACAGTGACGCGGCGGCGGATCTCATCAACGTCATTAACACGTCAAAGACCCTCGCCAAAGGACGTTACGCCGTCGAATTTGATTTTCACTTAATTCGCGGCATGGGCTATTACACCGGACAGGTCTTTGAAATCACCTTGGACGGCGTCGGCTATTCGGTGGCCGGGGGAGGCCGTTATGACAACATGATCGGCAAATACGCCAAAAAATCCGTTCCCGCCGTGGGCTTTTCCATCGGCTTTGAACGGATTGTCGGCTTGATCATGGACGGTTTTATCCCCTCGGATGAAACAACGCGCCGAAAAGTGGCGTTGTTTTATGAGAGCGATGCCGATATGGCGGAAGTGATCGCCGCTTCGGAAAAGCTCATCGCCGACGGTTATCACGTGAGTCTCGTCAAAGCCAAAAAGAAACTCGGCAAACAAATCGGTCAATACGAAAATGCCGGTTACGCCGGCATGATGGTTTTCGGCCGGGACGAACAGGTGAAGCTTTTTGACTAATCAACCTTTTCACATCATCGCGACCACGGCCTTCGGTCTGGAAAGCGTCGTCAAAGACGAAATCAAACAATTGGGCTATGCCATCACCCAAACGGAAAACGGCCGCGTGCATTTTGAGGGTGACGCCCGGGCGGTTTGCGAGGCCAATCTTTGGCTTCGCTGCGCCGATCGCGTTCTCATCGAGATGGGACAGTTTAAGGCGGTGACCTTTGATTCCCTCTATGAGCAAACAAAGGCCCTTCCTTGGGAGGCGCTCATCCCCGAAGACGGCTGTTTTCCCGCGGCCAAAATCAGCTCCGTCAAATCGACTCTGTTTAGCAAATCCGACGGACAGCGGATTGTCAAAAAAGCCGTTGTCGATCGGTTATCCCGTCAATACGGTATTGACGTTTTCCCCGAGACCGGCGCCAAATTTCCCATTCACATCCGCATCCTAAAAGACGTGGTCAGTCTCTGCGTCGACACATCGGGCTCGGGCCTTCACAAACGGGGTTACCGAGAACACGCGGGCGCGGCGCCCCTCAAAGAAACCATGGCGGCGGCAATGGTCAAATTGTCCCGCTGGCGCCCCGAAAGGCCTTTTCTCGATCCCCTGTGCGGCTCGGGGACCATTGTCATCGAAGCCGCGATGATCGGCAAAAACATCGCGCCGGGTCTTAGGCGCTCCTTCGTCTCGGAAACCTGGAGCGGCGCGTGGAAAAAGCAATACGATCTTGCCCGGCAGGAAGCGGAGCAGGCGAAAAACGATAAAACCTTCAGACTCCTCGGGTCTGATATCGACGGAAAAGTGTTAAAACAGGCCAGAGCCAACGCGGCATTGGCCGGTGTAGAGGCGCTTGTCGCGTTTCAAAAACTGCCGGTGCAAAAAATCGCCACCAAAAGGCGTTACGGCGTCATCGTGACCAACCCGCCCTACGGGGAGCGGCTGGGCGATGAGGCCGAGATGAAAACTCTGTACGCCGACATGGGACGCGTTTTTTCCGGGTTGCCCGACTGGTCTCATTTCATCCTTTGCGCTTATCCAGAATTTGAACGCTATTTCGGAAAGAAAGCGACCAAAAACCGAAAGCTGTACAACAGCATGATTAAGACCTATTTTTATCAGTATTTCGGGCCGCTGCCCAAAAAAGTTAGGAGAAACCAAAACTGAGCACAAAAAGGCTCCCTCCCCGATGAATGATGAATGATTAACGATTAATGATGAATGATTGTGGACGAAACTCGATAAATCGAGTTTCCAAATTGGATGTTAAGCCCGGCTTCGTAAGGAAAAGACCCACAAAGACGGACAAAAAACCCAATTAAAACTCAGCTCTGCTGAGTTTTTACCTGAATTATTCATCATTAAGCATTAATCCGATGATGGGGTCACCGATAGACGGAAGAAAAACCTAAAACATCACGATTTAAGTATCCTGAGTGAGAAATTATCGTCAGGCGTAAGCCTTAAGACGCTTACTTCATGGGTCTGTCGTAACCTTGCCGATCACAAAAGGCGACCGGGCAAATCTCCGGACAATTAGCCTTGCTCAACTTAAATCAAAAACAAAAACAGCAGCAACAAAACGTGAATGACCAAAATAGCGGGGAACCCATAGGCAAAATACCAATGGCGGGTTTTATGGCGCCAAGCGTACATGCCGAGGGTGCCGCCTAGGCTGCCGCCGATCACCACGAAGAAAAACAGCGTGGCCTCGGGAACGCGGCGTCTGTCGGTTTTCGACAAGGCCTTATCATAGCCCATCAGCGCGAAAGCGATGAGATTGACGGCAACAAGATAGATGGCGATCACCGGCAGGAAAGGGGCCAAAACAAATTTAATCATGAGTATCATCCTTTCGATTGAAATGATGATGCCATCATAACATAGATGGAGAAAGACATGCGCGATAGAAAAAAGAAAAATGAAAACAAGGATACAATCATCAGCGAAAAATCCGTCGGCAGCGAGTCCGGATTGATCGTTGTCGGCAAAAATCCCGTTAAAGAAGCTCTGCGGGCGGGCAATCAAATCGATAAGCTGCTCATTCAAAAGGACAATCACGACCATGTGCTGGGCGATATTGTGTCCATGGCCAAGAAAAGACACTTGCTTGTCAAAACCGTCGATAAGCGCAGCCTTGACGCCATTGCCGAAGGTCAGCCCCATCAGGGCGTGGCGGCGATGATGGCGCCTTTCCATTATCAAACCGTTGACGACGCCATTGCCCTTGCCGAAAGTAAGGGCGAAGACCCCTTCCTCATTGTTCTCGATCATATTTTGGATCCCCACAATTTCGGCGCCATTGTCCGCTCCGCCAATCTTTGCGGAGCCCACGGCGTCATTTTCCCCAATAGACGCTCGGCATCGGTCACCGCCGTTTCGCTCAAAGCGGCCTCTGGCGCCATGAGCTACACACCGCTCATCAAAGTCGTCAACTTAAGCCAAACCCTTTCCGCGTTGAAAGAAAAAGGCTTTTGGATCACGGCGGCGGATATGGACGGCGCGTTTTACGGCGATGTCGACATGACAGGGCCCTTTGCCTTGGTCATCGGCAGCGAAGGAAAAGGCGTGAGTGACGCGGTCAAAAAACAATGCGATTTCACGGCGGCCATTCCCGTCTACGGCGACATTGATTCTTTCAATGCCTCGTCGGCGGCGGCGGTTCTCATGTGCGAAGCGGCCAGACAACGCCACCGGGGAAAAACATCGACAGCCGAAAAACCGGAGAGTCAATCGAGCATCGGCGCCATCACCGATCAAATTCTCTCCATGAATTCATAAAACGGCCGGGATCAAATCATTTCGGCATTCAAAAAACCTCAGAGCAGTCATTCACATTGAAAGAAAGGAGACAGACCGTGAAAGAATATCTCATCATCGACGGCTACAATGTCATATATTATTCGGCCCAGGTTCGCGGTCTGTCCGATTTTGACTTGGAAGACGAGCGGGAGAGCCTCATTCACGCCGCCGCCGATTACAGCGGCTACACCGGCTGTGACTTGACGGTGGTCTTCGATGCCTACAATCGGGAAGAGGGGGATGAACGGGTCGAAAAACGCGCCGGCATCAACATCGTCTTTACACCCCGGGACACCACCGCTGACGCCTACATCGAGCGTTTTGTGTACGACATGACGGGCAGCATGCAAAGATCGCGGCGCACGGAGCGCGATCTCATCACCGTTGTTACCTCCGACAACACGCTTCAGCAGGTCATTTTGGCCTGCGGCGCCACCCGGATGTCCTCTAGGGAATTTCTTTCGGAGATGAAACGGGTCAAAGCCGAGAGCGCCAAAGCCAAGGCCAGAACGATCAAGCCGGATCATCACCGCATAGCCGATACGATGATGCCGGATTTGCATGAGACGTTGGACGCCATGCGAAAGGCCGATTACGACCCGAATGCCGTGTCTCCCGCCGTCAAAAAGAAAAAAACCAAACCCCAAAAAGCGCCGAAGGCTTTGCCCCTTCCCGAGCGTCATCCCCAACCTGCGCCGCCGGCCAAGGCCCAAAACAAAAAAGACGATGCCGGAAAGGCCAAAAAAAAGACGGCCGCCAAGAAAAAAAGAAAAACGCGTCAATCCAAAAACAAAGGCCCGGATAAAGTTTCCGAAAAGAAACTCAAACTGATCAAACGTCATAAAATGACTTATGAATAAAAGTTGATTCCTAAAGACGCATAAAATGCTTTGACACCGGAATGAAATAAAAAACAGTCAAAAAAAATAATTTTATGCTTGACAATTATCCCGCAATCGCTTATTATAATTGCGTTGCTTAAAACAGCGCGGGGAGTTGCCCGAGTGGCTAAAGGGGGCGGACTGTAAATCCGTTGGCTAAGCCTACGATGGTTCGAATCCATCACTCCCCACCACTTCAACCAATGCCTTTGTAGCTCAGCAGGTAGAGCACCACCATGGTAAGGTGGGGGTCAGCGGTTCGAATCCGCTCAAAGGCTCCATTTATTTTGTTTTACGGCTGCCCCATAATGGACGGTAAAACTTCTTCAGGAAGGCTCACAGATTGCGAGTCTTTTTTTCGTTTACGCGGAAATCGCGCATTCCGGCCGAATCGGGTCAAAACCTTCCGCTGATTGTTGATTAGCATAGTTTATTAAAAGGCGGCGAAGCGTCCTGCTTTTGACCGATTGCGATGAAAAAAAATAAAGCGCGGGTGAGGCGCATCAAAAAAGCGGATCGATCAAAGGGATCAATCCGCCGTGTGTTTGTCTGGCGTCCCCGAGAGGATTCGAACCTCCGGCCTACCGCTTAGGAGGCGGTCGCTCTATCCGGCTGAGCTACGAGGACTCTTCTGTCGGTACGCATTCTATCACACCCGGCAAAATAAAGCAAATCCCATTCTCGGGTGGCGGGATGGCCCGCGCCGTGTTATAATCAAAAGCGACACATCAAACAGGCTTGAAAGCATAATCTGTCGGTAGTCATCGAATTTTAGAAAGAGAGAAATATCATGAACATCACGTTTATCGGCACCGGTGTGATGGGCGCTTCCATGGCCATGCATTTGCTCCGGGCCGGCCACACCCTTTCCGTTTATAACCGGACAAAAGAAAAAGCGCAAAAACTCATTGACGAAGGCGCCCTTTTCAAAGAAAACGTGAAAGTGAGCGTCGAGGACGCCGACGTCGTCATTACGATTGTCGGTTTTCCGAAGGATGTGGAAGAAGTGTATTTCGGAGACGGCGGCATCATCGAAAATGCCCCCAAAGGAGCGACCCTCATCGATATGACCACGACGAAGCCCTCGCTTTCGGTCAGCATTTATCAGGCCGCGAAGGCCCGGGGATTATCATCCCTTGACGCGCCGGTGTCCGGGGGAGACGTGGGCGCCAAAAACGGCACCCTTTCCATCATGGTCGGCGGCGACCTCGCGGTCTATGAGCAAATGCTTCCCGTCCTTTCGCTCATGGGAAACAACATCATTTACGAAGGGGAAGCGGGCGCCGGTCAGCACACCAAAATGGCCAATCAAATCGCCATCGCCGGAACGATTGCCGGCGTTGCCGAAGCGGTGGCCTACGGCAAAACCATGGGTCTTGACATGGACAAAATGCTTGCGAGCATCGGCGCCGGCGCCGCGGGCAGCTGGCAAATGGCAAATCTCGCGCCCAAAATGGCCGAAGGGGATTTCGCACCGGGATTTTTTATCAAGCATCTGATTAAAGATTTGACCATCGCCGAGGAAGAGGGGAAAAACAAGTCCCTTGATCTTGGCGTGACATCGCAGGTCTGTGGGATTTACAAAAAACTAAACGCCGAGGGAATGGGTGAGGACGGCACCCAGGGCATTATCAGTTATTATTGGCCGGAGGACACAAAGCGATGAGCGACACAACCAAAATCATCCTCTGCATCATCGGCGTCCTGCTGTTTGTCGCTTGCGCGCCTACCGTCATCTTTTTAATCGGAAGCGTTCTCTCTCCGTACATTTCAACCCTCGGCATTGTCGTGCTCATCTTTTTGATTACCGTTGTGATTGCGTATTACCACAGGAAAAGCAAAGACCGCCGCAAAGACAATTAACATTAAAAAATTCCCGCATTTGATAATGGAAAAGGTGTTTGATCGACAAATCGAAGGGAAACCTTCAAATTAAAAAAAACATCATAATAATTCAAAAAATCAAGAAAAATACTTGTCAGAAGTAAAAAAGATTGATATAATCATCCAAAGAAAAGGCGGCAAGCCTTTTTTTAGTGTGCATATCAAAGTTTCACTGTCTGCGTTGACAAGCGTCATTGCCTTGTGATACCATAGCCGGTGGGCTTTTTAAAGCAGCACAAACATTAACAGGAGGTGTCGGTCATGAGAGTCAAAGTGACAATGGCATGTACGGAGTGCAAACAACGTAACTATGATACGATGAAAAACAAAAAGAACACGCCCGATCGTATCGAAATGAAGAAATACTGTCCATTTTGCAAAAAACACACCAATCATAAGGAAACCAAATAATCGCTGAGAGACGCGAACAGAGGAATCATGGCACAACAGCAAAACAAAAAAAGAAAAAAGAAAAACACAGCTAAGCCAACCAAAAAAAAGCAGAACGTCAAAGTTGAAGTCAGCCCGGAAAAATTAGACGGCGAAAAAGAAACCATTGTCGTTTCCAAAAAAAATGAGGTTGCCAAATCGGAGAAAAAAACAAAATCCGAGAAGACAAAACCGACCAAAAAAGCCGCGCGCAACGAAAAACCGGGACTGTTCATGCGAGGAATCAATTTCCTGAAAGACGTCAGAACCGAGCTGAAAAAAGTCACGTGGCTGACACCGGATGAACTGATGAAGAGCACTGGCGTTGTTGCCGGGATTGTGACCCTCGCGACGCTTTACACCTGGATTATCGATTCCGGTCTCGGCGCTTTGGCGGCGATGATTTTGGGCAACAAGTAATTGTGTTTTAACGCATTCGTTTAAGGTAAAACAAATGGATTTTAAACTCAAACCCAAACAGCAAGTGCAGACCAACAAACAGCGTCAGGACGATTTGGAAGGCGAACCGAAATGGTATGTTGCCCACACCTATTCCGGATATGAAAACAAGGTGAAAGCCGGCATCGAAGCGACGGTGAAAAACCGCGGAATGGAAGACATCATCATTCAAGTGCAGGTGCCGACGCAAGAAGTCATCGAAACCAAAAACGGAAAAAAAGTCGTCAAAGAGAAAAAACTCTTTCCCGGCTATGTCATGATCGAAATGTACATGACCGATGACTCGTGGTATGTGGTTCGCAACACCCGGGGTGTCACCGGCTTTGTCGGACCCGAATCCAAGCCCGTCCCCCTTACGGCTGCCGAGCTTAAAAGCATGGGCATCAAGCAACAAACGGTTAAAATCGATTTTAATGTCGGCGACAGTGTTAAAATTGTTGACGGTCCATTTGAAAATTATGTCGCGATCATCGAATCAATCAACGCAGAAAAATCCCAGCTCAAAGTGATGGTCACCGCCTTCGGCAGGGAAACCCCCTTAGAGCTGAGTTTCGAACAAGTCGAAAAAATCAAGAACACTTAAGGATTTATTCTTCAACATATACAAATACGCAAAAAGGAGGTACACTCATGGCAAAAAAAGTCATCGGTCTTATCAAACTTCAGATCCCGGCCGGTAAAGCCACGCCGGCGCCGCCGGTTGGTCCCGCTTTGGGTCAACACGGTGTCAACATCATGGGCTTTTGCAAAGAATTCAACGCAAAAACCGCCAATCAGGCCGGCATGATCATTCCCGTGGTCATCACCGTTTTCCAGGATCATTCATTTACATTTATCACAAAAACACCACCGGCAGCGGTTCTCTTAAAGAAAGCCGCCGGTCTTGAAAAAGCATCGGGAGAACCCAACAAAACAAAGGTTGCTTCCGTTACTCAGGATCAGGTGCGTGAAATCGCGACGACCAAAATGCCCGACCTCAACGCGGCCAGCATTGAAGCTGCCATGCGCATGGTAGCCGGCACGGCCAGAAGCATGGGCATCACCGTCGAAGAATAATCGTCTCGGCCAAAACAATTTCGAAGAATTAAACCAACCTTAAGTGGGAGGATTGACATCCGTTAAAACCACAAGGAGGAAACATGAAAAAAGGTAAAAAATATCTGGATAACTTAAAATCATACGATAAACACACCTTGTATGATTACGAAGAAGCGATTGCCCAAGTCAAAAAAATGGCCACAGCCAAATTTGACGAAAGTATCGAACTTCATTGCCGCATGGGCGTCGATTCCCGTCACGCCGATCAACAAATCCGCGGCGCTATGGTCTTGCCCCACGGCACAGGGAACACCGTTCGCGTGCTCGTCATCACCAAAGGCGACAAAGTGCAGGAAGCCCTTGACGCCGGTGCCGATTACGCCGGTGAAGATGAATACCTCGAAAAAATCCAAAAAGAAAACTGGTTTGATTTCGATGTGATCATCGCCACTCCCGATATGATGGGTAAAGTCGGTCGTTTGGGTCGTGTGCTCGGGCCGAAAGGCTTGATGCCGAACCCCAAATCCGGAACCGTGACCCCCGATGTCGCCAAAGCCGTCAAAGACACCAAAGCCGGTAAAGTGGAATACCGTTTGGACAAAACCAACATCATCCACGTCATCATCGGCAAGGCATCCTTTGACGATCAAAAACTTCTGGAAAACCTGGAAGCCATTCTGGATACCATCAAAAAGGCAAAACCCGCGGCGGCCAAAGGTCAATACTTCCGCAGCGTCACCATTGCCTCAACCATGGGCCCCGGCGTCAAAATCAATCCGGCCAGAATCTAAGTTTTTCACTTTGTGCCGTTGACAAAAATGTGGCGGCATGTTAAATTAAATAAAAATCAAAGGCCATCCATAGACAGCAGGGACGCTATAGCGCGGTGTAAAAATCCTGCCGAGGGTGCGGAAATTATCCTTTTAACCATAAAAGGGCTTTCTTCACCTGTGTGGAAAAAGCCCTTGTTTTTTTACCAAAGAAGCGTAAACTTCTTACAAAAATCAAAAAAGGAGGATATGCGATGCCGAATATTGAAGCGAAACAAGTCATCGTGCAAGAAATTGCGGAGAAGATGAAAAATTCTCAAGGCACTGTTGTCGTGGATTACCGAGGACTCAACGTCGAAGAAGTCACCGAACTTCGTAAAAGCGCGCGCGAACAGGGAATCGAATACAAAGTATACAAAAATTCCATGATGCGCTTCGCCAGCAAAGAAGCCGGTCTTGAAGGCCTGCTCGACGTGCTTGTCGGTCCCACGGGGATCGCCTTCTGCGATTCCGACGCAGTGGCCACCGCAAAACTTTTCGACAATTTTGCGAAAACACACAAAAAACTCGAAATCAAAGCCGGTGTTGTCGAAGGTAAAGTCATCGACCCGGCCGGTGTCAAAGAACTGGCGCAGTTGCCTTCGCGCGAAGAACTCGTTGCGAAAGCCCTTGGCGGCTTAAACGCCCCCATCGCCGGCTTTGCCAATGTGCTTAACGCCAACCTTAAAGGTCTTGTTGTTGCCCTTAACGCAATCGCGGAAAAACAGGGCGCGGCCGCGGAAGCCTAAAGCTTTCCCATTCAATCACGAAATCTACTATAATTAAATTTGGAGGAAAAATATAATGAGTGAAAAAGTTACACAATTAATTGAAGATGTTAAAGCCTTAACCGTTTTGGAATTGTCCGAACTCGTCACAGCCTTGGAAGAAGAATTCGGTGTCAGCGCCGCTGCTCCTGTCGCTGTTGCCCCCATTTCTTCTGATGGTTCTGGCTCTGCTGCTGCTGAAGAAGAAAAAACCGAATTTGACGTCGTTCTGGCTGGTGCCGGCGACCAAAAAATCAAAGTTATCAAAGTTGTCCGTGAAATCACCGGTCTCGGTCTTAAAGAAGCGAAAGCTCTCGTTGACGGCGCTCCGAAGCCGGTCAAAGAAGGCATCGCCAAAGAAGAAGCTGACGAAATCAAAACCAAACTCGAAGAAGTCGGCGCTTCCGTCGAAGTTAAATAATCATCTTAAAGTACACAAAGAGCCGGTTGATGCCGGCTTTTTTGATAGGACAGCCGAAGGGATCGGAGCGCGGCTTATGATCCTTTCGGCCGTCACTTACATGCACGCATAAACACATTCATTTAAGATGAAAGGATAACGCATGGGCAAGAACAAAAATAAAAACAAAGTCGAAGCCATTACGCCCCGGGATGTCGATTTCGCGCGCTGGTACACCGACGTCATTTCCAAAACCGAACTGGTGGATTACAGTCCCGTCAAAGGCTTCATGGTCATCAGACCCTATGGGTATGCCATTTGGGAAAACATTCAAGCGCTCTACGACAAGCGCTTTAAAGAAACCGGGCACAAAAACATGTATTTTCCGCTTTTGATTCCCCAAAGCCTTTTGACGAAGGAAGCGGAACACGTGGAAGGCTTCGCGCCGGAAGCCGCCTGGGTGACCAAAGGGGGAGACAAGGAGCTCGCGGAGCCCCTTTGCATCCGTCCCACCTCCGAGACGATCATCTGCAGTATGTACGCCAAATGGCTGCATTCCTACAGACAGCTTCCCTTCAAATACAATCAATGGTGTTCGGTGGTTCGCTGGGAAAAAACGACCCGTCCGTTTTTGAGAACATCGGAATTTTTATGGCAGGAAGGTCATACCCTGCATGAGACCGCCGAAGAAGCCCAGGAAGAAACCATGCAGATGTTAAACATCTACCGGGAAGTTGCCGAAAAGCAGCTGGCTATCCCGGTGGTAGTCGGACGCAAAAGCGATAAAGAAAAATTCGCAGGCGCCGCGGCCACCTACACCATGGAAGCGTTGATGCACGACGGGCAAGCGCTGCAAAGCGGCACATCCCACAATTTGGGACAGCACTTTACCGAAGCCTTCGACATCACCTATCTTGACCGCAATAACGAGCAAGTTCATCCTTATCACACGTCTTGGGGGATTTCAACGCGGCTTATCGGCGGGATTATCATGGTCCACGGGGACGACAACGGGTTGGCACTGCCGCCGGCCATCGCCCCGACGCAAATCGTCGTGCTGCCGATTGCCATGCACAAAGAAGGCGTTCTCGACAAAGCCTACGAAATCAAGAACCTGCTCGACGAGCATTTCCGCGCGGAAATCGATGATTCCGACAATTCACCGGGATGGAAATTTAACGAGTGGGAAATGAAAGGTGTGCCGATTCGCTTGGAAATCGGACCGAGAGATATTGAAAACGGGCAATGTATGCTGGCCAGACGCGATACCGGTGAGAAAATCGCCGTATCCCTCGACAATTTGACCGAACAGGTTGAACGCCTGCTGGCCGATATTCAACAAAATATGTATGATAAAGCCCTTGCCATGCGCGAGGAAAAAACGTCGACAGCCGTGGACATGGCCGAATTTAAACAAAACCTCATCGACAATCCGGGCTTCATTAAGGCGATGTGGTGCGAAGATCCCCACTGTGAGGAAACCATCAAAGCCGAAACCGGCGCGACGGTCCGCTGCATTCCCTTTGATGAAAATCAGGAAGTCATCGGCGAAGGCAAATGTGTCTGCTGCGGTAAACACGCCCACAAGATGGCATATTTTGCCAGAGCCTACTAAACAAAAGCGTCAAGGAATCACCCTGTCTCGGATTTATTCCCTCAATGCGGCTTTGAAGATCAAGGCGTAAGCGTTTCGCGTTGAAAATAAATGAAAAAACACTTGAAAGCAAGCCGCATATTATATATAATGACGAGAGTAAACTTATTGAATTGAAGGAGTTATCAAATGGCAAAAGAAAAATTTGAAAGATCAAAACCGCATGTAAATATCGGAACCATCGGTCACGTTGACCACGGTAAAACCACTTTGACCGCTGCCATCACCCTCGTGATGAACAAACGTTTCGGAACCGGTGAATATGTCGAATTCGAAAACATCGACAAAGCCCCCGAAGAAAGAGAACGCGGTATCACCATTTCCACCGCTCATGTCGAATACGAAACCGAAAAACGTCACTATGCTCACGTTGACTGCCCCGGCCATGCCGAC
>JAFRBB010000026.1 GCA_017405085.1 Eubacteriaceae bacterium
ATGGGCATACCAGATGGGTGTATACCGTCAAAAGCTGAGAGATAATCGCATATTCCAAAGTATGTCCCGCAAGGGTAATTGTTACGACAATTCTCCAATGGAGAACTTCTTCGGGATTATGAAACAGGAGATGTACTACGGCCAAGTCTACAAAAGCTTTGATGAGCTCAAAGACGCAATAGATAAATATATACGTTATTACAACGAGAAACGCAGCAAAGCATCCCTTGGCTACCGGAGTCCGATCGAGTATCGAAACGAAATGCTCGCTGCATAGAAAAACTCCGGCGATTTCTCGCCGGAGCAAAAGTCTAACATTTGGGGGTCACCTCAAGCCTCAAAGGGACTCAGCTGTTTTTTGATTGGTTACTCTTTAGTTTTTGTTGATTTTTTCCGGGTCGTTTTTTTAGCTGTTGTTTTTGTTTTCTTGGTCGCGGTTTTTGCGCGCTTGGCAGTGGCGGCTTTCGCTTTTTTAGCTGTCGGTTTTTTCTTCGGTTTCGGCGCGGGATCGGGGGTCAGCGTGTCTCCCGGGAAGGCGAGAATCATCGCTTCAAAAGGACGAAGGTCGTAGGTGAGACGATAGTCGTAGCCGTCGCAGTCGTGACGCTCGGTGAGCAGCTCCGGCACATAGCCGAGTTCATCGGGACTGCCGGCGCCGGGCAGGCTGTCAAAGGTGGAGAACACGCGGCGGTATGCGCCTTCCTGGGGCGCGCCGACGGTATAGCCCGCGTAATGGGTGGCGGAGAAATTGCAGACGACGAGAAGCGCGCCGTCATAATTCCACGGGTTTCTGCGGATGAAGCTGATGATGTTTCGGTCCATATCCGCGCCGTTGACCCATTCGAAGGTCGTCGGGTTTTTGGAGTCGGCGTGGAGCGCGGGATAGCGGCGATAGACGGCGATGAGGTTTTTCACGCATTGCAGAACATCCCGGTGACCGTAATCATCAGCGAGGAACCAATCGATTTCTTTGTGATAATCCCATTCGGCGTCCTGGGCGAAATCCTGCCCCATAAAGAGAAGTTTTTTGCCCGGATGGGTAAATTGATAGGTATAGAGGGTTTTAACGCCGCCGAGGCGATCCATGATGCTGCCCGGGGTTTTGCCGACCATGGATTGCTTGCCGTAGACCACTTCGTCGTGGCTCAACACCAGAATGAAGTTTTCCGTGAAGGCGTAATCCACCGTGTGGGTGAGCTCATGATGGTGCCATTTGCGATAGACCGGATCGTGACCGATATAGCGCAGGGTGTCGTTCATCCAACCCATATTCCATTTGAACAAAAAGCCCATACCGCCGTCTTCCGAGGGCACGGTGATGCCGGGCTCCGCGGAGGAATCCTCGGCGATCAGATAGCCGTTGGTTTGATGACGGACTTCGTAGTTGAGTTGTTTTAGGAAGTCGGTGCTTTCCAGATTGATGTTGCCGCCGAAGATGTTGGGCCGCCATTCGGCACGGCTGAAGTTGACATAGATCATCGCCGCGACGGCGTCGACGCGAAGGGCATCGATATGGAATTCATTGATCCAATAGAAGGCGCTGGAAATGAGGAAAGAGCGCACTTCGGGTTTGCCGTGGTCAAAGGCCAGGGTGCCCCATTCGGGATATTCGGCGCGCAGGGGATCCGCCGGTTCATAAAGGGGTGTACCGTCAAAATGCGCGAGGGCGAATTCATCCTTGGGGAAATGGGCGGGGACCCAGTCGAGGATGACACCGATGCCGGCTTTGTGCAGGGTGTCGACAAAATAACGGAAATCATCGGGATTGCCGTGGCGGCTGGTCGGCGCGAAAAAGCCGGTGACCTGATAGCCCCAGGAGCCGTCGAAAGGATGCTCGCAGACGCCGATGAGCTCCACATGGGTATAGCCCATCCAGTTGGCGTATTCGGCCAATTGATCGGCAAGGTCGCGGTAGTTTAAAAAGCCGTCTTCATCGCCGGGACCGTTGTATTGTTTTTTCCAGGAACCGAGATGAAGCTCATAGATAGCCATGGGTTTTTCGAGGACTGTGTTGTTGTCGCGAGCGGCTTGGTAGTCGCCGTCGCCCCAGGCGTAGTTGTCCAGATTATAGACGATGGAGGCGTTGTCGGGACGCTTTTCGGCATAGAAGGCATAGGGATCGCTTTTATAGCGTCTGACGCCGTCGGCACCGGTGACGACATAGCGGTAGGCATCGCCCTGGACAACGCCGGGCACAAAGCATTCCCAGACGCCGCCGTCCCAGGCGGAGCGGCTCATCCATTGTTCGTTTTCCCAGCCGGTTTTGGCGGAGATGACAGAAACATATTGGGCGTGGGGCGCCCATACGTTAAACAAGGTGCCTTCGACGCCGTCTCTTTCCATCGGATGAGCGCCGAGTTTTTTGTAAGCCTCATAGTCTGTTCCTTGATGAAACAGGTAGCTGTCCACATCGGAAAAAAAGGAATTGTTTGACATCTGTGGTTTCCTCCTTCTTGATCATAGGCAAGATCGTAGATTTATCGGCAGGCAAAATAATATATTTCCGCGCTTTTCGGCGCGAGGGTTAACATCAGTTTGCCGGATTGTATTTGTTTGGTCTCGTTGGTGTGATCGTCAAAACCCTGGTCTTTTGTATTAAAAACGCGCGTCACAACGCTTTCGTCCGGAATGCCGGCGTCAAAAACCGGAAGGTCGAGGAACTGCTCGGCATCGGCGTTATTGACGATGATGAGGGCGCAGCACGCCGCGTCAAATCTGGCAAAGGCAATCAAGGCGCCGTCGGCATAAAGGGGTTTGAAGCTGCCGGTTTTGAGCACCGGATATTGCTTTCGAAGACGGGCAAGGGCACGGTGAAAATCGATTAAGGATGTGTCCTCGCGGCCCCAGGGATAGGTTCTGCGGTTGTCGGGATCGGTCCAGCCGGCAAGTCCGGCCTCATCGCCGTAATAGATGGTCGGGGCGCCGGGCAGAGTCATGAGCAAAACGACGGCTTCTCTGAAGACACGCATATCGGTGCCAGTCTCCGCGGCGGCGCTTCCCAACGTCTCGAGTCTGCCGGGCATGCCGTTGGTGCGGGTTAAAAACCTGCTGTGATCGTGATTGGACAGCTCGTTCATCGCCGCGCTTAGCGATTGATCGGGCAATCGGCTCATCGCTTCGCAAAGGCTCTCAAAAAAGGCCGGGGCGTTTTGATGGAGATCGTCCCGTTTGTCATCACAATGTTTTTCCATCCCCGTGAGGAAAAAACTCACCGGCTCCATGAAAGCGTCGTAGTTCATCACCGTGTCCCATTCGTCGCCGCCAAGCCATGGCGACGGGTCGCCGTAATGCTCGGCGACAATCAGCAGTTCGGGATTGACGGCCTTGACCCGCTGTCTGAAGGCTTTCCAGAAATGATGGTTGAAGTCCGAAGTGTGTCCGAGATCGGCGGCGACATCCAAGCGCCAACCGTCGATGGCATAGGGCTCGCCGGCCCATTTTTCGGCAGTTTGAAGGATGGTTTCAACAAGCGTGCCGGAGGCTTCGTAATTGAGTTTGGGCAGCGTGTCGAAATCCCACCAGCACTCATAGCTGCCGTCATCGCGAAAGCTAAAATAGGACGGGCAAGCGCCTGCAAAGTGGTTGTCCGTGGCGGGATAAACACCGGCTCGATTGATCCACCGGTGAAAGGAGCCGCAGTGGTTAAAGACACCGTCCAAAATGATACGCATACCCCGATTGTGAACTTCTTCGCAAAAACGGGCGAAAAAGGCATCGGACGCGGCAAGGTTGTCTTCCGCCGTCGTTCGGTTGATATAAAGTGACGCGTGGGCATTGTCAAGATCGCCCTGTTCGAGGACATGGCCTTCGTCTTTTAAAATGACGGTCAGGTGCGGGTCAATGTGGTCATAGTCCTGGGTGTCGTAGCCGTGGCTGGAGGGAGAGACAAAAACGGGATTGAGATAAATCGCCTCGACTCCCAGGGACTCAAGATAATCAAGCTTGTCCAAAACGCCTTGAAGGTCGCCGCCGTAAAAATGCCTGAAATCCCCGGAGGCGGGCAGCGCATCCCAGTCGTCGATGTGGCGCACGTCATCGCCGTTGTAACTGTATTCCCGGGTTTTCACGTCGTTGTCCGGATTGCCGTTGGCAAACCGGTCGGGAAAAATCTGATATTGGACGGCGCCTTTGGCCCACTCGGGCACATGAAAGCCGGGGATGATTTTAAATCCGCGCGCCGGATCCGGCGAAGGCTTCTCGGAAGACAAAACCGCGCCGGCTTTGGTGTAGTGAATATATTTTTCGTCCCATCGGATGACAAAGGAATAAACCACAGGATTGTCATCGGGAACGGAAATGTTGATCTCAAACCGGTCGAATAGGTCGTCGCTGCCGGTTCGCGTCATGGGGTCAAGGGTTCCGTCGGAGCCTGTCATCAGAAAAACCTCGGCCCCGGTATTTTTTTTCATTCGGAGCCGCAGGGTCACCTCGTCTCCGGGATCGGGATCGGCAGGGTGTCGAAATAATTCGGACTCATCGCTGAAAATCGATGAGATGATCGATTGCGGGTCGATTGGGTTGGTCATAACGGATGTCGTCTCCTTGTCCGGCCATCCGGCTGTGAGCGGAGGGCATCTATTATTTTATATTTTGTAAAGAATCATTCCGCAATTGCGGTTTTTTTCAGTATATCCAAAAAACGCCGTATTTTCAACATTAAATATTTTATCTTTACAACATGAAATTACAATGTTATTATCAAAAAATAGGGTAAAGCGGGGCTTTCCTCGGTTGATTTTAATCGCGCGAAACGGTTGGGCTCACCCGGGTGAAAGCGCCGGCTTTGATGTTATTATTGAAGGAGGAAACTGTGATTTATTCAACGGAAGTTAAAAACATGTGTCCGATCGCGCAGGGCGTTTCCCACGGCGCCGCGCCGATTCCTCAAGAAGGAGCATGGACCAAAGCAAAAGAAATTACGGATATTTCCGGCTACACCCACGGGATTGGCTGGTGCGCGCCGCAGCAAGGCGCTTGCAAGCTTTCCCTCAACGTGAAAGACGGCATCATTCAGGAAGCCCTGGTGGAAACCGTCGGTTGCTCCGGCATGACCCATTCCGCGGCCATGGCATCGGAAATTTTACCCGGTCTGACGCTGCTTGAAGCGCTCAACACCGACCTGGTTTGCGACGCCATCAACACGGCCATGAGAGAATTGTTTTTGCAGATTGTCTACGGCCGCACCCAAAGCGCTTTCTCGGAAGGTGGCTTGCAGATCGGCGCGGGACTCGAAGACCTGGGCAAAGGACAGCGTTCCATGCTCGGCACCATGTACGGCACCCTGGATAAAGGTCCCCGTTATCTGGAAATGACCGAAGGCTATGTCACCGAACTGGCTTTGGACGAAGACGATGAAATCATCGGCTACAAATTCGTCAACTTCGGCCGCATGATGGATTTTATCAAAGACGGCGACGACGCGCAGACCGCGCTGGAAAAAGCTTCCGGACAATACGGCAGAATCAATGACGCCGCGCGTTTTGTTGATCCGAGAAAGGAATAAGGTGACAAGCATGGCATTATTTGAATCTTATGAACGCAGAGAAAAACAAATTCTGGCTGTTTTGAACGAATACGGCATCAAGTCCATCGAAGAAGCAAAATCAATTACCGAAGCCGCCGGTCTCGATATCTATCACTTGGTCGAAAACATTCAACCGATTTGTTTTGAAAACGCCAAATGGGCGTACACCGTCGGCGCGGCGATCGCCATCAAAAAAGAATGCCGCAAGGCATCCGACGCAGCGGCCGCCATCGGCGAAGGGCTGCAGGCCTTCTGCATTCCGGGCTCCGTCGCGGACAGACGTCAAGTCGGCCTCGGCCACGGCAACCTGGGCAAAATGCTTTTGGAAGAAGATACCGAATGCTTCGCTTTCCTGGCCGGACACGAATCCTTTGCCGCCGCTGAAGGCGCCATCGGCATCGCGGAAAAAGCCAACAAAGTCCGCAAAAAACCCCTTCGCGTCATCTTAAACGGTCTCGGCAAAGACGCGGCGCAGATCATCTCCCGCATCAACGGCTTTACTCACGTGGAAACCGACTATAACTACAGTACCGGCGAACTCAAAGAAGTTTCCCGCAAATGCTACTCCAAAGATCCCGAAAACCCGAGAGCCAAAGTCAACTGCTACGGTTCCAACGATGTGCAGGAAGGCGTGGCTGTCATGTGGAAAGAAAACGTGGATGTCTCCATCACCGGCAACTCCACCAACCCCACCCGCTTCCAGCATCCCGTGGCGGGTACCTACAAAAAAGAACGGGTTCTCGCTGGCAAAAAATATTTCTCCGTGGCCTCCGGCGGCGGCACCGGCAGAACCCTCCATCCCGACAACATGGCGGCGGGCCCGGCGTCCTACGGCATGACCGATACCCTCGGCAGAATGCACTCCGACGCGCAGTTCGCGGGCTCCTCATCGGTGCCGGCCCATGTGGAAATGATGGGTCTTATCGGAATGGGCAACAACCCGATGGTCGGCGCCACCGTAGCAACGGCCGTGGCTGTGGAAGAAGCGGCGAAAGCCGGCAAATTTTAAGCGCGGCTCAGCAATAAAATAACAACAAAAATCAGGTTTGACACGTTTTCGAACCTGATTTTTTTATGGAAGCGGACTTCCCATGTTTTAGCATAAAACGCGGGATTTTAAGAGCGTTTTGTGGTATTATATAATCATCAACAATCCAAAAGATAAAATGACTGCGTGTCTTTAGCACAATCAGAAATTGTCAGCCGAGATGCATTTTTTCGCGTCGTCGGCCCGACAGTCATTCCTCGGAGAAATGCCATGTCAAACAACAAACACATTCCGACCCTCATCACCGAGCGGCTGGTTCTTCGAGAGCCTGTCATCTCGGACGCCGAAGTTCTCTACGAGACGGTCGGTCATGATGCGGACATCATCCGCTACACAGGATGGAACCCTTACATATCTCTTGGCTCGACGAAAGAAAAAATCGCTAATGATTTAAACGCAATAGAGAAGGGCGAAGGCTGGTCGTGGATCATCACGCAAGATGATAAATTTGTCGGCACCGTCGGTGCCTACGATGTCAATGCGGAGATTGCATCCGCGGAGCTCGGTCTAACCATTATCAAAAGCGAATGGCAAAAAGGCTACGGCTCCGAAGCCCTTGCCGCTGTCGTCTCTTATCTGCTTGGGGACGGCGGCTTAAACCGCGTCTGCGCCTGGTGCCATGCCGACAACGTCGCATCCGAAAAGGCAATGCGCCATGCGGGCATGACTTTGGAAGGCGTTTTTCGTAAGGCGCTGTGGGATCCCTCCGGCGGCTTTGCCGATCAAAAATGGTTCGCGAAGCTTCGGCATGACGCTTAAAATCAATGGGGCCTCATGATCCCAATGCTTTGTTGTATCCATTGTCCTCCATCATGAATCGTGTGATTTTATGACTGAGACAATCCAATCATCATCAGTCAGTTATAGGAGAAATACAAAATGGGCGAATTTATCTATGTCATAGAGATTTTGTCGGTCATCGCGATGATTATCGGCCTGATCATGACGATCATGGGATTGTGGTTTTTCTTTACCAAACGCCGCATGGAAAAATGCACGGCGCATACCAAGGGGGTGCTCGTCAAAATCCATGTCGGCACAAGATGGCATCCCGGAGATTGGATGCAATTTGATTATCAGGTTGACGGCAAGACGGTTCGCGGCACCGTGACCTTTGAATACGTGGAAGACTTGCCGCTGAACAGCCCGCCGGGCACGACGGTGGACATTTGGTATGACCCGCAAAAGCCCAAGACTTTTCTGGTCACAAAAGATCCCAAAAATTTTCAGGGCGCCCAGATGTTTCTCAAAATCGGCATTGCCGGCATCGCTTTGCTCCTTCTCGGCACGGCCGGCATGATTATGTTTGTCATCAAGCATTAAAGCCGATGACAGACCGTTTTGTCAGTGTTTTCCGGTGATGCCGGCACGGACAAACACGAGATGATCAGCAATCCGCGGGGATTGACAAAAGTCATAACACCTTTCCCGGAATGTCGGCAAAACGGTCTCCTTCGGTCATTGATTATCATTTGAGTTTATCTTTATCTAAAACGCCCATGATTTCGGGCGTTTTTCATTGCCAGACAAAATAGGAAAAAGGATTACAATGAAGGATTGAAAAAAAGGCAAATTGATTATATAATAATAAAAGCGTTTAATAAAGAAAACCTCATCATCAGGCGAAATGCACAAAGTTGCCATCGACATCCAATCAAAAGGGGGGAAGACTATGAAAAAAGAATCCAAGGTGATTATCGGCGGGTCGATTTTTATTCTTGTGTTGATTGTTGCCGTTTTTTTGATATTGAATATTTATATGAATCAACAAACCGAACAAGATGTGCGGGAGATCGGCAAGGTTTATCTGGAAGGGACCAGCGAACAGCAGATCGACCGATATAACGCCGTGAAACAAATCCGTTTTTCTCAGATGGATGTGCTGAAAAAGAAGGTTGCCGACGAAGGAGCAACCGATGCCCAAAACGTTAAACGTGTTTTGAGCAGTGAAGCAAGCGATCAGCATTTTGACGGTTGCGCGCTTATCGATGCCAAAGGAAACATTGAAACCGTCAGCGGAGAGCCGATCATCAAACTCGGGGACAGTGATTATCTGGTCTCGAGCATGAGCGAAAAACAAAATGTCATCACCGGCGGATGGAATGCCAAAGAGCAAATGATTATCTATGCCGAAAGCTACGACGCGCCGATGGAAAACGGCAACCGAAGCGTGGGGCTTTTGTGCTACAGACCGATGAGCAGCTATTTGAAAATCATCAATTTTAACGATCCCCGTTCATTGGTGACCTACTATATCATTCGTCGGGACGGCTCCTATGTCGTGGAGGGCGATAAAGACATCGATAATACCTATTTTGAAAATTCGCTCCAACACGCGACGCCTGTCGGCATGACCGCCGATGAAGCGGTGGATCAACTCAAAAAGTCCATTAAAGACGGCACGGACTTCACCATGCACATCAACTATACCGATGAAGCAAAAGGGATCAATGAAAGGCGCAGCATCCGAATGTCGCCTTTGCCGGACAGCAACTGGAATTTGATCAGCATCTTGCCTTACGGTGTCCTTGATCAGACCATCGCTGGAATGGGACAATCCAGAAACATCGGTATGTTAATCGCCTTGGCGGTGATCGCTTTGGGCATTTTGCTTGTCTTTAACATTTACATGCGGATGACCAACAATCAAATCACTGCCCTCGAGGAAGCGCGGATTGCGGCGGATAAAGCCACAGCCGTGGCGGAAGAGGCCAGGCAAGAAGCCGAGGATGCCAACAAAGCAAAGAGCGAATTCCTCTCAAACATGAGTCACGACATCAGAACGCCGATGAACGCCATTGTGGGACTCACGGAAATCGCCAAAACCCATATGGACGAGCCCGAGCGCGTGGAGGACTGCCTGCGCAAGATCACCATTTCCGGCAAGCAGCTCCTTGGCTTGATTAACGATGTGCTCGATATGTCCAAGATCGAAAGCGGCAAAATGACCCTCAATTACGAAGTCCATTCCCTCCGGGAAATTATGGAGACCATGTGCGACATTGTCCGGCCGCAGATCAAAGACAACGGTCAGGAATTTGACGTCTATATCCGAAACATCATCGCCGAGGACGTTTATATCGACAACGTCCGCATCAATCAGGTACTCTTAAATCTGCTGAGCAATGCCATGAAATTTACGCCGGCAGGAGGCTCGGTGGATATCGAGCTTTGGCAGGAAGCCCTTCCGGACAATGATAAAGTCCGCACCCACTTCATTGTTAAAGATACCGGAATGGGGATGAGCGATGAATTTAAGGCCAAGCTTTTCACCGCCTTCGAGCGGGAGGACAGCAAACGCGTCCATCAGATTCAGGGAACGGGCTTGGGGCTTACCATCACCAAGTATATTGTCGACGCGATGGATGGCGAAATCGATGTGGAAAGCGCTCCGGGAGAAGGCTCCCGCTTCCAGATTATTGTTGATCTGGAGAAAGCGCCGGCCGGTGATGAAGAAATGGTTCTGCCCAATTGGCCGATTCTCATTGTCGATGACAGCGAAATCCTATGCGAAACAGCTGAGCTTTCATTGAAAGAACTCGGTGCCGATCCGATGATCTGTCACACCGGTGAAGACGCGATTAAATTTGTTCAAGAGGCTCACACCAGCGGTAAGAGCTTTTTCGCGGTGCTCATCGATTATCGTCTCCAAGGTATAAACGGCATCGAAACCGCTGTCAAGATTCGTGAAATCTTAGGTGACGATGTGCCGATCAGCATCATTTCCGCCTATGACTGGTCCGATATTGAAGATGAAGCTAAAGCGGCGGGGATCACCCGATTTATTTCGAAACCCCTGTTTAAATCGACGCTTTATTATGAACTCAAAAAATACGAAGGCAAAGACGATGCTGGACCCAAACAGGATGAGAAAAAAGCCAACATCAAAGGCATGATGGTGCTCCTTGCTGAGGATCAATTCATTAACGCGGAAATTGCCAAGGTGATTCTCACCGAGGCCGGCGCGGAAGTCGAACATGCCGAAGACGGAAAAATCGCGACGGACATGTTTGCCGCCTCCCCGGTCGGAAAATACGACGTGATTTTGATGGACCTTCGGATGCCCAACATGGGCGGTATTGACGCGACCATTGCCATCCGCGGGATGGATCGCCCCGACGCTGGGACCATCCCGATTATCGCGATGACCGCCGACGCCTTTGCCGAAGATGCCAAACGCTGCATCGACGCGGGAATGAATGCCCATATGGCAAAACCCATCGATGCCGATTTGCTTCTCAGAACCCTTTCCGGGCTATACAAAACCGCTGAAGAAGACAGCGAAAAGTCTTAAAACAACATGATTCGAACCCCGGCATTGCTGGGGTTCGTTTTATCATCACGATGCTGTTTTCGATTAAACGCTTTTGGGGATATCGCGTATCCGTCAAATAAAAAAGCCGAGGCTTTCGCTTCGGCTTTACTTCATTCAAGATTCTCCGTGTTTGATATTAGGCCGCTTTTACGCTTTTTTTATTTCGCGACAACGCTGGCGGCTTTTACGACGTTGGAGACAACTTTAATCGCTTTACCGGTGGTGTCAAGAACAGGATCGACGAGTTCGTTGGACACACGACTGACGGCGGTTTCGGCATCATTCATCACGTTTTTCGTAGAATCGGTGATGTCGTTGGTATTGTCGACGATTTTGTCAATGTTCGCGCGGTTGTATTGGAGCAATGCGTCAACGTCATCGGCAGCTTTGGACAGGCTTTTTAAAAACTTGACCAGGTAGATGACGGCAAACACGACAGCGACAGCAACGATAAAAATGGCCAATTCCCATAATTGAAAAGATACGCTAATCATTCGAGATGATCTCCCTTATTTGGTTTCGGAAACTTTTTCCGCTTTGGCGTCGGCCGGTTTGGGCGTGTCTTTCGGTGCGTCTTTGGGTGTATCTTCCGCCGGAACTTCTTTTGCCGCAGCTGCTTCCGCTTTGATTTCGTCTAATTCATCGTTGAGTTCTTGAATTTCTTCGTTGGTTTCAGCTTGAATTTCATCGATTTTGACTTCGATTTCCTGACGATAAGCGTTGATTTGATCGGTGAAAGAATCGGTCAAATCATCAAATTGAGACCGGACTTCCTGATAGTATTCCGAGGCTTGATCGCGGATATCTTCTAAAGCTTCACCGACGGTATTGGCAATGATTTGGCGGGTTTCTTCACCGGATTTGGGTGCGAAGAGAAGTGCGCACGCGCCTCCGACGACAGCGCCCGTAAACAGACCGCCGATAAAATAGACAGTTTTCATTCCGCTTTTACTACTCATATCATATTCCTCCTTATTGAGAATATTTTTTGATGCTTTATTATAACACATTATTGACAATCTTGTCACATAAATTGATTGTTATTTGACGAAAGTTTAAATGGTGAGTTCGCCGAAGCCGCTGTTGATGAGGGCGGTCAGCGCGTCGATGGCTTCGGTCTCATCGGAACCGTCGGCTTCCAGAATGATGGTGGTTCCCTGGGTGATGCCCGCGGACATCACGCCCATGATGCTTTTGGCGTTGACGCGTTCGTCGCCTTTGAGGATGAAGATATTGCTTTCATATCTGCCGGCTTCTGCGACAAAAGCCGATGCCGGTCTGGCATGAAGGCCGCTTTCGTTTATGATTTTGATTTCTCTTTGATGCATGGGATTTCCTTTCGGGTTGTCTTGGACTCTTTAAAGAATGAATGGGCAAAGGTGAAATGCCGCCGGGTTTAAAGCAGCTTGATGCCCTTTTCGGCCATTTTTGCTGTGATCATGCTGCGGATGTCGGCGCTGCTTTTCATTGACAGCGCGTCGTCGGCAATGGCTTTGGCTTCACCGAAGGTGACGGAGCGGATGATTTTTTTGATTTGGGGAATGGATGAGGCGCTCATCGAAAATTCGTCCAACCCCATGCCGAGGAGAATGAGGGCAGCGTAGGGATCGCCGGCCATTTCGCCGCACATACCGGTGAAGCGGTCATCCCGCGCGGCGGTGGCGTCAATGACGTTTTTGATCAGCCGGAGGATGGCCGGATGGAGCGGATCATAAAGATAGGAGACGTTTTGGTTCATTCGGTCAACGGCCAGGGTGTATTGACAAAGGTCATTGGTGCCGATGGAGAAAAACGCCGCTTCTTCGACAATGATGTCCGCCGTGACGGCGGCGGAGGGGATTTCAATCATCACGCCGATGTCGATATTTTTGTCATAGGCTTTGCCCTCGGCGTCCAGCTCGGCCATGCAGGCCCTCACTAGGGCTTTGGCTTGTTTGACCTCGTCCACATTGCCGATCATTGGGAACATGATGCGGGCTTTGCCGAAAGCGGAAGCGCGCAGGATGGCGCGAAGCTGGGTTTTGAACAGGTCTTCCTTTTGGAAGCACAGACGCACGGCCCGAAGCCCAAGGAAGGGATTCATTTCTTCTTCCAGGGGAAGATAGGGCAGTTTTTTGTCGCCGCCGATATCGAGGGTGCGGATGATGACCGCGCCGTCTTCAAAAGCTTCGATGACGGATTTGTAAGCGGCGAATTGTTTTTCTTCGTCGGGCATCACATCCGCGTTCATATACAAAAATTCTGTTCGGTAGAGTCCGATGCCTTCACCGCCGTTTTCGAGGACACCGGGGGCATCCGCGGGACTGCCGATGTTGCCGACGATTTCCACGCGGTGGCCGTCGATGGTTTCGGCAGGTTGATCTTTGAGCTCGGCCAGCTCGGCGCGGTAGGCGTCATAGGCTTCTTTTTTGGCTTTGTATACAGCGATTTCGTCTTCGGTGGGATCTACAATCACCACGCCTTCACTGCCGTCGACAATAATGGTGTCGCCGTCTTTGACCGTGGCGGTGATGTCATCCAGACCGAGGACGGCGGGGATTTCCAGGCTGCGGGCCATGATGGCGGTGTGAGACGTGCGGCTGCCGATATCCGTCGCGAAACCTTTAACATGAGCCTTGTCCATGGTTGCCGTGTCCGAGGGCGCCAGGTCTTCGGCCAAGATGATGGTGTCTTCGTCGAGATGTGAGATGTCGACCATGGGTACGCCTAAAAGATTGTGAAGGATGCGGGTGCCGACGTCTTTGATATCGGCGGCCCGGCCTTTAAAATAGGGATCATCCATGGCGTCAAACATGGCGGAGAACATGTCGGTGGTCTTTTGGGTCGCGATTTCGGCGCTTGTGCCGCCGGCGATGTCGTTTTCGATGGCGCCGACAAATTCGGGATCATCGAGAAACATGGCGTGGGCTTCGAAAATTGCCGCTTCTTCCGCACCGAGTTCGGCGACGGCTCTGTCATAGATGGCGGCGAGCTGGGCGCGGCTTTGTTCCACGGCGTCGTTGAAACGCCTTTCTTCGGCCGCAATATCGTCAATGGTTCGTTCGCTGATGTTGAGTTCCTTTTTGACATAGACAAAGGCTTTGGCAATGGCAATACCGGGCGATGCGTTGATTCCTGTTTTTTTCATGGGAAACTCCTCTCACATGATGGTTAAAAATCGGATGATTTGACGGTTGAAAGATAAGTAGCAAAGTCTAAGCAATAGGATTTCTGCCTTCAAAGGCTTTGATTAAGGTGACTTCATCGGCAAATTCCACATCGGCACCGATGGGAATGCCTTTGGCAAGCCGGGTGACCTCAATGCCCATCGGACGAATCAGTCCGCCGAGATAGACGGCGGTGGCTTCGCCTTCCGGGGTGGGGTTGGTGGCCATGATGACTTCCCGGACGTTTTGCTCGCCGAGGCGCATCATGAGCTCCCGGGCTTTGATGTCCTTGGGCCCGATGCCCTCGATGGGGGAGATGGCGCCGTGAAGGACGTGATACAAGCCGTTAAATTCACGGGTTCGCTCGATGGCGAAAATGTCCCGGGTGTTCTCCACAACGCAGATGACCGAGCGGTCTCTTTCGGGGGATGAGCAGATGTCGCAGCGCTCCCCGTCGGTGATGGAGAAGCATTCGGGACAGAGATGCACTTTGTCCCGGACGGCTAACAGCGCGTCGGACAAATCGGTCATGTCCGAGGCCTTGGCATCGACCAGATGGAGAGCCAGTCTGGCAGCGGTTTTCTCACCGATGCCGGGAAGCTTGGACAGCTCCGCGATGAGTCTGTCGATGGCTTTGGGATAAATGCCCACGTTACATCAGCCCCGGAATGTTCATGCCGCCGGTGAGTTGACCCATGGCGCCCGCTGCCGCGGCGTCGGCTTTGGTCATGGCGTCGTTGACGGCGGCGACGATTAAGTCCTCAAGCATTTCCACATCATCTTCGTCGATGACGTCAGGGTCGATGGTGACGCGCTTCAGCATTTTGTTGCCTCCCGCGATGACGGTGACGGCGCCGCCGCCGGCGGTCCCAGTGATTTCCTGTTCTTCAAGGGCGGCTTGGGCGCTCTCCATTTCAGCCTGCATTTGCTGAATTTGTTTCATCATGTTTTTTTGATTCATTTTGCCGCCGGCTCCTCGGACGGCTCTTCTTTTTGTTTTACTCATGGTTCCTCCGTTGTTTTCCTTTTTATACAATTATAGCACGAAATAAAAGGTTATTTTGTAAAAATCAATGGCAGGGCAAAAAAGCCTTTGTTTTTATTTAATTTGTCGTTTTAAGCATCCTGTGATGAATCGGCGCGATGTCGCGGTTGATGGATTTTCTCATACCGTCTTTATTCAGCCGGGGTGAGATTGCGCTTTCGCGGTTTCGTTAGGCCGCTGACCATCTTGTCTTTCGGGAAAATTTTTTATCGGCAGCGGCATCAATGGTTTCCCGTAAAAAGACTGGGTTTGGCTGAGAGATCATGCTTTGTCTCGAAATTGCTATGCTGTTTATTACCTCAGAATTTCGATTTTATCATGCTCCAACGTCATGCAGCCTGTCATATCCGCCTTTATGCGCCGTCTTGTATCTTGCCGATTATGTCTCGCGCTCAAAGGTGACAGACTGTCCTTCCAAAATCGCTTCGGTCTTTTCGGTAAAGCTCATCGCTTCATAATCTTTTGTGTAAAGTTCGGCTTTTAGGGCCGGGACAAAAGAGAGTTCTTTTTGAATTAAGGCTGTGAAGTCCCGATCGGTGATCATTTCCTCACAGATGGACAGGGCCGCTTTTTCGGCGCGAAACACCAGAGTGCCGCCGCGTTCGGCCAGAAGACAGTGATCGAGGGTACTGTTGTACAAAATGCCTTTGGAGAGATTGCGGACGTTGTTTTTCAGCTTGCGGTACAGATCATCGGTGTTGATGGCTGAAGGACTCCCTTGAGCGGGCTTTTCTGATGGCGTCGATTGATTATTGTTAGCAGTCGGTCCGGCGGTTCCGGCGTCATCGACGTGAACGGACGGATTAGTTTGAGCGGGTTGATCCGATGGCGCGGGCATGTCGGGGCGAGAGGGATTTTCAAACGCCGCGGCGGGCTCGGCTTGCTCCGTGATAGGCGGCTGAGACATTTCATCCGCTTCGTTATATCTTGAGGACGGATTTTTCCGCGCGGCGGGCCGGGTATCCGTTACCCGACTTTCGTTTGCCGCAACAGAGCCAACGTCGGTTGCTGCGCCTTTGTTGGCGGCGGGCCTTTTGTTATTTTTAGCGTCGGCTGCCGCGGTGTTGCCGGGTTTGGATTTTTGATCGGACGGAAGGCCCATCATTTCCCGAAGAGAGGGCTCGTTTTTTGGGGAAGCGTTGGCTTTGGCCCGGGATGCTCTCGCTTGGCCGGGATTGATGCTTTGTTTTTGCGCGGACTGACGGCTGCTCGAGTTTTGCGATGACGGCGCCGCGGGAATGGGCGCTTTTTCAACACAAAGGGACAACAGACTCATTTCCAAAATGACGCCGGCCATATCGCTGTAGCGCATTTTTCCCCGGGCGTCGATTAAGGCGTCGGTCATGTCAAAGAGACGGTTTTTGCCGCAGCGCTTGGCCATGGCGGCGTAGGCCTCGGCCCTTTCCTGTCCGCAGCCGATGACCTCGGCTGCCTTGCTTCCCGAAATGCCGGCGACAATGATGTCTCTTAAGGTTTCGATGAGTTGTTCGATGAGCAGATCGGCGTTTTTCCCCGAGGCGTAAAGCGCTCTGATGGCGGTGAGCGCCGCCGCGGCGTCGCGGTCAATGACGGCTTCCAACACATCGACAAGGATTTTGGTGTCGGCCATGCCGAGAAAATCCAGCACCTGTTCTCTGGTGATGGGTTTGCCGCCCTCGCGGATATCAATGATCTGATCGAGAAGGCTCAAGGCGTCGCGCATGGAATGATCGCCTCTGGCGGCGATAAAGCTTAGGGCATCATCATCGATGGCCACGCCGATGTCGTCTAATATGTGTTTCATTCTCCTGGCGATTTCCTCTGTCGAGATGGGGCGGATGTCATAGCGCTGACAACGGGAGAGAATGGTCATCGGCAATTTATTCGGTTCGGTGGTGGCTAGGATAAAAATGATGTGCGCCGGCGGTTCCTCCAGAGTTTTGAGCAGGGCGTTGAAAGCCTCTTTGGTGAGCATGTGGACTTCGTCGATGATGTAGACTTTGTATCGGCCCAGCACCGGCGGATATTTGACCTTTTCGCGAATGTCCCGGATCTCATCGACACCGCGGTTGCTGGCGGCGTCGATCTCAATGACATCACTGACCCCCGGTTTATCGATTTGGGCGCAGACCTCGCATTTGTTGCAGGGATTGCCGTCTTCGGGATGGGGACAATTGACGGCGCGGGCAAAAATTTTGGCGATAGAGGTTTTGCCGGTGCCGCGGATGCCCGTCAGGAGATAGGCGTGGGCAATGCGGTTGTTCAGGATTTGATTTTTTAAAATTCGGGTGACGTATTCCTGGCCGACGACTTCGTCAAAAGTCTGCGGACGGTAACGTCTGTAAAGTGCCAGATAAGCCATGATGTGACCTCTTGTTTTTTTGCTTTCATTATATACCAACCGCCCGCAAATGTATAGCGACGAAGGATAAATGATTGATGCCCCGTCGATGCCGTTTTTCACGAAGCGGTGAGAATTAAAAACTCCGGGGACGCATTGACCGTACCGGCCGGATGGCCTTATGCTGAGATATGTCCAAAAAATGGTTGAATCGAAGAAAAACGCATATCATTTGATGACAGGCAGGTCAGCCTTTCAGATGGTGGCATTGCCGCAAAATCAACCTGTCCCGGTTAAGAAGAAAATCTGCGGACAAAATCAATGATAATGAGATGTTTGAAAGACTGAAAAAGGTTTGCATTATATTGTTTTTTGCATCATTGTTTGATATAATAAAGAAAATTTATATTATCAATTTGGAGGAGGCGAATATGGCTACACAATTATGTCCGCGATGCGGTGCCGACGTTGACGCAAACGCCGAATATTGCAAAAATTGCGGAACGCCTTTAAGCCCGTCGGAGGCGAAAGCACAACCCGAAACGGTCAAACCCGAAGCGGAAGCCGCCAAGGTCGAAGCTGCCGAACCTCAAGCGGAACCCGTCGACGAAGTGAAAGCTGAGCCCGTCGAAACGGTCGAATCAGAGCCTGCCGCAGAAGTGAAAGCGGAACCCGCGGAGGAAGTAAAAGCGGAACCTGCCGCAGAACCTGCGGAACCAGCGGATCAACCCCAGGCGGAGCCTGCCGAAGAAGCGAAAGCGGAACCCGCCGAAGAATCTGCAGAACCGGTGAAAGCCGAGCCCGTGACGCCGGACGCGATTAACGGTGTCGGAACCGATTGGCCGGTCAAAAGCAAAATCATTGCCGGGATTTTGGGGCTGTTCCTGGGCGGCTTCGGACTGCATCATTTTTATCTTGGCAACACCAAACAAGGCGGTATCTTTTTGGCGATCACCCTTGTCGGTTTTGTGTTGACCTTCATTGGTATCGGCGCGATTGTCGTCGGTGTTATGGAAATCATCGGATTTGTTCAGGGCATCATGATCCTTTTTATGTCCAAAGAAAATTTCGAACAAAAATATCATTGCCGCGCGTCGTGATTTTTCTCAAACGCCGCGTTTGCAGTGTGACACAATAAAATAAGTCTTTATTTTTCACCGGTGTGATGAGCGCCGGTGTTTTTTTGCTTGAGAAAATGGTTGCTTTTGATTACAATGAAAAAATAGGTCCGATTGAGATCACAAATTAAACCGAGGGAGAATATCATTTGAAAGAGACAACCGCGAAAAAACTGGCCTTGCCCGCCTTATTCGCCGCGGCGATCATTTGGGGCAGTTCGTTTTTTATCATGAAAGATACGGTGGATGATTTTCCGGTTTTTTATCTGATTGCCGTTCGGTTTTTGATAGCATCGATTCTCATCGGCGCTTGTGGCTATAAAAGACTCAAAACAATTGACAAAGACACCATTATCGCCGGATTTGTCATGGGACTGACGCTTTTTATCGCCTATATTTTTCAAACCTTCGGTCTCGTTGGGACAACCCCGGGGAAAAACGCTTTTCTAACCGCTGCCTATTGCGTGATGGTGCCCTTTTTTGAATGGCTGTTTTTTAAAAACAGACCCGATCGCTACAACATCATTGCTGCGGTCGCTTGTCTTATCGGCATTGGGTTTGTCAGTTTGGACGGGGATTTGACCATCGGATGGGGGGATGGCCTCACGCTCATTTGCGGCGTGTTCTTTTCCCTCAACATCATCGCCATCGCGCACTACACCAAAAAACACGATATTTTGATGCTGACCGCTCTGCAATTCGGCTTTGCCGGGCTGATGTCCCTGATTTGCGCGATGTTTTTCGAGACCTGGCCATCCTCCGTGCCGCCTTCCACTTGGGCTGCCATTGCTTATCTGGCCGTTATGGTTACCGCCGTTGCCTTTTCTTTTCAAAATTTCGGCATCAAATACGAGGACGCTTCCCGGGCGTCTATTGTGCTGGCGTTGGAGTCGGTGTTCGGCGTGCTGTTTTCGGCGATTTTTTACGGGGAAACCCTGTCGCCTAAGGTGCTTCTCGGCTTCGTGATCATTTTTGTGTCGGTCATCACCTCGGAGACCAAGCTTTCATTTTTGCGGGGAAAAGAAAACATATCAAAAAATTGATAAGTTCGTGGTGAATCATCAAATCGTTTGAGCTGCCAATGTTCAATTAATATTGTAAAGAGAATCATATGAAAATACCCCTTTCGTTTTTAATCGGGAAAAAATTGAGAAAACAATCCGCCTCCATCATTGCCGCCCTTGGCATCATCCTGATTTTGTCGGGGGAGCATTTGCGGCCGTCGTTGCATTTTATCTATCTCGGAGCGGCTTTGATCGCGTGGAGCGTCGCCAACGATGTCACATGGCGCGGCCTTCGCTATATGAGCAAAGGAAGAACACCGGCGGTGGTCATGTCTTATTTGGCCTGCGCTTACGGCGTCGCTTGTGTTGTGAAGGCAGGCGAATTTGATTTTTGGCGGCCGATGGCCCGATGGACATGGCCGATTGTACTCTTGACGGGATTATTCGGTATTTTTGAAATCGTCGCGGTGATGCTTGCCCGTTACCGCGCTGCCCGAGACGGCGGGTTTCCCTTCAACCCCGACAGTGAGGAAATTTTCGTGATTGTCATTTTGCTTTCGGTCACCATCTTCACGATGATGCTTTGCGCGGGGCTTAATGCCGATATGCTGCCCGTCACCATGACCGCCGACGCCGTCGCGATGCTCCTATCCATTGGGCTTTACGCCATGGGGCTGTGTCAATCTCCGGAAATCATCATGGTCAAAAAATCATAACGATTTTGGAGCCGATTTGGTTCTTCATAAACGCTGTGAGGAGGGGATGGCTTGCGTCCTGTTTAATAAAGACGTGAAAACCCTAAAAGGCATCGGCTGAATAAAAAAAGCAACTTTTTCCAAAAAAGCTTGTCCATTTCTTTAATTTTCGTTATAATGTTCTAGCAAAATTACACCCTTGATTTGATGGATGAGACGCGCTTCCCAAAGGAGGCGGTGTTTTCCCTCTGTTAAGGAGAAGAAAAATACAAAAAGGAGGAAATAGTAAAATGTTTTTAAATCGTGTTTTGAATGTAATTTTGGGTATTATTCTTGCGTTTTGCGGTGTTTATCTGGTCATGTCACCGGGAATCACCTTCTTGGCGCTGGGGATGGTTGCTGGTATTTCCATGATTATCAACGCCATTGTGTTTGTTATCTTTTGGTTCAGATTCCGTGATACCGGTATTGTCGGCGGCTTTGAGTTGTTCATCGCCATTCTTTTGGGAATTTTAGGTCTCTTTGTCATTTATAATGGCTTCGCGCAAGTTGCTGTGGACTGGATGATTTTGCTTTTCACCAGCATCGGATTTTTGGTTGGCGGCATCAGACTGATTGTCAATGCCTTTAAAATCCGCAGACTGACCAACGAAGGCGTCAACACCGGCTTCAAATGGGGCTGGGTGCTGGTCGGCGGTATTCTGCTTGCCATCGCCGGCGTTCTCGGTTTAATGTATCCCGCGAACTTGGCAGTAGCCATTGGCTTCATTATCGGTCTTGAAATTATCTTCAGCGGTATCGCTCTGATCGCCGCGGGCTTTTTCCTGGAATAAGCAAAACTTGATAATAACAATTCTTTCGGGATCTTCGCATGTATCGAAGATCCCCTTTTTTTAAAAGGAGAAGAGCATGCAACACGCCTCGGAGCGTATTCAAATAGTCAATCGCGTCAAAATGATCGGTTTTTGCGCGCTGCTCGGCGCGGCCGCCGGCGCGGTGGTTTGGCTTTTTTTAAAAGCCGTCGCTATCACCTCGGACCTTTTGTGGAAAACCTTGCCCGGGGTGCTTCCCGTTCCATGGCTTCCCGTTTTGATTTGCGGCTTGGGCGGGCTTGCTGTGGGGGTTCTGCACCAACGCTTTGGCGTCTATCCCGACAGTCTTGAGGTGGTCCTTGGGAAAATTAAAGGCGAAAAGCACTACGACTATCATCCGATGTTCATCATGCTCCTTTGCGCTTTTCTGCCTTTGGTCATCGGCGCGTCGGTCGGTCCCGAAGCGGGGCTTGCCGGCATCATCGCCGCCCTTTGCTATTGGGTGGGCGATAATGTCAAATACGCCAAACATCACGCCGAAGCCTATTCCGAAATCGGCACAGCCGTGACATTAAGCGTGTTATTTCACGCGCCGCTTTTCGGCATTTTTGCCGTCTCCGAATCAGAAGACGAGTCAAATATGGCGCTCCTTTCCCGAACCGATAAACTCATGTTGTACGGCGCCGCCACCGCTGCCGGCATCCTTATCTATTCCGGCTTATCAAAGCTTTTCGGCGCGGGCATGAGCGGTTTCCCCGCTTTTGAGGGGACGGCCCTTTCGGCGGCGGATTTCGGCTTGATGGCTTTGGGCGTGCCCGTCGGTCTCGTTTTGTACTACATCTATATCTATGCGGAAAAAATCTTTGAGATGATCTCAGACAAAATTCCCGTGATTGTCCGGGAGACGGCAGCGGGCATCGTGATCGGCCTGATCGCGATGGTGATGCCGGTTTTGCTTTTTTCCGGCGAAGAGCAAATGGCCGAGATGATGCACGCCTACGGCAATTATCTGCCCTGGATGCTTTTCGGGGTTGCTGTTCTCAAGTTGGTGCTGACGGCCTTTTGCCTGTCCTTCGGACTGAAAGGCGGGCACTTTTTTCCGATGATTTTCGGTTGCTCCGCCGCGGGCTACGGTTTGGCGATGGCCTTGTTTCCGGACGCCGGCGCCCATGTGGTCATCGCCGCGGCGGCGGTAACGGCTACGGCATTGGGCGCGCAGATGAAAAAACCCTTTGCCACAGCTTTGCTACTGCTCATTTGCTTTCCTTTTCGCTATGTGCTCTGGCTGTTTCTGGCGGCGCTTATCGCCGCGAGACTGACCGGCTACAGCGATCGGTTTTTACCGATGATCGGCACCGAGTCTTAAATGATGCACCTGCCTAATCAAAAATTTAATCATAGGATTTTCGCAAAAACCTTTTACCGGAAAAACCGTTAAACACCCCTGATTTGCCCAGAGAAACACAAAAAAACATTGCAGTATCACCATCGGATTTTCGTGAACGCGAAAACATAACCGGGAGAGGAGAAGCCCTTGGATCGCAGAAAAATAAAAACCCGGCGCGCCGTTTTTGCGGCTTTTGAAAAACTCCTTTCAAAAAAGCGCTACCGCCATATTACCGTTTCCGACATTTTGGAAGAAGCCGATATCGGACGCTCCACTTTTTACGCGCATTTTGAAACAAAGGACGATTTGCTCAACGCCATGTGCGCCGAGCTCTTCGATCATGTTTTTGAGGGTGAGCCGCCCCGGGAAGCGCATCATGATTTTTCTGAAGGCGACTATTCCCTTGAAAAGCGGCTGGCGCACATGTGCCATCATCTTTATGAGAACCGCGCGGAAATGCTCAGACTCCTTTCCCACGAAGGCGCGGATGTCTATTACGGCTATTTTTCCCGGGGATTGAACAGCATTTTTTTCCGTGAGCTTGCAGCCATCAAAAAACAAATGAAGGTTTCCGAAACGGTTCCCGATGAGTTTTTAATCCATCAATTATCCGAGGGCATCATTTCCGCTCTGCGTTTTTGGGTGGATGAATCGATGAAAACACCTCCCGAAACTATGGCTGATTGGATTTATGCCGTCAATTTTAAAGTGTCAGACGTGTAGATGTAGATGATGCTTTTGAAACAATTGGCTTAAAATAAAAAGTTGCTGTTTAAATCCTACACACACAAAATTTTTGCAAGGCACACCTGAGGTAAACCTTTGACTGCAGGCGGTCCGTTTGTTTTAACAATTATCCATGCTGAGTCACCCAAGACCGATCGAACATTTTTCGATGATAGAAATCCTTGTGTGTTTAAAACAGTCTTTGATCATCATAAGGCGAGTGGCTGCAGGCGTTGATGGGATGGTGTGTTGAGTCTACGTCATTTTGGCGATAAAAGCGTCAGACATCCCAAAACAGACAAAAAATAACACGTATCTGTCCTATAAAGGAATTGTTTTTCTTTGCGTTTCGGTTTATAATAAACATGATCGAAAAATCGGATCAAAATGTCAGGAAGGAGGATTGCTATGAAAATTTGTGTCATTACCGGAAGCGCGCGCGGAAAAGGAACGTCATCTCGTTTGGCGGATGCTTTTATAAAAGGCGCCGAAGCTGCCGGGCACGAAGTGTTTCGTTTTGACGCGCCCTTTCATCGCGTCCATCCCTGTATTGCCTGCAACACCTGCCGTAAAGGAGAGGCAAAAGGCTGTATGTTCGGCGACGATATGCGCACTGTTCTCGTGCCAAAGCTCATCGAAGCCGATGCCGTTGTGTTTGCTTCGCCCATCTATTTCGCGGGGCTTTCCGCCCAACTCAAAGCGGTGATCGATCGTTTTTACGGTTATGTGGATGACATCAAAGGCAACAAAAAAACCGCGTTGCTCCTTTCCTTCGGGGATGAAACCTTGGGCAGCGCCGAAGGAGCCATCATGACATACCGTCACATGGCGGATTATCTCGGGTGGGAAAACCGCGGCGTTTTGACGGCCATCGGTTGCTATACACCGGATGATTTGCTCACTTCCGATTTTCTCTATCGTGCCGTTCAGATGGGGGCGACCATCTAGCATCGCGTCAATTTCATATTAATATATTTTTTCGATTTATTAGCCGACTGAATCAGTCGGTTTTTTTATACAAAAAGACCGGTCATGACAGCCGGTCTTTCTGCTTTAATATTGATGTTAAAATCAAATCATTTACTGCGTTTACTATCGTTGTTTTCGTCAACCATTTCAACCTTTCCGTCTATTTTGACGGCCGCGGCGGACGGATCTGCCGTGTATTGTTTGGCAAAATCGTTGGCGATGGCTTCGGCTTCTTCTTTCACATTGATAAAGGCCTCGGCGACCACCGGATCAAAATGGGATCCGGCATCTTCCTGAATGATGGCAAAGGCTTTTTCGTAGGTAAAGGCTTTTTTATACACCCGGGGCGAGACCAATGCGTCAAAGACATCGGCAACGGCCATGATGCGCGCCGACAGCGGAATGTCTTCGCCGGCAAGGCCTTCGGGATATCCGCGGCCGTTCCATTTTTCGTGGTGATAATGGGCGATGTTTTCGGCTTCTTCCAAATAGTCGGAATCGGGAAGCTTGGAGATGACCTTCTCGATGATTTCCGCTCCGGCAGTGGTGTGGGTTTTCATGATGTCGAATTCTTCGTCTGTCAATTTACCGGGTTTGTTTAAGATGTTATCGGAGACGGAAATCTTGCCGATATCGTGAAGCGGTGCCGATTTGATGACGTTGGAGATATATTCGTCGGTGAGGACATCAGTGAAGTGCCCCGTGCGTCGGAGTTCTTCCATGATGATGCCGGTATACGCAGCGGTTTTCCGCACGTGTTCACCGGTGGAGGAATCGCGGTTTTCCACCATGTCGGCCAGCACCATAATCAAACCGTTTTGCAATTCGGCAAAGGCATCGGCCTGAGCCTGCATGTCGTTGTAGAATTTGGCTGAATTTTGGATGGCTTCAGAAAAGGCGTGATACAGGTTTTCCAGTTCGTCCCCGGTTTCGATTTGAAGCGTGTTGAGGGTGTGCTCGTTTTTCTCCAGAGCGTCCTTGTCGTGATACTTAAATTTGCCGGTGATGAAGGCCATGGAGTTGACGGGATAAATGATGTTGTATCGAGCCAGCCACAGCGCAAAGGACAGGATGAGGATGAGGAAGCTAAAGCCTAAGGACAATAACTTCATAATGAAGTCGGTTTGATAGACGTTCAAATCCTCCATGGAGATGTCCGCGCAGGCATAAGCTTTGCAGTTGCCTTTTTTGTCATAGATGGGCTCATAGACGGTGAGCAGATAGCCAAAGGTGTCGTTGGTGATGATGGGATCGATGCGGTCTCCGGCCAACAGGGTCGGCAACAGATGATTGAAGCTTTCGTCGAAAGGAACGATGTCTCCGGGATTGCCGCCGGGGGTCTCCTTGGTATCGAGATCGAAGACCACGTGACAGCCGTCGTTTTCGATACGATAGACATAAAGATACAGAACGTCCGGTGTGTTATCGCGGATATTGTACAGGAGATCTTCGGTTTCTTTGTAGCCCGGGGCTTTTTCGCCGTTTTTGATATAATCGTCAATTTTGTCGGGATCGATGGCGTCGGAGACGATGCCGGTGATTCCTTTGGCGTTTTTGGCGTGCTCATCAATCGTTGTTTGACGGAACAGCATGAAGCTGATGTAGGTGATGACGATGGCGATGGCCAGACAGGCTGCCATAATGACGACGACAATGCGCATGCCCAAAGATGCCCTACGGCATTCGGTGTGGTTGATGGCGTAAAGATCATCATCGTAGAGCGGATTTTGTTTCCAGCCGCGGAATTTGACCTTTTGTTTGATCGAATCCGGAACGTTGAGATAGATGAGCAACGCGATCGCCGTGCTGATGGCTTTGTCGCCAAGATCGACAATAAAAGCAGTGATGAGATTGGCAGGGAAAAGGGGAATGCCGTAGCCGGCCAAGGTGTTGACCATTTCTCCGTTAAATCCGCCGACAGCGGTGCCGTCGGCAATCCAGGTGATGATGCCGCCCAGCACACCACCGATGAAAGCGATGATGATTACATAGAGCAGAATCATGGTCCATTTTTTGAAATAGCCGCGCTTGCGGAACATGACCGTCACAACGGCAATGAGGACATTTAAAATACCGTAATAGGCCGTGGTGGGCGCGCCGATGGACGCGATCAGATTGGTGGCGATGGCCACGGTGATCCCGGGAACATAGCTGCTGAAAGCCGAGACGATAATCGTGCCGATGGTGTCAAAGAAAAAAGGAAGTCCGGTTTGGCCGATCAGCCTATTGAGTCCCAAGTTGAGCGCAATGCCGGCAAGCATTAAAAAAAACACTCTGAGATTGGAACGCGTTTGTTCACTCATGTTTTAGCCTCCTTTGCGGCCGGAACGGCCGCGGGATGAACGTACGCCGCATTTGAATCGGCGTCTATTTCTCATGAAAAATCATGATGGAAAATTGATTGAATTTTCGTAAGATGTTTGTTTGGTAAATATAATCTTATTATATCTTTTTTTGCGAATTTTTCCACAGTTTAAAGTGATAAAATGCTGTATGTATTAAAATTAGTTCATCACAGACGGAAAAACGCGTTGTTTTTTAAGAAAAAATCCTTTATATTGAAAAAATTTATATTAGGATATATACTATAACTATTAATGAAGACAAATTTTTCGATGATAATGAGCAGATTCAATTAGCGTTAAGCGATGGCGATCTAACAGGTCTTATCAACAACATTGCTTTGCTTTGTACAATCGCTTTTGCTTCAATCAATGGCGATGGCGTCCACGGTGGAGCAAAATGCTTTTATAGGCCGGATATTATTTGTCAAAAGTGAGGAAAAACAAATGAAAAAAACGTTCATCCTGTTGCTTGTGTTTTGCGCGGCAGCGGGAATCATCGGTGCGGCGGTGTCTGTCGCCGGCACTTCTCAAAATCTCAAAACGCCGTCAAGCGTCGACGCGGTCATTACATCGACGGCACAGCTTCCGGACATTTCCGAAGACACGCCGATGGCGGAACGGGTTGTCGTGGTTTATCGCGACGGCGGATCTCTGTCATCCCTTGGATTGACCCAAAAGGACGTGGACGCGGGCAGCGCGGTCTCCGACATGGTGGCGGTTTTCCATCCGGCGGATGGCAATGCCGAGGCCCTCATCGCCCGACTCAAAGCCAATGCGCAGGTTGAGTCGGCCTTTGCCGATGACGTCGTGCCCTGCATGGCCATGCCCAATGATCCCGAAATGAGTTCGACTTCGAACAATGTTGTCGCGAGAAGTGTCTACACCGTCACGGGTGCCGATCACACCTGGCGTCAGGTCAACGGCAACAGCCCAGTGAAAGTTGCGGTGGTGGACACGGGCTGCAATATTAATCACGAAGATCTTTCGGGCAGAACCGAAAACGTGATTGACGAATATTATATCAAAAATCAAGGGACGAGTGCCAATGACTTAGCCTATCACGGCACCCAAGTCTGCGGCATCCTCGCGGCTTCGACCAATAACAGCAAGGGCATCGCCGGCATGGCGGGAACAGCCAATGTGAAGCTTGTGCCCTATCGCTGCGGCGGAACGTATCAGGATGATACCGATTTGAAATTGTCTTGCATCACCGCGTCGCTCAAAGATATAGAAGATAAAAGTGACATTAAAGTGGTCAACATGTCCTTTGGCGCCATTGAAGGCGAAGCCGCGGCAGAGACAATTAATCAAATTCAATCGGCAGTGGCTCGCTGTGTCGCCAAAGGCAAGATCATGGTGGCTTCGGCGGGAAACAACGGCCATGATAACAGTACTCATCGAAACAATTTAGTCTATCCCGCGGCCTGTGACGGCGTGATTGCCGTCGGCGGCGTAAGCTGTGCCGGAGGCGGCGTGACCCATTGGGAAGGCTCTCCCGAAAACAGCAGTATTGACGTGGTGGCGCCGGCTTACTGCGTGCGTTCGACCTATACGGGGAATAATTACACGACCAATACCGGCACGTCCTTCGCCGCTCCCGTCGTTGCCGGAGAAGCGGCAATGCTCCTTGCGGATAATCCGAATTTGACGGCGGCTCAAGTGACCGAGCTCATCACGTCGACGGCTTCGGATATGGGCGCTTCCGGAAAAGATGATACCTATGGCTACGGCCTTGTGCAATTTGATAAGGCCCTTGCCAAAGCGCAAAATCATAAATGCGGCAACGCTTTGTATTGGCAGGTGTCTTCTGACGGAAGAACCCTGACCATTATGGGTTCCGGAGCGATGACAAACTTCGCGGATGCTTCGTCTGTGCCGTGGCATGCCAGCGCGGGCACCATCGAGACCGTGGAGCTTCCGGCCGGTCTGACCAATATTGGGGATTATGCGCTATCCGGCATGACGTCTCTGACAAGTGTTACCATTCCCGAAAGCGTTACGGTCATCGGAAAAGGCGCTTTTATGGGGGACAATCAGCTTTCCGCGCTCAATGACGGCGTGAACACGTCAAACAACGGCACGCCAATCAACATTCCAAACGGCATTGTCAGCATCGGTGAGAAATCCTTTGACGGCTGCTCGGCCTTTTCGTCGGTTTATCTTCCGGCGAGTGTCTCAGGCATCGGTGCCGGCGCTTTTGACGACTGCGAAAACCTCGAAGCTTTTATTGTTGACGCGTCGAATCAAAACTTTACGGCGGCAGACGGTGTCCTCTTCAACAAAAGCGGCACTGCTTTGGTACGTTATCCGGAAAATAAAACCGGAGAATCTTTTGCGGTTCAAAATACGGTCACAACCATTGCCGCCGGCGCCTTCGCCGATAGCAAAAACCTCACAAGCTTAACCATTCCCGAAACGGTCAAAACCGTCGGGGATAACGCGTTTATCGATTCTAAAATTAACACGGTATACGGAACGACAAATAGCGCCGCGCAGATTGCCGTAGCCAAACACAACAGCGATCAGTCAAATAAGATTACCTTTGTAAATGAAAACAAAGAATCAGAAATCAAGGCTTATCCCTTGGCGTCTCTCTATAAAATGACGCCCACATCGGTCACGGAAAACGGCAGTCCCGTTTCGGTGACGGTAAACGCCGCACCAGATGCCGGACAATTTACCGCGGTGAAATATAACGGATCGAGTACCGCCCCGTCGGCGCCGGGCGCGTATACTGTCACTGTTGATACCGAGGCCAACGCTTCCTACATCGCGGCCAGCAACCTTGCCATCGGGACGCTGACGATCAAAGCCAAACCCGCACCGCCCTCCGGCGGCGGCGGAGGTGGCGGAGGCGGCGGTTCATCGACTCCCGCCACGACGGAAAAAGTACAGCCGACAGCTTCGCTCTATGTGCTTACGCCCTCTGAGGCCGAAGCGACGGGCGAGCCGATCGCCGTGAAGGTGACGGCTGCCGAAGGTGAGAATATTGGAGAGGTAACCGCGATAACCATCACCGATGCCGAAGGCAACGCGGTTGCGCAAATTGTTGAGCCCGGCGTTTATACCGTTGCCGTCGACACGGCAGAGACCGATGTTTACACGGCGGCAAAAGGGCTTGTGGTCGGAACGGTTAATGTGACCGAAAAGGTCGAGCCTCAGCCATCTCCCGAGGAAACGATTATCCCGGTAGTCTATTACCGCGCCCATGTGCAGAATATCGGCTGGCAACGCTATGACGGAAACGAATGGCAAACGGCCAACACCGGTGATGATGTGGGAACCCACGGCCAAAGTCTTCGCATGGAAGCCATTGAGATCGCGGTTCCGGAAGACTATGAAATTGCCGGCATTGCCCATGTGCAAAACCTCGGCGATATCCATGTGAAAAAAGATCGAAGCGTCTCGCTGACCGGTGCCGATGGCAAAGAAATACCCTATGATGTCTATTTCCTCGGTACGACAGGCAAGGGCCTTCGCGTGGAGGCAATGCAGATCAACATGATGAAAGGCGGAGAATCAATCGACTTCGACTTGTCCTACGAAACCCATGTTCAAAATATCGGCTGGATGGGTTTTGTGCCCTGCGGCGGATTCGCCGGAACAAAAGGACAGGGCCTTCGCATGGAAGCGCTTCGGATGCGAGTTCGTGAATAAACGGCCGCGTTTTTAAGAAAACACAACGTTGCTTTACAGCGAAACGGTAGTCAAGACGATATTATACGGTTCAAAAAGTCATATTTTTTGAAAAAATCATTAAAATATAAAAAACGGGAGCGTTTATTTGACCGAATTCCCGTTTTTTTGATATAATCACACGGTCACAAGAAAAAAATTCTAAAAAATTTTGAATGTGACCGTGATGTGACTATACCCGCTTATAATACGAATAAGATTAATGATGGATAAAAAGATTATTATGTATAATCAGAAAGGTCAGGCATGCGGACAGTATATAAAATATTCACAAATATCATATTGGTTGTGCTCATCGCGTTGGCTGTGCTCTTGATCGTCCCCAGGTTCATCGGTATGACGCCAATGGCCGTCCTCTCCGGATCCATGGAGCCCACCTATCATGTCGGCAGCATGTTGTATGTCAAGTCTGAGAAGCCTGAGAACATCAAACAAGGCGATCCGATCACTTTCAAGATCAGCGACAGCACCATGGTAACCCATAGAGTCATCGCCATCGACACCGCGGGCCAGTGCTTTTACACCAAAGGGGACAACAACGATGTGCCCGACGGCGGAAGCGTTGCCTACGCCAATCTCGTCGGAAAACCGGTTTTCAGTCTTCCCCTGCTGGGATACTTAGCGGTGTACGCGTCCAGCACCTCAGGAATTATCATTATGGTCTGCGCCATTCTGATTGTGTTGATTCTGACTTTCCTTCCGGATTTCCTTTTTTCGGACGATAAAAAAGAAAACGCCGAAGAAAATAAAAACGAAGAGAAACAAAAAAGGAGAAAGAAGAAATGAGTTTACCGGATAAAATCAAAAACAAGAAAGGTATCGTCATTGCGGTTATTGCGTTGATTGCCGTGGCAATCGGCGGTGGCGCGACTTTAGCTTATTTCTCCAGCACAACTGCTCAGGCTCACAATGAGTTTAAAGGCGCGGCCGTCAACATTTCGGTCATTGAAAATGAAGCGCAACTGGATCAGAACAATAAAGAATCTGAAGACGAAACGGGTAACGGCAACGTCGCGACCTTCTCATCGGTTTCCAACGGCACGCAAGTTCCCAAAATTGTCCGCATCAAAAATAAGGACACCAACGACTATCACACGGTTGACACCTATGTGCGGGTGCGTTTGGTTCCCAAACTGGTCTATGATGACAATAATACCGAAGGTTATGCCGGCCAGACGGCGGTGGATCTCAAACCCGATCAGGTGACCTACACCTTCGCGGATAACCTTGCTGATACATGGGATGCCCAAACCGTCAGCGCCAACGGCAAGAATCAAACCTACTATTATTATAAAGAAGCCATCAAACCCGGCGAGCTTTCAAGTGTGTTGTTGACAGCGGTTCAATACAACGGCACCATTCCTCAAGGACAACATTTTGAACTGGAAGTGCTCACCGAGGGCATCGCGGCCGGACAGCACAGCATGACAGAGACAGATCCGGAAACAGGAGTTTCGACGGAAAAAGAAGTCCGCGCTGATTACATGACTGCTTGGAACGAAGTTTTAGGTAAAAAATAAGGAGGCTGAACGATGAGTAAACGAACAAAAATCACAGCGATTGTTATCGTCATCGCAGCCGCGGCCATCATAGCGGCCGGAGCTACTTTGGCCTATTTCACCGCTGACGGCGGAACAAAAACCAACACCTTTTCCACCGGCAGCGTGACGGTTGAATTGCGTGAACCCACCTGGGACGGTTATAATTTTGGTGATCCGCACGTTTCCGATGGGCAATCCGCTGCTTCAAACGATCCGTCTTTAGGTTTCAATCAAGCGCAGAAATACGGCCCCGGCGATGTCATTTCCAAAGATCCGCAGGTTAAAAACACCGATAAGGTGGTTGCTTGGGTGGCCATCAAAGTCAATTATAGTTTGAACGGAGGTCCTTTAACCTATTCAGATTTCCAAAGCAAGCTTTTGACCAATAACGGGTTGGATTTTGATCTAAGCAATTGGACACTTCTAAAAGACGAAGGCACAAAGGGCCAACTTTATCTGTATAAAACCAAATTGGAAAAAGACCAAACCACAGGAAAACTTTTTACAAAAGTGCCGATTGCCTTTGGCGGACTTGAGTTGATTGATGGAAAACTTCCGACCTTCGCCATCGACGCTCAAGGATTCGGTGTCCAAGCCGAAAATATCACGCCGGAAAAAGCGCAAGAAGAACTGATCAACTTAGCTTTTAATTAAACAAAACGAAAAACACAAAAAGTCACAATTTTTTCAAAAGAGTTTGATATGTGACTCCCATGTGACTTTGGTCTGATATCATTGAATCAAGATAAGGAAAGATCATTGGATCAGACATGAAATTATCCTAATCTGCTAATGATGACAAAACGTCATTAAAAAATGTCCCCTGCGGCAAATTAAATTCATTCATTTAATGAAAATCAAAAGAAAGAGAGAGAAACAATGGCAAAATCAAAGAAAATCGCAATCGTTGTAGCCGCTATCGCGCTCATCGCGGTCATCGGCGTTGTCGGAAGCACATTAGCTTACTTCACAGATAACGATCAAAAGACAAACACCTTCACAATGGGTAATGTCAACGGAACATTGGAAGAAATCAAAAATGATGGAAGCGAAGAGCTTGTTACTGAAGAAGGTTTAACGTTCGACAATGTGACACCGAATGCTGAACTCGTCAAAAGAGCGTTCATGCAATTAGGAAATGATTCCTCCGACGCTTATGCTCGTGTTAAATTAACATGGGATACCACTGGTATGACTCAGGAACAAATTGATGCTTTCAATGCGCAACTCCCGAGCTTCCTTCCCGTTGGACAAGGTTGGGTCGAAGGAACAGACGGCTATTATTACTATCAAACAAAACTTAGCAAAGGCGATAAAACAGTCAATGTCATTGATAAGGTTACTATCCCCGCTGAATGGGGCAATGTGATGGCCAATGCTAGTTTCAAACTCAAAGTCGAAGGCGACTTCATCCAGGCTGATAACTTTGAACCTACTAAAGACGCATCCGGTAACATCGTCAGCTGGGGCCAGGTCACAATCGAACAATTCCAAGCTCCGCAACAGTAAGAGCTTTTAGCAAACGCAACGGGACATAATCGATTGAGTGATGCCGATTAGCGGCGCGCTTAAAGAAATTGAGGTACAGACATGGATGACTTGAGTAACAATATTCGCATAATCTCAGTTGGAAAAGAAACCTTCATGATTAAGTATATGTATCATCAGAATCATACCAATCATGGGACAATCTACAGATTGTCCACCAAAACCACTTTGGGTTTCCGCTCCGACTTGGAACTTATCCGCATTTTGGAATCGGTTGTCGATGTTAATGACTGGTATCCTCAAATGCAAATCGTTTAAAAACCAAAACCGCTTTCGCTGGCAGCGAAGGCGGTTTTTTCATGGAAGACGGACAAATAACCTGTTGACTTATTATCACAAAATCATATTTCGTGTTGAAATATCAACCGACAGCCTTTATACTTAAAAGAAACCAAAAAAATATTTCGGTCACAAAAATCTTGTGCTTTTTATCGAATAATAGTATAATGAGACCCAATTGCCAAAAAGATTAAGAAAAGGACGAAATAATGAAACCTTCTTTTTTGTATATCGAAGCGGATATCGTCTGCATCATCGCGATGATATACTTGATCATCAGAAATAATAGGCGGGTTGATCAACAGGAAAGCACACGCTATTTCACGGCGACAACGATCATGTTTGTCTGCACCATGGTTGCCGATCTCTTGTGGACCATCATCGATACAGACATTTATGTTCAAAATAAATCAACTCTATATATTAGCAATATCTTTCTATATGTGAGCATGTGCCTGCTGACTTATTATTTGTATCGATATATGCTCGCCGCGGTCAAATATAATGAAACCAGTTCCGAAAAACGCAAACGGGCAGCCATTCCTTTTGTGATTAGCGTGATCGTTGTGTTGACCACGCCGCTGACCGGATGGATGGTCTATCTCAACCAAGACATGAAAATCGAGCCCGGCATTCTCTTTTTCCCCGTGATTATCATGGCAATGGGTCATGTGATCTACGCGGCGATCATCGCCATCAAACAGAGCCAAAAGGTAGAGTATTATCCGGACCGCAAATTTTACCGCGTGGTGGCCTTCGCACCGCTCATCACAGCGATTGCCGGCGGCGCGCAAAGTTTGATTTGGCAGTGGCCGATCATGTGCTACGGCTTGGTGGCGACGGCGTTTTTGATCTATGACAACAGACAAGAGCATCTCATTTCCCAGGATGCCCTGACAGGGCTCAACAACCGCAACGAGCTCTACCGCGTTTTGGTGAATAAAATGGAACGAGATGATAATGATCCGATTTATCTGTTCTTTATTGATATGGATAAATTCAAAGAGATCAACGATCGATACGGGCACAATGAAGGGGACAAAGCTTTGATTTGTGTGGCCGATGCCCTGAAAGACGCGGCCAAACAAGCTAAATCCCGCTGCTTTATCTGCCGATACGGCGGGGATGAATTTATCATCGTGTCCGAGTCGACGTCCGATGCCGAGCATCTGCCGGATTGGGTGAGAGACAGCCTCCAGAAAAAAGTGATTGATAATCATCTCAAATATCCGCTTAAGGTGAGTATCGGAAAAGCGATGCATGAACATGGCGAAATCTCCATTTCGGATTTCATCAAAGAAGCCGACAATCACATGTACAACGCGAAAATAAGCGCCAGATAAACAAAAAACCGCCGATACGGCGGTTTTTGTGATAGTGAATAAATAAAAGATTACATGCCCTTTGCGTTAACAACGGGATTGTTCTTCGGTTAAAAAACAACCGGCCGTCAAATAAGACAGCAATGACGATCGGCGTGATGCCGATAAGAAATAGATCTGACTTAAACCACTGCTAACGTGAGCATATAAATGCCGACGATAGCGAATGCGCCGCCCAAAAGGACACCTAAGCGAACGTAAGCGGGGTTGATGAGCTTGGTCTGGGCGGGCTTGTTGGGATCGGCTTTGTCACAGGTGTAGTCAATTTTGTTGCCGATGGGAATATTGTAGAAATCCGCCGTTCTGACCGCTTTGACACCGGAGTAGGTTTTGCCGTTCACTTCGAAGCTTAAGAAAAATTCACTGACGATGTTGCCGTCGGCGTCTTTTCGCTCTTTTTTGTCGACGATTTCCGCTTGCACATCGATGGTGGTATTGCGATGATTGCGGTTTTTTGAAAAGATAAAGCATCCGGCGGCGATCAGCGCCAGACCGATCAAGATAAAAACAATGGCGATAGCTTGCATATGAGAAAGATTCCTTTCGTGGGGTTGGATCAAAATAGGATTTTAAATATTCTATCATAAACAGGGGATAATAGAAAAGCGAAAACAGGTTAAATTCCTCACAAATCAACAAAAGGTTCACATAACGGTAAACTGTCCGTGATGAGGTGACAAACTAAAAAGAGCGCGTTGTCAGAAGGCGGTACAATGCTGTATAATAGAATAATCAAAAGGAGGTGTAATGATGCGTATTAAAAAAATGATTTACCCGGTGATGATCATCATGGCGTCAGTGGCGCTGATGATGACGCTTTCGGCCTGCGGCGGAGGTGACCTCAAGGCCGACAATTTGAAAGGGACGTGGATCGCCGATTCACAGTACAACCCTTTCCAAAACAACAATGTTCACTACCGCGCGGTCATCAAAGAGGACGGAACAATCATCATGGAGCAATATGACAGCCAAACGGCCACGGCGCCGGTCGCGGCCGTCAACGAAACCTACGCGCTCAAAGGCGGCAATCTGACGTTAAAAGCCGTAGACGCCGCGCCCTTTGTCGATATTCCCGACGGTGATTATCAGGCGGCCTTAAAAGGGGATTCCCTGACGCTGACCAACGGCGATCACACATTAATTTTTGTAAAAATGTCTGCCAATTAAAGAGTTTTGATCATCTTATATCAGAGTTAGACGATTAGAACAAAAAAGCAATAAAAGAGAACAAAAAAGTTAGATTTACCATATCTTTGATATGGTATTAAACTTTTGACTTTCAAAACTTTATTATATTACATAAAAAGATTCATAAAAAATGTAAAAACAACTTGCATTTAGAATCCCTAAAGTTTAAAATAAGATCAATATAATAATTGACCTTGAAACAAAACGGGAAAACGGTGAAAAACCGTTGCTGTAATCGCATCTGTAACGCGAAATACCTCTTTTACGCGCTTAAGAGCCGACCACTGCATCCTGCGGGAAGGTTAAACGAGGCTGATATCGCGAAGCCAGAATATCGTTGTTTCCGGGTTTTCTCAAAACTCACCGATTAGTCAGTTTTAGAAAATCACTGTATGCTTATTTTAAGGATATGCGCAATGATCATCAACAAACGTCTCAGTGGGGCTGAGACGTTTTTTCACGCTTGTTTTTAGTTTGCTATTATCTTTTTTCATATGCGTTAAGCGGTGTAACCATTGTTGGAGGGGTTGATTGTTATAAATTTTTTTCAGGAGGTTTCTTATGTCAAAACTGTCTAAGAAACAAAAATGGCTCGTTGCCGGCTTGCTGGCTGTTGCCCTGTGCTTTGGGATCAGCCCGGTCACCGGCGCGATGCACATTATGGAAGGCTATCTTCCGATGGGATTTTGCATCCTTTGGTACGTCATTTCGATTCCCTTTGTGGTGTGGGGATTTATTCAACTGAAGAAATCCATCGACGCCAATCGTCGGAATATGGCGATCATTGCCATGTGCGGAGCCTTCATCTTTATCATTTCTTCCCTTAAAATTCCTTCGGTGACGGGTTCTTGCTCGCACATGACCGGGACCGGCCTCGGCGCGCTGCTTTTCGGACCGGCGGCGGTTTCCGTTCTCAGTGTCATCGTCTTGTTGTTCCAGGCCATTTTGTTGGCTCACGGCGGACTGACCACTTTGGGTGCCAACACCTTCTCCATGGGGATTGCGGGTCCTTTCCTGTCCTTCGGAATTTATATGTTGGGCAAGAAATTTAACTTCAACAAAAAAGTCACAGTGTTTGTTGCCTGCTTCCTCGGTGATCTTTTCACCTATTGCGTGACGGCATTACAACTCGCTTTGGCTTATCCTTCGGAATTGGGCGGATACAGCGCTTCTTTCGTGAAATTTTTGGGTGTTTTCGCACCGACACAGATTCCGCTGGCCATTATCGAAGGTATTCTCTCCGTGATTGTCATTATTGCTCTTGAATCTTATGCCAAACCGGAAATGCGTTCTCTCGGTTTCATCGAACAGGAGGCCTAAATCATGTCAGAATCCAATAAAAAACTTGTTATTGTCTTGCTGATCATCGTCGCGGCGATGATTGTTGTGCCGCTGATTATGCGCGCGGGTGCCGAATTCGGCGGCTCCGATGATGCCGGTGGTGAAATGATTTCCGAAGTGCAAGGCGTCGAATACGAACCTTGGTTCACACCGGTTGCCGAAGTGATCTTAAACGGCGAAATTCCCGGCGAAATCGAATCGCTCCTTTTCTGCCTGCAAACGGGTATCGGTGTCGGAATTCTTTTCTTCTTCTTCGGCCGTTTCTACGAACGTAAAAAACTCGGTAAAGAGGATCAGGAAATTTAGCCTGATAAAAATGACTGAATGAAAAGTCGGAGGGTGGAGGCTCTCCGGCTTTCTTTTATTTATCTTCGTATTGATTATACAAAAGAGGTGACTATGGTTATTCACTGGCTATGGGTGCTGCCTTTTGTGCTGCTTTTAATCGGCGGGCTGATTTATAAAGCCTACCGGCACAGAGGCGAACACCATCATCATCACGGCTTCGGGCATAAACATGGCGAAGCGACCATTGCCGTCGATACCTACGCTTATCATTCGGGCATCGCTCATTGGAATCCCGCCTTTAAGGTGGTGCTGTCCATCGTGCTGTTGCTTTTTTGCGTGATTTCCGACAGCGTGGAAGTATCTTTAATCATTATTTGTTTTACCACCTTTGTGACAGTGGTTCTCGGGGATTTGTCCTTTCATCATTATTTTGAGATGCTGACGATTCCGCTGGTTTTTTTGATCGTCGGGAGCGTGATCATTCTCATCAATTTTTCGTGGACACCGATGACGAATGTCATTTTATGTCTTCCCGTTTTTAACTTTTTTGTGATCATCACCCACGACAGTTTGTATGTCACGGTTCATTTGTGGGCACGGGCCTTCGGGGCGTTGTCCGCTATGTATATGATGTCGCTATCCACCATGTCCAATGAGATTTTTTCGGTGCTGCGAAAAGCCCATGTGCCGGCGCTTCTCATTGAGCTGATGAATATGATTTACCGCAATATTTTCATTATGGCTGACACCCAAAACCGCATGCGAAACGCCGCGGAATCCCGCCTGGGCTATGTGGACTACCGCACGTCGCTCAAATCCTTCGGCAGCACGATCAGCAATTTGTTTATTGTGTCGTTAAAGCGAAGCGGTCATTTGTTTGACGCGATGGAAGCGCGGTGTTATGACGGTGAATTGTTGTTTTTGGAAACCGAAAAGCCTCTGAACGCGAAGCTGATTTTGATGGCTTTGGGGGTGGTCGCGTATTGTGTGTTGGTGTGGGTAATGACCCGGGGAGTGTAAGCAATGAATCATATCATTTTAAAAACAGAGAATTTGACCTATAGCTACGGCGACGGCCATCAGGCCTTAAAAGGCATTTCCGTTGAAATTAAGGAAGGTGAGCGGGTGTGCGTCGTGGGCTCCAACGGCGCCGGCAAGTCGACATTTTTCTTGAATGTCAACGGTGTTTTGAAGCACGACGGCGGTGACATCTATTTTAAAGGGCAAAAGGTCGGCAACAGCAAAAAAGAACTCAATGAGCTTCGCCGGGGCGTCGGCATCGTCTTTCAAGACGCGGACAATCAAATTATCGCCTCAACAGTAATGGGCGAGGTGTCCTTCGGACCGATGAATTTAAAACTGCCCAAGGAAGAGGTCATCGCCCGAGTTGATGAGGCGCTGGAATATATGAATTTAAGTGACTTCAAGGAAAGAGCGCCACATTATTGTTCCGGCGGTGAAAAAAAGCGCATCTCCATCGCGGATATCATCGCCATGCATTCGGAAGTTATGATTTTTGACGAACCGACGGCGGCCCTTGATCCCTTAAACGCCGCGATGCTCGAAGATGTGCTGACGCGTCTTTCGGCTCAAGGCAAAACCTTGCTCATCTCAACCCACGATATGGATTTTGCCTATCGCTGGGCAGAGCGTCTGGTCGTCTTTTGCAATGGGGAAATTATCGCGGACGGCACGCCTGTGGACATTTTGGCTGATGATGCCATCCGTGAAAAGGCCAATCTGCGAAAGCCCATGATGCTCGATGTCTATGAAGCGATGACCCGTCACGGCTTTTCGTCAATGGCTGAGGATCATCCCAAAGATCCCGATGCCTTCAATCATTGGCTCGGACAATTAAATCAAATGCAGGCGTCAAATTAAGCGCCAGATGATATCATGAAATCCGCCATCGGATGAATGATGAATAATTCAGGTAGAAATCCGGCTGTGCCGGATTTCTATTGGTTTTTTGCACTTCTCCATCTTGCGCTTTTGTCTTACTTTAGGTCAGTTTTTTCGCATCACGCGAAAGCATCCGCTCAGGACAGCGGTCCTTTGCTTAAGTGAGCATCCAAATCTTCGATTTGGTTCATGCGAACTTATCGAGCGAAGCGGGTGGACAAACGCCGCTTTTCATGCTCGCGGCTTACCCTTGTCAAGGGGATCCTTTTTGTGCTCAGCAATTTTATTTCCAATTTGAAATCAGGACGTGCCGAATGTCTATTTCTCGCGGATAGATGATTTAATTTTTGTTTTTTAATCTGCGTGAATCAGCGTTATCCGCGAGAAAATCGGAAAAGATTTTTATCGCGCGATTGCTTTGCACATTGATTTTTCATGGGAAGCGTGATATTTTAATTATAACAATTCATCGTTTGATATTAACAATAGCAGAAATCCGATGGGTTCGGATTTTTCAGATATAGATTGCGTAAAGGGGGTTTACAATGAAAGGTTTTATGCTTGCCGGCGTTTCCAGCAATGTGGGCAAAACCACAGTGACCATGGGGATATTGTCCGCGCTGAAAGAGCGGGGATTTGATGTGGTGCCGTTTAAAAGCGGTCCTGATTATATCGATCCGATGTTTCATGAATTTGTAACCGGCACACCTTCGTCCAATCTGGATAGCTGGATGATTGAAAAAGGCTATTTGCGGACCATTATGGCCGGGCGCATGGAAGAAAAGAAAAACGGCATTGCGGTGGTGGAAGGCGCCATGGGGCTGTTTGACGGCCATGCTTCCGGCGGCGAAGAGGGGAGCGCAGCCTATCTGGCCAAGACTCTCGGCTTTCCGGTTATTCTGGTCATTGACGGCCGCGGAATGTCCACGTCGGCGGCGGCCCTCGTGAAGGGCTACGCGGAATTTGATCCGGAGCTCAATGTCGCGGGCGTGATTATTAATCGCTTAAAATCGGCATCGCATTACCTGCTTCTAAAAAAAGCCATTGAATCCCGGACGGGAATTCCCTGTGTGGGATGGATGCCGGAAAACGAAAACCTTGCCCTGGGCTCCCGCCATTTGGGACTCATTCCCGCCGATGAGATCAAAGGCCTTAAAAAGAAGGTGGCTTTGGCCGCGGAATTTGCGGAGACCTACATCGATCTTGATAAAATACTCTCGCTTTCGGAAGTGACGCTTCCCGGCGGTATCACCGATCCTTTCGCTTTCAGAGCCGATGCCTATAAAGATCTCACCATTGCCTATGCCTGGGATAACGCTTTTAATTTTTATTATACCGACACGTTGGGGGCGCTTAAAAAACTCGGGGTCAGACTCATTCCTTTCAGCCCTTTAAACAACACGGAGCTTCCCGAAGACATTGACGCCCTTTATCTCGGCGGCGGTTTTCCGGAGGTTTTCGGTGAAGCCTTTGAAAAAAATACGATGATACGCGAGTCCATCCGAAACAGCTTAAACGCGGGGCTTCCCTGCTACGCCGAATGCGGCGGTCTGATGGTGCTCACCAACTATCTGGAGGATAAAGAGGGCAATCGTTACGAAGGGGTCGGTTTCCTTGAGGCCGAGACCATCATGACGGAACGGCTCCAGCGCTTTGGTTATGTGACGGTGGAGGCGGATATTCACGGCGATCATTATCAATTCCGGGCCCACGAATTTCATCACAGCCGGACAATCTTGGACGACGGCATTCCCAGATTATTTACTGTGACCAAAGGCAAACGAAATTGGACCTGCGGCTATACCAAGGCATTCACCATTGCCGGCTATCCCCATTTTCACGCCTACAGTTCTCCCGAATGGGTGTTCTTTTTGCTTGATCGTGTCCGGAAAATCAAAGAGGAAAAAGGCCGATGAGACGGGTGACGGCTTTCGCTCCGGGTTCCTGCGGCGAATTTATTCAGGGGGTCCTACGGGGGGAGCCCTGCCTGGTGTCCTGTCCGGTTAACCGCTTTTCCAAGGTGACGGTGAGCGCTGGTGAGCCCGACGCCTTTTTGCCGCCGAAGGCATCCAAAATGCTCGCGCTGGTCTTTAAAGCGCTGTCGCTTCCCGCTGAGGACAAACACCGCATTCGGGTCACGCTATCCTCGGATATTCCCGTCGGCAAGGGAATGGCCAGCAGCACGGCGGATCTCTCTGCCGTGGCATCCGCCGTCGCCGCGTATTTTGAAAAAGAATTGACAGAGGATGCGCTGGCGGCTCTTTGCGCTGAGGTGGAGCCGACGGACAACATCATGTACCGGGACCTCAATTTGTTCAATTATATGACGGGAAAAATCATCAAAAGTTTTGACGGCAGGCAAATCGACAATCTGAAGGTTTTAATGATTGATTTCGCGGGGGCGGTGGATACCTTGTCTTTTCACGAGAAATCCTCCGAAACAGCAGATGAAGCGACGGCGAACTTTGAGGAAATCGCCGGAGCATTTGAAAAAGCCTTGGTCTCGGGCGATCGCAAAGCCGTCGGACGCGCCTGCACCGCAAGCGTTCGGGCCAATCAAAGCTTGCTTTACAAACCCTATCTTGAAACGGTCATCGCCCTTTCCGAACGGTTTGGGGGACTGGGTGTCGTCGGCGGGCACAGCGGCACCGTACTCGGGGTGCTTTATGACGAAGGCTTTGACGCGATGAGCTTTACCGAAGCGTTTAAAACAGAGGTTCCCCCCGAAGCCTATGAGGCGATTATGCGCTGTGATGTCGTCGCCGGAGGCGTACGTCTGCAGACCAGTGATTCTCCATCATAAGCGAGCAAATGATGATTTGACTAAACGGGAATGCTTTCTTAAATTATTCTTAATGGTTTCAGAGACTTGAAATGATAGTGTCTTTATTGTGTCTAAACGGGTGCTATAATGCTGTCAAAAGAAAAACAGAAAAAACACTTCACATTTCAACTAAAGGGGTAAAGGCCATTGAATCAAAGAGGAATTAACAAATAATCAAAAGAGAGGCAAAGCCATAAGCTTAAGCCTTAAGAACAAACGGATTGATGCATCCGAAGGTTCTATAAAGAAAGTGCTCGATTTTGTCAAGGATTCAAAGTGATTTCGGTATGATGTTTCACAGAAACGATAAAATTTATAAGGAGAATTAAAATGAAAAAGACAAGAAAAACTTTAATGGGAACAGCCGTTCTGCTCATCGCGGGATGTTTATTGATCGCCCTATTAACAGGATGCGCGAACAAGAAAAGCAGCGAACAAACCCAACCTCAACCTTCAAACACACCGGCCGTTACGACGACCGCCGTTCAGACCCCTTCCAATTCGGGAAACACCAACACAGCTCCGGCAGCCGATCCCGTGGCCATGCTCAAACCTTATGATGATTTTGGGTGCGCCTCCGGCAATCAAATGCAATACAAACTCGATGTCGACGACGGTCGCGTGAAAGTCAAAGCCTACTACTACACCGCGAACGATGATCACGACAACGAATACTATCTCAATGCTTCTACCGCCAAAGTAGAAGGCAACACCGTCACCTTTACCGGCATCTCAACGGAAAACGGTCAGGATATTTCCGGACAATTCGACGGCATCACCTTTACGACAAACGGCAATTCCGTCACGATGCAAATCAACCGTAAAGACGGCGGCGGAGGAGCCGGACAGCTCACCGGCGGATCCTACAACCTTGCACCCATCAATTCCGATGCCTATGATCGTGATGACCATGATGATTAATTCGGAAATGAAAATATAATCAATCAAAAAACGTAATCAATAAATCAAAACGCTCCTCACCAATGGATGTGAGGAGCGTTTTTGCGTCATACATGCCGTTTCGGGAATGATTGACAAAGATGGTTATGGAACGGGTAACCATTTGAGTATAGCCCGTTATTTGATTTCCGCCGTTTCAATGATAAAGCTGACGTCACCGTCCATGGTGTCGACCTTTCCGGCGAAATTGTTGTAGGCGGCACTGGCGTCTTTGACAGCGTTAAGATTATTTGCCAGGCCCTTAAAATTGTTGTTGTACGCATTTGCGATTTGATCAATGCCTTCGGATTTAAAGGTGCTCATGCCCGAGGACAAGGTTCCGAGGCCCGCGGCCAGCTGACCGGCACCGGTGTTGACCTGCATGGCGCCGTTCTTTAAGGTTCCTACACCGCTTGTCAAAGTTGTTCCATTGGTTTTCAGCGTGTTTAAGCCGGAGCTTAAGGAAGCTGTGCCTTGTGCGAGCTCATTGATTTTGCCCATACTGGAAGCGGAAGAGATTATTTTATTGGCGCCTTCGTTGATTTTGGCGTTGCCGGCGACTAACGCGTTCATGCCGGACGTCGTTTCCGTTCCGACAAGTTTGTCCATGCCGGCGGCAAGACGGTCAACGGCGGATTTGGCACCGGCATCTCCGTTGATGCCGGTATTTAACTGGGCAGCACCGGCTCCGAGTTTGTCCATGCCGGCACTTAAGTTTGCCGCACCGGTCCCGAGGGACTGCATTTGCTCGATCATCGAAGCGCCGCTTTCGTCGGGAGATTCCAGGGTTCCCCGCATGGATTCTAACACCTCCCAATTGCCGACGGCAGTCGCGATTTGCGAATAAGACGCGTATTCTTCTTTGGCGGCGGCAAGATCCTGAGGTGTGCCGGATTCGAGTTTCGCGTTGATGTCTGTTTGCAACGCGGTCATTTTGGCTTCGGCTTCGTCCAAAGTTGTAATGCCGTAGGGAGAAAGGGCCGATTTGATGGCGGCGATTTTTTCGTTGATATTGCCGTCCATTTTAGAGATACCGGCTGAGGCTTTTTCCGTACCGGCAGCGATTTGCTTGGCGCCTGCCGCCGCGCCTTGTGACGGATCGTTTAAGCCGGAATCGAGGGATTTCGCGCCGTCGGCCAGCGCGTTCATGCCGGTTTTGGGATTGCCGTCGCTGCCATCGTTGCCCTTGAGTCCGTTGAGGCCGGCATCAATATCTTTGGCGCCGTTATAGGCGTTTTGCACACCGCCGGTATAATCTTTGAGGCCGTCTCCGAAGGTTTTTAATTGTCCGAACATCGGCGCCATTTTGGTGACGGCACCGTTTAATTGCGCCGCGCCATCGGCCGCTTTCGATACACCGGCAACGTATTGGTCGGCGCCGGTTTGCAATGTGCCTGTGCCGGCGTATAGCTGCGCTGTTCCCGCGGCCAGTTGATCGGCGCCTTGACGGGCTGTCAAAGAGCCCGCCACCAACTGATCGGAGGCCGTGGTCAGCCTGTTAATCGCATTGTCCAGATCGCCAAAGCTTTTGATGTTTTCAAGGCCGGCTTTGTTCAGAACTTTGGTCGACAGGGATGTGATGGTCGCGCCCATTTCAAAATCGGTGACGTCGGCTTCGATGGTTGCCGATTCGGGAATGGTGATGTCAAGGTTTTTACCCGATAAACCCAGCGCGTCGGAAAGACCGGGAAATCCCAGAGCGATGACGATGTTGTTATCGCCGTTTTCAATGACAGCTCCATGATCAATGTTGACGTTTTTAAAGTGTTCGCCGTTCAAGTCCATGGCCGTCGCGGCGGTAAAGGGAACGGTCGTGCCGCCTGTTGCCGCGTGGTTGGTATAATTGACTGTCATCACCATGTGGCCGCTTTTGCCTTTCATGTCGGCGGCGGTCATGTTTTTTCCATCGAGTTTGTAGGTGATTTGCACGCCGACGGGCAGCGCTTTGGTGCTTTTTCCTTGATACCAGATGTCCTTGCCGGCACCATCCCAGAGGATGTTGCCGTCTTGATCCTGGGTGAAATGTTCGTCGCCTTTGATATTTTCGATATCCGTCAAGTTTGATTTGTCGGAAATTTGTTTGCGGCTACCGACGTTTTTGATCCAATCGGAAACGGTGATGCTTTTGGCGGAACCCGCGGCGTCGGTTTTGACGTAGACGGTTTCCGATTTGCTCAGTCCCTTTTCATTTGACGAGGTGTCCGCGCCGGAGACAGCAGCGGCTTGACGGGCAAGTTCCACCGTTGTAGTTTTTTTGTTTTGGGTTTCTTTGGCCATCTCTCGTCCGGTATCGGCAGCCTGTGAAATCAGCAGATAAATACCGCCGGCGCACAGAAGGATCATGATGAGGGCAATGATGATGTTTTTTGCAGAGAGTTTTTTCAGTCTGTTCATCGGTTTTCCTTTCTTTGTTTTTTGAAATGAAATTGGCTATTTACTATTGTTAGACGTTCTTAACAAAGCGTATTATAACACTTACACGGCTTTTGCGGGTAGAAAATTTTTCGATGTTTTGCAAATGAGCTTATCGAAGCACATAAACAGCGAGGGCAAAATGAGGATGACGCAAGCCATGGAGATGAGCGCGCCCCGGGACATCAAAATACACAGGGATGAGATGATGTCCACCCTTGAATACAAGCCGACGCCGAAAGTGGCGGCGAAAAAGCCGAGGGCCGAGACGATGACCGACGGCATCGCGAAAGCCAGGGCTCTGGTGATGGCGGTTTTTTTGTCTGCGCCGCCAAAACGTTCCGATTTATACCGCGATGTCATGAGAATGGCGTAGTCCACGGTGGCTCCCAGTTGGATGGTCGAAATGCAGATCGGCGCGATAAAAGGCAGGGCGGTACCTGTAAAGTACGGTATCCCCAAATTGATGAAGATGGCAAGCTCAATGACTGCCACCAGAATAAAAGGCAGTGACGCCGACATCAGCACAATGGCGATGATGACAAAGATGAGGCCGATGGAAACGGCGTTGACCACTTGGAAGTCATGATTGGAAATGGTGATGAGATCCTTGGTGGCCGGCGCCTCTCCGATGAGCATGCCCGTCTTGTCGTATTTGTGCAGGCTCTCATTGATGGCGTCAACCTGCGCGTTTACTTCGTCGGTGGCCGTCGTGTATTCCGACATGACGATCAGCAGCTTGTATTGATTGCTTTCCAGCAGATTTTTTATCTTGTCGGGAATCATGTTGTCCGGCACCGAAGGATCGATCAGACTGTCTGCGCCGAGAACGGCTTTGACACCGTCGATTTTCTTGATTTCCTCGATCATTTTGTGCATGTCTTTGCGGGATGTCGATGTGTCGGCAAGAATCATATGGGTTGAGCCGGTTTGGAAATTGTCGGTCAATTTATCTCGGGCAATACAATAGCCGAGATCCCCCGGAAGGGTCGCACCGAGATCGTAATAGGTCTGGGTTTGGGTGTAGCCGAAAATGGCCGGAATCCAAAGAATGACGAAGACGACGAGAAATATCTTATAGTGATCCGTGATCCACGAGGCAATGCCGTGCATATCGGGCAAAATGGGTTTGTGCCTGGTTTTCTCGATGAGTTTATCGAAAATCAAAATCATGGCCGGCAAGACGGTGACGCAGCTGATGACACCCAAAACGACGCCTTTGGCCATCACGATCCCCAGGTCAAAGCCCAGGGTGAAGGTCATAAAGCACAGGGCGACAAAACCCGCAACGGTGGTAATGGAGGAGCCGACCACAGAGGTGACAGTCTCGGCGATGGCCTCGGCCATGGCTTCGAGCCTGTCGTCGTATTGTTTGCGCTTCTCCTCAAAGCTGTGCCACAGAAAAATGGAATAGTCCATGGTAACGGCCAATTGCAAAACCGCCGCCAGGGATTTGGTGATGTAGGAAATTTCTCCCAAAAATATATTGCTTCCCAGATTCCAAACAATGGCCATGCCGATACACAACAGGAAAATAATCGGAATGAGAAACGAATCCAAAAACAACATCATGACCAGGGCGGAGAGCCCGACGGCAATGAGGATGTAGATCGGCTCCTCCTGCTCGGTCAGTGCCTTTAAGTCGGTGACCATGACGGACATGCCGGAAATGAAAACCTGCTCGCCGGCGACTTTGCGCATGCTTTCGATGGCGGAAATCGTCTCGTCGGCGGAGGTGGAGGTGTCAAAAAACACAGCCATCATGGTGGTGTCGCCTTTGTTAAAGGCTTCGTAGAATCTGTCGGGGATCATCTCCTTCGGCATCTCCAAGCCGACGAGACTGTCATACCAGACCACCGATTCCACATGGTCAATCTTGCGGAATTTGTCTTCCAGGGCGGCAACGTCCTTGTCGGACATGCCCTCGACCATGACAAGGGAAAAGGCGCCTTTTCCGAATTGATCCTTTAAAATATTCTGGCCTTTCACCGTTTCGATGTCCTCGGGCAAATAGGTCAGGATGTCATAATTGATCCGCGTGTTAAAATACCCGATTCCCGCGGGAATGAGAAGCAACACGCCGATCAACAAAATGAGCTTGCGATGTTTCGCAACCGCTCTGCCAAAAGTGATCATTTTGTCAAATCCTTTCTGTCCATTTATTTTCAACGACTTTATGACGATAAAAGATAAATAACCATAAAGATGTTGATTTATTAACTCATGTAAATTATAATAATTCGTGTTGGAAAATCAATAAACACATGGTTAATGTAATGTATGTTATTCAACATCTTTTTGAAATATGATGAATAACGGCAAAATATCGCTTTGATTCCGTCGCTTTTCCATGTAAATCCCAGGGTTTTGCAAGGTGATGGCGGGTCATCAAAAGCTGTCTGCAAAAAAGCGGGCCTATCGCAAAAATGATGGCGGCAGTCGAAGAAAAAGGTAAATCCGGTTCTCCGGCAGTCCAAAAAAGTACCAGTGGAAAAGGGGAGAAGATGGTAGAACAAAAATCAAATGAAAAAAAACTTGACCGCCGGGTGCGCAAAACCCGTCGTGCTCTAAAAGAAGCATTAACCCAAAAGCTGAAAGAAAAGCCCATTCAGGCCATTACGGTTCGGGAAATCGCCGATGAAGTTGATATTAATCGCGGGACGTTTTATCAGCATTATCGTGATATGTATGATATGCTCGGTCAAATCGAGGCAGAGCTTTTCGAGGAGTTTGATGAGCTTTTGAAAAACGCCGACAGGCATCACGCCGAAGGCATCAAGGAGACGTTCATCGGGTTTATTACCTTATTAAAAGATAACCGCGATCTGGTGACAGTGCTGCTCGGATCCAACGGTGATCCGGCTTTTGTTGACAGAGTGAAAGCGCTGGTGAGAGATCACGTCATTCACGATTGGGTGCGTGTCAATTCTCCTGAAGCCATGCAGTATTTTGATTATTTTTATGAGTTTGTCACCGCCGGATGTATCGGCCTTTTTCAAAAATGGCTGTCAAGCGGCGCCAAAGAAAGTCCGGAGAAGTTAGCGAATATGGTTGGTGTGGTGCTTCGCGGCAGCGCGGATACGATTCGGAAAATCAATGAGATTTAATGTTTTTGTGTTAAATGCTTTTGACGGGGGTCTCCTTTGTCGAAAGCTTTTTTTGATGGCTTTTGGAATAAAATATGTATGCGTACAGGATTGCCGCCTTGCTGGGGGCCGCTTGCTTTGGTGCGATTGTTGTCGGACAATAAAAAAACGCCGATGCGGTGGGGCGCAAAGGCATTTAGTATCATTTGCAGCGGTGCTTTTATCTCTCTCAGGAGGGGGGAGATACGCTTAAATGATGAAGGATCGCGCCGGTGTGGGGCAGGCGCAATGTTTGGAGGGATTAACCGATAAAACGGTTAATCGTCAAGAGGATGCTTGACAATAACATTATACCCGTATAGGTATAAATGTCAAGGGTATTGAGTTAAATTTAAGAATCATGTATTCGAAAACTTGTGATGTTCATACGGGGTAATGGGTTGGAGGATTTTCAAGTCAAAAAAAGATGAGAAATTTGTAAATAGATAGAATATGATATACATTTTCCTTTATAGTTAGATGACAATGAGGGAAACAAATTAAAAAGCACATATATAGCACATTGAAAAACAGTGCTAAAGCGCATAAAATATAAGCAAAAAGGGTGGGTAAAAAAATGGCAGCGACAGTTAACAAAACAAATTTTACCATTAAAATGGATAGAGAAACCCGGGATGCTTTTGATCTTTTATGTAAGAATATCGGTATTTCCATGTCAGCCGGAATCAACGCGCTTGTCAAACAAGCAGTGCGTGAACAAGGCATGAGTTTCTCTCTGAGAGATCAAAACGGATTTATACTAAATCATGCCGCTACGTTAAAACGACGCGCCGCTGAAGTAGACGCAGGGCTTGTTGAGAATCATGATTTGATCGAGGGTTAAAATGAGAGGTCTTTCTTGGCATGCGGAGGCTTGGTCCGAATATTTAGCATTACAAAAAGAAAAGAGTCTGCTAAAAAAGACAAATCAATTGATCAAGGACATTCAATGAAATGGCTATCAGTGTTCCTACGGAAAACCAGAAATGCTTGTGGGTGATTTGCGAGGATACGCAAGTGTGCGCATTGATAAAAAGCATCGGCTGATTTTTTCCGTTTCGGATGATATGATAACAATATTGGCATGTGGCGGGCATTATCACGATAAATAAATAATCGATGATGGATCTGTTGCGTAAACCTCGCGTCGCCATAACCTCATCTCAAAACACATGTGACGCAGTCCGGCTATAGCATATCTTATAAAGAGATTTATTCTTTTATACATAAAGTTTGAACCAAAACAAAAACCCGCGGCCGTATTCGGCGCGGGTTTTTGACATAGATGACACCAAGGGATTTGATTGAGATTAGGGCTTATTTGATATTGGCAAAGCGCTCGACGGCTTTGGTAAAGCGGGCGACGGTCTCGTCGGGATCTCCTCCCGCGATGCCGTCCCGGACGCAATGCCTGATATGACCTTCCAAAACCACCTGTCCAGCGCTATGGAGCGCGGATTTGGCGGCGTTGATTTGGCTCAAGATATCTTCGCAGGGGACATCTTCATCGATCATGCGGTCGATGGCCTGTACTTGCCCAACGATTTTTTTGAGGCGACGGTGCAGATTGTCGCTGTCCATACATTGTTTCATGCGTGTCCTCCGTATCGGGTAATGGTTAATGATTAATGATGAATGATGAATGATGAATGATTCTGGATGAAACTCGGCTTTGCCGAGTTTCTATTTTTTGTTTTTGAGCCGGGTTTTGGGGTCGGTGTGCTCAGTGAGGTTTTGGCCTACCTTTTTTGGGCAGATTGCTCGCTACGCTCACAATCATCTCCACCCGCTTCGCGGGGTAAGTTCGCACCCCTTTTCAAAGGGAGCTTTTTTGCGCTCAGTGAGGTTAAAAAAAGACCCTAAAACGCATCCCTAAAAATCTCAATTTGAAATCCGGCCTGGCCGGATATCTTCCTAAATTATTAATTAGTAATTGTCCGTTGCCTTGTCAAATGTCCGTATGCCCTGACGCGCAAGCGCGTCGGTCACACGGCCGCTTGACAAGGGCTTATCGCTCAAAAGGATAGCATTATTTTAGAGTTTTATGACAAAAATGTCAAGATGAACTGAAGCATTGCGGCTTTATATACTTTTTGTTCCGGACGTGCTATAATAAATAAAAAAGCAAAACCTTATCATTGGTTTTGTCAGCCAAAGGAGGGCTTTTAAGATGAGCAAAATTACCTGGAACGGACACAGTTGTTTCTCCATCCAACAAGACGGGTATGTGATCGTCTTTGACCCCTATGAGGACGGCTCGGTGCCGGGGCTTGGACCGCTTCGGATTGAGGGAGACGCCGTGATTTGCTCCCACGAACATCACGATCACAACGGCAGAACGTGTGTTGCCCTTCGGCAAAGGGAAGCGGCGAATCCCTGGCAGATCACGACCCTTTACAGCTATCATGACAACAAGCTTGGCAGACTCCGCGGCGTCAACAATATCACGATTTTGGACAACGGCTCGCAGCGTATCGCGCATATGGGCGATATCGGGTGCATGCCTGATGATGATCAACTCACGGCATTATCAGGTTTGGATGTGATGATGGTTCCCATCGGCGGCTATTACACGATGGAGCCGGCCGATATTCACACACTCATCCAAAAAACCGCGCCGCGCATTGTGGTGCCGATGCATTATCGTTCCGTGGAGAAGGGCTTCGGTTATGATGTGATCGCCGAGGCAGAGGTCTTCCTAAAGGACGCCGACAATGTGATTTTCCTAGACAGCAACGCTTTCGATCCGGAAACGATCAAAGGTTCCGCCACTGTGATGTTGACATTGCAGAACCGCTGATTCATTTTGTAAAAAAAGCACATCAATACGGGAGGAATAAATTATGAAAGAAACTTTGGTCGATTTGGTAACCAGACGTTCGTGCAGAGCGTATAAAAAAGAACAGATTAGCGATGAAGAACTGGATATGATTTTAACCGCGGGGACCTTTGCCCCAACGGCCATGAATCAGCAATCGCCGATTATTGTCGTTGTTCAAGACGCGAAAACCATCGCGGCCATGTCCGAATTAAACGCGAAGGTGATGGGCGCTGACATCGATCCCTTTTACGGCGCGCCGACGGTCTGCATCATTATGGCGCCGAAGGACGCTAAATGCGGCGTTCAGGACGGAAGTCTCGTCATCGGCAATATGTTAAACGCCGCCCATGCCCTGGGTATCGGCTCTTGCTGGATTAACCGGGCCAAAGAGGTTTTTGATTCTGCCGAAGGAAAAGCCCTGATGGCAAAATGGGGCATTGACGACAATTATGAAGGCATCGGCAATTGCATTCTCGGCTATCCCGAAAAAACCGATGTGGACGCGGCGCCGCGAAAGGCCGACTACATCAGAAAAGTTTAACTCAACAAAAGCGACAGATCATTCTGCCGCTTTTTTTGTTTGATTATGTATATTCAATCATATTCTCTCTCAAGCATTTTGATACAGCGCGGCGATGCGCGCCATGGCTTCACGGATAGTTTCAAACTCGCCGAAGACGGTGAAGCGGACATAACCTTTTCCAGATTTGCCAAAGCCGCTGCCGGGAGTGCAGATGAGGCCCGCGCCGGTGAGCAGTTCATCGAAAAAGGCCCAGTCATCACCGTCTGGAACCGCGAGCCAAATATAGGGCGAGTCAACACCGCCGAAGACGTCAAAGCCCGCTGCGCTGAGCTTTTCCCGCATAGTGCGGGCGTTTTCTTTGTAAGCGGCGATTTGTTTTTTGATGCCCGCTTGACCTTCGGGGGTGAACACCGCTGCCGCTGCCCGTTGAATGGGATAGGCCACGCCGTTCATTTTGGTGGTCTGTCTGCGGGACCACAGGGCATTTAAGGATTTGCCGTCCCGCTCCAAATCCTTGGGAATGACGGTGTAGGCGCAGCGCATACCGGTGAAGCCCGCGGTTTTGCTTAAACTTTTGAATTCGATGGCGCAGGTGCGGGCCCCGGGAATTTCAAAAATGCTATGGACGACGCCGGGCGTTTCAACAAAGGCTTCATAGGCCGCGTCGTATAAGATCACCGCGCCGGTCTCGTTGGCGTAATCGACCCATTCGGTGAGTTGGGCTTTGGTGATGCCGACGCCGATGGGATTGTTGGGAAAGCAAAGATAAATGAGATCGACGGGACGATCGGGGAGTTCCGGAACGAAGCTGTTATCCGCCGTTGCGGGAAGATAGACAAAATCTTTTGTGTTTTTCGCGCGGCCGCTCATGATGTTGGTGTCGACATAGACGGGATAGACCGGATCGCAGACGGCCACAATGTTGTCCAGGTCGAAGATATCCCCGATGGCCCCGGTATCGCTTTTGGCGCCATCACTAATAAAGATTTCATCTGCGGAAATGTCCAAATCCCGATAGTCGGTTGCCGCGATGGCCTCCCGGAGGAAGGGATAACCCGATTCCGGGGCGTATCCGTGAAAAGTCTCGGTCCGGGACATATCGTCGGCGGCAGCTTTGAGGGCGTCTATGACCTCGGGAATGAGGGGACCCGCCACATCGCCGACACCGAGGGAGATCACATTGATCTCAGGGTGTTTGGATTTGAATTGGGAGACTTTACGGGCAATGTCCGTAAAGAGGTAGTTTTGGGGGAGGTTGTTGAAATTGGGGTTGATGTGTGCCATGGTATTCCTTTCTCACATAGATTTAAGGCGGTTCGTCATACTTTTATTTGTTGTTGTGGTGAATATTATAATATTTGCGCCGAGAAATATATTGTCATGCCAGTCGGCGGATTGTCAGTCACTGACTTAAGTCGGATGTTTTTAACTTTTAAACAGACTGTGCGCCAAAACGGCCGATGGCGATGGTTCCGGTAAAGACTTCATCGGCCGGACCTGTCATATAGACATGATTGTCCGATTCGCGCCACTCGATGGCAAGATCCCCTCCGAGAAGATGCACGGTGACATTTCGCGCGGTGAGACCGTTTAAGACACAGGCGACCACCGAGGCGCAGGCGCCGGTGCCGCAGGCTTTGGTTTCGCCGCTTCCCCGTTCCCACACACGCATGTTGATCTGACCATCGTCCACCACATGAATCCATTCGGTGTTGACGCCTTCGGGAAAGCAGTCATGATTTTCGAAAGACGGGCCGATATCAGAAAGGTTCAAGCCGTCCAAATCGGGGACAAAACACACGCAATGGGGATTGCCCATGGACACACAGGTGACACGGCTAAGCGCGCCGCCGACAGAAATGGGCTTGTGAATTACTTGTTCGTCGTCAAAGCGCGCCGGAATGTCTCGGGGATTTAAAATCGGCTCTCCCATATCGACGGTGACGGTTTGAACACGGTCGTCCTCGTCTGTTGTTACGGTGACGGTTTTAATACCGCTTTGGGTATCGATGGTTATGGTTTTTTTGTGAGCAATGCCATGATCATAGGCGTATTTGGCCACGCAGCGGATGCCGTTGCCGCACATTTTTGCCCTGGAGCCGTCGGCGTTATAGATGTCCATTTCACAATCGGCCCGGGATGAGGGCTTGATTAAAATGATGCCGTCGCCGCCGATGCCTTTATGTCTATCAGATAAAATCGGACTGAGGGTTTCGGGATGGTCCACGTTCTCGGTAAAGCAATCGATGTAGACATAGTCGTTGCCGATGCCGTGCATTTTGGTGAAGTTCATGCGTCTCTCCTTATTTAACATTTCTCCTTGAACTGCAACAAAAAAGGGCAAAGTCATCCTATGAGGACGTCTTTGCCCGAAATTGTCATTAACAGTTATATTGTATACAATAACCAGAGTTGCGTCAAGGGGTGTTAGAATTTTAAAAGAGTAATTTTTTTATTTTGTTGTCTATATGTTAATTTAAACTTGTTGTGACGGTCTGATCAAAAGGAAAATTCAATCAGAAGCAAAGAGCCAATCAAAAAAAGATTCTATCGACAATCATGTCCATAGAATCTTTGATGGCATTTTATTCAACATCGCGAAGAGCTGCGGGGCCTTCCTCGCCGGTGCGAATTTTGATGACATTGGTCATCGGATAAACGAATATTTTTCCATCACCGATATGTCCGGTATAGAGCGCGCGTTTGGCGGCTTCAACCACTTCATCCACCGGAATTTTACTGACGACGACCTCCACCTTGATTTTCGGAAGCAATGTCACATCCATTTCGATACCGCGATAGCGCTCACCGGCACCTTTTTGAACGCCACATCCCATCACCTGGGTGACGGTCATACCCGTTACGCCGATTTTGTTCATGGCTTTTTTCAGGGCATCATATCGGGAAAGCTTGGCGATAATCACAACCTTATGAATGTTGCTTTGGAAAGCTTTGGGCAATGATTGATCAACTACCGGCACAGCCGCGTCTTTCAGGGTTTGGGACGCGTTGTCGTATTGATCCGTTCCGAGATCGGTGTTTTCATTGACACTCATGACGGAATCGGTGATATCCATTAAACTAAAGCCCGCATAAGCGGAAGACAAACCGTGTTCCGTTATGTCCAAGCCCATGATTTCTTCTTCCTCCGAAGCGCGAAGACCAATTGTTTTTTTGATGAGGAAAAATGCAATTGTCATGGTGACGGCGGTCCAGAGGGCCGTTGCGCCCATACCGATAAACTGAATGCCGAGCAATTTAAATCCACCGCCGTAAAACAGGCCTGTCATGGTGTTTCCCGCAGCATCGGCAATGGCATATCCCGGCGCACTACCGGTTGCGAACAGACCGACAGCGATGGTTCCCCAAATACCGTTAAGACAATGTACGGCAACGGCACCGACGGGGTCGTCCACATGGATGATATGATCCAAAAACCATACGCCGAAGACGACGAGAAGGCCGGCAACGAATCCGATGGCGCAGGCGCCAAATGCGTCTGTCACATCGCAAGGAGCTGTGATGGCAACAAGACCGGCCAAGGAAGCGTTTAGGCACATAGAAACATCGGGCTTTCCGAATTTAATCCATGTAAAAATCATACACACCACGGTCGCGACAGCGGGCGCGATTGTCGTTGTTAAAAAGATGCTTCCGAGTTGTTCGACGCTGGTGGCTGCAGCACCGTTAAAGCCGTACCAACCGAGCCACAAAATGAACACGCCGAGGGCCCCGATGGGAATATTATGTCCCGGAAAGGCGTTGATCTTTGTGACGTTGTTATTCGCGTCACGGACAAATTTTCCGATACGCGGACCGAGAATTGCCGCGCCGATCAAGGCACTGATGCCACCGACCATGTGAATGCAGTTGGATCCGGCAAAATCGTGAAACCCGATTGCCGCGAGCCAACCGCCACCCCATGTCCAGTGGGCTTCGATGGGGTAGATCACAGCGGAAATGATGACTGAATAAACACAATAAGATAAGAATTTGGTTCGCTCTGCCATGGCACCGGAAACAATAGTTGCCGTTGTCGCACAGAAGACCAGATTGAATACGAAAGATGACCAATCAAAATTGGCATAATTGGTAAAAATTGATAAATTGGGAAGGCCAATGAGCCCAAACATGGCGTCTTCGCCCAAAAGCAATCCAAAACCGATAAGGATAAACACAATGGTTCCGAGGCAAAAATCCATCAGATTTTTCATGATGATATTGCCGGCATTCTTTGCCCGTGTAAACCCGGCTTCAACCATCGCAAAACCGGCCTGCATCCAAAAGACAAGGGCGGCTGCGGCGAGAAACCATACACCGAAAATCTCGCCGTTGAGTGTTTCAAACATGATTGCGTCCAACTTAAACATTCCTCCTTATAAAAGGGCATCTTCATTGCGAATTTTAAAAGCTTTATTCAAATATGCCCGTTGATAAAACCCAATATGCCTATACTATTTAATCCAGTAAGGCAAATCGGATACCTTTGGTTTGGGGTGTTTTGTTTTCCGCGGAATAAAACAATAAGACCTGTATATACAAAAAAGGCGCTTTCCCGAGAAGGAAGAACGCCTTTGTCTGAAAATATTGTATACACGATATCGCCGCTTTGTCAATTCTTTTTTTTATGCAATGCTTTTCTAATTTTTGCAATGCTTTTCTAATTTTGCTGTTCGTTTCCGACGGTTTTTTCTTGACAAAAGGGATTTTTCTTGATTATGATAAAAATAAGCAACGGCGCTAAAGGCTTGCCTTCAGTCTGTCCGTTGTTTTTTATTTTTTGAGCATATGATGAAGGAGTGATATGAATGCTACATGAAGAATGCGGCGTGTTTGGGATTTTTTCACCGATTCCGGACAATCTGGCCGTAACGGTGTATGATGGGCTTTCGGCGTTGCAGCACAGGGGTCAGGAGGCGGCGGGGATTGCCGTTAATCAAGATCGTCAAATCAGCTTTGAGAAGGGCTGCGGTTTGGTTTCCGAGGTTTTTGGAAAAGACAGATTAAAACGGCTACCCGATGGGAAAATCGCTGTCGGGCATGTACGCTACGCCACAACGGGGGAAACCTCGGAGATCAATGCCCAACCCCTTGTCATCAAGCATGTGAAGGGGAAGCTGGCCCTTTGCCACAACGGCAATCTGGTCAACGGAGCTTCCCTTCGCAAGGCGCTTGAGCTTGAAGGCAATATTTTTCACACGACCAGCGACACAGAAGTCATTGCCTATCTGATGACGAAGCATCGCTTGAAGACGCCTTCGATTGAAAAGGCATTGATTGAAACGATGGCGGAACTCAAAGGAGCCTATTCTCTCGTGATGATGTCGCCGGCCAAGCTTTTGGCCTGCAGAGATCCCCTTGGGATCAGACCCCTTTGCTACGGGGTGACCCCGGAAGGTAAAACGGTTTTCGCGTCGGAAAGCTGCGCTTTGGATGCCATCGGCGCCCGTTTTGTTCGGGATGTAGCACCCGGCGAGGTCATCGTTGTTGATGAAAAGGGCTTAAGATCCTTTAGAAATCATTGCGATACAAAGCCGAAAGCCCTTTGTGTTTTTGAGCTGATTTATTTCGCGAGGTCGGATTCCATCATTGAGAAGGTGTCAATCCAAGAGGCAAGAAAGCAGGCTGGGCGGTATTTGGCAAAGGCACATCCCGCTGATGCCGATTTGGTCATCGGCGTGCCGGATTCGGGTTTGGACGCGGCGATGGGATTTTCTGAGGTATCTAAAATTCCTTTCGGTACAGGGCTCATCAAAAATAAATACATTGGCAGAACCTTTATCGAAGGCGGACAGCGGCGCAGAGAAAATCTGCTCAGACTCAAACTGGGGGTCGTTAAAAGCGCCGTGGCCGGCAAGCGCGTTGTGATGATTGATGATTCCATTGTGCGGGGGACGACCATGCGGCGCATTGTCGCTTTGGTACGGGATGCCGGAGCGTCAGCTGTGCATGTGCGGGTATCGGCGCCGCCCTTTTTAAATCCTTGCTATTACGGAACCGATGTGCCTTCCCGGGATAAGCTCATTGCCTGCGGGCACCGCATTGATGAAATTCGCGCGCACATCGGCGCGGACTCACTTGGCTTTTTATCCGTTGACGAGGTGTTAAGACTTTATCCCGAAAAAGAACCTTCCGAGTTTTGCGCCGCTTGTTTTGACGGAAGATATGCAGCGGGCGCACCGGCGGATTTTTTTGAAATCCGATCGTAAAGGCAATTTGGTCTTGGCTCCGACGAGACGATGGTGTCCGCGATGCAAGTCGGAAAAGCCTTGGTTATTCGGTCGGGGATAGAAGCGGCCGACGGTTTGCTGCCGATCTAAAATATCATCAGAGCAAAAGGAGCCTGGGACTTTGGGATGGGGATGGGGCTAATGTTGGAGGATACCGCCGCTTTTGATGGACGGGAAAGCTTTAGCCTTTTGATAAAGATTGCGGGAAGATAAAAACCTCTTTACCAAAGCTATCTTCCGCAAAAACATATTTGTTTATCGGCAAATTAAGCAGAAGAAGCGGACTCATCTATCGGCAGGATTTTGCTGCGCTTTTTAAATTTGAAAAAGTTTAACACAAAAACCGGGCTTGACAAATAAAAAGCACTCTGTTAGGATATTGTATACAAGCAAAGGCGCTTGGGAACCATTGGTTTCCGGCGCCTTTTTTTAATGAAAAAAGGAGGACAACCCATGAAAAAAGGACAAACGGTTGCCGATCTTTACGGCAGTCTCGTTTTTAACGAAAAGGTGATGCAAGAGCGATTGCCGAAAGATGTTTATAAAGCTGTGCACGAAACGGCGGTCACCGGCTCCCATTTGAAACTGGACGTCGCCAATACGGTGGCGTCTGTCATGAAAGAATGGGCCATTGAACTCGGCGCGACGCATTTTACCCATTGGTTTCAGCCGATGACGGGCCTCACCGCGGAAAAGCATGACAGCTTTCTCTCGCCGGAGCCCGACGGCCGGATTCTGATGGAATTTTCCGGTAAAGAGCTTGTGAAGGGCGAGCCCGACGCGTCCAGCTTCCCTTCCGGCGGACTTCGCGCCACCTTTGAAGCCCGGGGATACACTGCGTGGGATCCTTCTTCGCCGGCGTTTATCAAAGACGGGACCCTTTATATCCCGACGGCCTTTATTTCCTACGGCGGTGAGGCCCTTGATAAAAAGACGCCGCTTTTGCGTTCCATCGAAGCGCTCAACACGCAAGCGATGCGTATGCTTGCCCTGCTGGGGGACAGCGAAACCAGACACGTGAACACCACCATCGGTTCCGAGCAGGAATATTTTCTCATCGACAAAAGCTTGTATATGAAGCGAAAGGATTTGCTCCTTTGCGGCCGAACCTTGATCGGCGCCCCGGCTCCCAAAGGTCAGGAAATGGAGGATCATTATTTCGGGGTTTTAAAACCGAAGGTTTCCGCCTTTATGCATGATTTGGATGAAGCCCTTTGGCAGTTGAGCGTTCCGGCCAAAACGAAACACAACGAAGTCGCTCCGGCTCAGCATGAGCTGGCGCCGGTTTTTGAAACGGCCAATATTGCCGTCGATCACAATCAACTGACCATGGAGATCATGAAAAAAGTGGCCGATCAGCACGGCTTTGCCTGTTTGCTTCACGAAAAGCCCTTTGAAGGGATCAACGGCTCCGGCAAGCACAACAACTGGTCTGTGGTGACCGATCAAGGGAAGAACCTGCTAAATCCCGGCCGACACCCCGAGGATAATATCAAGTTTCTCGTTTTCCTGACGGCTGTGATTGCCGCGGTGGATGATTACGCCGATATTTTAAGGCTGTCCGTGGCCAGCGCGGGCAACGATCACCGCCTGGGCGCCAACGAAGCGCCGCCGGCTGTCATCTCGGTTTTCCTTGGAGACGAGCTTGCTCAAATTGTTCATTCTCTGGAAGCCGATGAGGCGTTTGAAGGGCACGGCAAATCGCAAATGGCAGGGGGCGCGACGGTTCTCCCCCACATTACCAAGGACAACACCGACCGCAACCGGACATCACCTTTTGCCTTTACGGGCAATAAGTTTGAATTTCGGATGCCGGGGTCCTCGGTTTCCGTCGCCAATGCCAATATTGTGCTCAATACGGCCGTGGCGGAAATTTTAAAACAAATGTGCGACGCGTTGGAAGGGATTCCCGAAGATGAACTAGAAAGCGCAGTTCACGATTTGACGCGAAAGACTTTAAGAGATCATCATCGTATTCTCTTTAACGGTGACGGTTATACCGATGAATGGATCGAGGAAGCCGAACGCCGGGGCCTTGATAATTTAAAATCGCTGCCCGCCGCCATGCCCCGGTGGATTTCGGATAAATGCATTAATTTGTTCACTGCCCACCGGGTGCTCACCCGGGATGAAATTTTCTCACGTTATGAAATCCTTCTGGAAAACTACAATAAAGCCATTCATATCGAATCGCTGACGATGCAGGAAATGGTGCGGAAGGAATTTGATTACGGCATGATGCGTTATGTGAAGGATTTGACGAAGGAAACCCTTCAGAAAAAAGCGGTGCTCGGCGATGATGTATTTATGCCGGAAGCCAAGACGATTGCCCGTTTAAATGAGGATGCCGCCAAGATCGCAGAAAAACTGGAAAAACTTGACGCCGATACCAAAACCGCCGAGGGCATTGAGGACGCTCAGGCCTGCGCCGATTTTTATGAAAAAACGGTTCTTTCGGATATGGACGCGCTCAGGCAGGTCGTCGACGCGGCGGAAATGCTTATTCCCGATCAATACCTGCCGTATCCGACCTACGGTGATATGCTGTTCTCGCTCAGATAATCGCCAGACGGTTAAATGGTAAATGAAAAATTAATCTATGATTTCTGCAAAAGTAAGGCACGCAGTCGGAATCTATCATGACGAGTTGACGTATAAATGCAAGACGGCATGATCAGATTTTCGAATATGCGCCGTGCCGCAAACCTCATGCCTTTCGGCATGAGGTTTGCGTCGCTTACTTTGAGCAGGTTGCTTGCTTTTGATCGAGCAAAGCGGGTGGAAAGGTGAGTTTCGGCATGTTTTTCAAAAAATGCATTAAATCACATAAAAACGGCGACGTTTTGATTTATTATAGGGATTAGACATAGAAATATTGTTTTGAAATAGATCAAAATGAAAGGAATTTTTTGAAATGAACAATACCCAGGAATCCGTTTTTCAAATGGTGAGAGACGAAGACGTCAGTTTTATCAGGCTGCAGTTTACCGATTTGTTCGGAACGCTCAAAAATATCGCGATCACCCGGAGTCAGTTGGGGCGCGCTTTTGACGGCAGATTTACCTTTGACGCCACAAAAGCCTTCGGCGCTTTTGATGACAATGGACTGCTCACTTTGGAGCCGGATCCCGAGACTTTCGTGATTTTTCCGTGGCGTCCGCAGCAGGGAAAAGTCGCCAGACTCTTGTGCTGTGTCAAAACGGCATTGGGAGAGCCTTATCCGTCGGACACTCGAGCGGTCTTAATCCGAACGCTCCGGAAAGCCCGGGATTTGGGCCTTTCTCCCACGGTGGATTGCCGCTGTGAGTTTTTTCTGTTTCCGACGGATGAAACAGGAAAGCCCGTCACCGACCGCGCGGAGCATGCGGGCTACCTTGATTTGGGACCGCTTGATTCAGGGGAGAACACGAGACGCGACATTGTGTTGACATTGGAGGATATCGGTATTCCCGTGGCGTCTTCTCATCATGAAGCGGCGCCGTTTCAGCATGCCGTGACCCTTCAGGCAGCCGACGCCCTGTCCATGGCCGACGCGATGATCACTTTAAAGCTGGTGATTCGTACGATTGCCCAAAGACACGGCTTTTTCGCGAGTTTCATGCCAAAGCCCAAACGCGGCGTTCCCGGCTCCGGCATGCATTTAGGATTGTCTTTTCAAACGATCAAAAATGCTTCTTTTGATGCCCGTGCTTTTCATGACGGCATTGCCGCGCATCTTCCGGGCACGGCATTGGTGAGCAATCCTCTGGTCAATTCTTATAAACGTCCGGTCTCCGATTTGGCGGATGCCTTTTTGGCGAAGGGGGACGGGCGATTTGATTTGAAGCATCCGGATCCCGCGGCAAACCCCTATTTGACCATCGCTCTGATCATAGAAGCGGGGCTTTCGGGTTTGAACGGAACAGCCGAAAAATCAACAGAGTGTCAATTTCCGCAAAATTTAAAAGCGGCGATCGAGACATTTGAGAAGGACAGATTGATTCAAGAGATTCTGGGAAAAACCATCAGCACAAGGCTTATCGCTACAAAGGAAGAGGAATGGGCGGAATACAGTTCTCAGGTGACAGATTGGGAGCTTTCCAAATGGCTGTTCCGGATATGATCTATGCCCATCATTGTCATTTTCCCCAAGGCGGAAACGGCCAGAGCGATCAGGGATGTTTTGATCCGGGCGGGTTATCACCCTATCAAGATTGGTACGTCGGCCGCGGCGGCAAGAGCTTTTTTACGGACCTTTGAAGAAGGGATCATCATTGCCTATTACAGACTTGCCGATGAATCCGCTTCTCATTTGGCTGAAGATCTTGATCCCGGATTTTCCATGATCATGGTCGGCCCTGCCGATGTATTTGATGATTATGCCTATGACGATGTGTTGATGCTCGCCGCGCCGTTTCACAAAAATGCGTTGATCTCGACGGTGGAAACCTTGACGGCAGGACGCTTTTTTCAGAGGCGAAGACATTCAGCCGGGAATCGTCGGCGAAGTGACTCAGAACAAAAGCTTATTGAAAACGCCAAGGCATTGCTCATTGAGCGCAATCGTCTGACCGAAGAGCAGGCTCATCGCTTTTTGCAAAAGGCAAGCATGAACCGGGGCCTCACATTGGTTCAGGCCGCGCAGATCGTATTAAACACATCTGATGAACCATCGTGATGCTAGCGAACTTGCCCCGAGAAGCGGTAAAACGGATGAATCCGAAGAAAGAGAAAGTACGGCAAAAAAATGATAGAACAATTAAACAAACAATACGAACAATTAAAAACGGAAAAGGATGCCTGCGGAATCGGAGCGGTGGTGAGTATCACCGGGAAGCGGGATTACGGCGTGCTTTCGGACGCCCTTGATATTGTTGAGAAACTCGAGCATCGCGCCGGTAAGGACGCAACCGGAAAGGTTGGCGACGGCGTCGGCATTCTCACACAAATCTCCCATGATTTTTTTAAGACGGCCGCGGCAAAGGAGGGCATCGCATTGCGCGAAGCCGGAGATTACGGCATCGGCATGTTTTTCTTTCCCCAGGATAAGCTAAAGCGAACTTTCGCCAAGCGCATGTTTGAGGTCATCGCCGGCAAAGAGGGACTGACGCTGCTCGGATGGCGGGATGTACCCGTCCGTTCTAACATTTTGGGCGGTCCGGCAATAGAGAGCATGCCGCGGATTATGCAATGCTTTATCGAAAGGCCTGAGTCCCTTGAGCCGGGCATTGATTTTGACAGGCGGTTATACGTCGTCCGGCGTGAATTTGAGCAAAGTGCCGAAGATACTTATATCTGCTCCCTTTCCTCCCGCACCATTGTCTACAAAGGCATGTTTCTCGTCGCTCAGCTTCGCGCTTTTTATGATGATCTCAGAGATGAGACCTATCAAACCGCCATCGCCATCGTTCATTCCAGATTTTCCACCAACACGACCCCGTCCTGGGAGCGGGCGCATCCTTACCGCATGATTGCCCACAACGGTGAGATCAATACCATCCGGGGAAATATCGACCGGATGTTCGCCCGGGAAGAAACCATGAACAGCCGTTTTTTCAAAGAAGATATTGACAAAATCTATCCGGTCATCGGCAGGGTGGCGTCGGATTCGGCCATGATGGACAACACCTTGGAATTTTTGGTCATGAACGGGATGCCGCTGCCGCTGGCCATGATGATTTTGGTGCCCGAACCGTGGAAGCATAATGACCTGATGTCCCGGGATAAAAAAGATTTTTATCATTATTACGCGACCATGATGGAACCCTGGGACGGTCCCGCTGCCCTGCTGTTTACCGACGGCGAAACCTTCGGCGCGACTCTTGATCGGAACGGTCTTCGTCCCTCAAGATATATCGTCACCGATGACGGAAAACTCATTTTGTCCTCGGAAACCGGTGTTGTCGATGTGGATGAATCGCATATCGTTAAAAAATCACGCCTGGAACCTGGTAAAATGCTCATTGTCGACACCAAAGCGGGGAGGATCATTTCCGACGAAACCTGCAAAACAACATACGCCGGACATAAGCCCTACGGCGAGTGGCTTGATCGTTATCTCATCCGTCTTCGGGATCTTCATATCCCCAATCAAAAAATCCCCGTTCATACCCAGTCTCAGCGCGACAAGCTTTATCGCGCCTTTGGCTATACCTATGAGGATGTGTTTGAACAGATTTTGCCGATGGCGAAAACAGGAAGCGAGCCCATCATGTCCATGGGGCATGATGTACCCCTGGCGGTGCTGTCGGACAAACATCCGCCGCTGTTTCATTATTTCAAACAGCTCTTTGCCCAGGTGACCAACCCGCCCATTGACGCTCTGCGTGAAAAAACGGTGACCGACACCACCGTCACCATCGGTTCCGACGGCGATCTTTTGGGTGACAAAGCCGAAAATTGCCGCGTCCTGGAAATTGATCACCCAATTTTAACCGAAACGGATCTGCTCAAAATCCGCGTTCTTGATGAAGAAGGCTTTCGGGCTAAGACGATTCCGCTGTTGTATTACAAACACACATCCCTCTCTCATGCCCTCAGACAATTAAACATTGCCGTTGACCGCGCGGCGGCGGAAGGCAAAAACCTTATCATTCTCTCGGATCGGGGCATTGATGAAAATCATGTGGCCATTCCCTCGCTTCTCGCGGTTTCTTCGGTGGAGCAGCATTTGGTCGAAACAAAAAAACGAACCGCGGTTTCCCTCATTTTGGAAAGCGGTGAACCCAGAGACGTTCATCAAATCGCGGCGCTGCTCGGCTTTGGGGCCCGGGCGGTCAACCCCTATCTGGCCCACGAGTGCATTGGAGAGCTCATTGCTTCCGGGCTGCTCAACAAAGATACCCACACGGCCATTGCCGATTATGACAGCGCGCTTTTGGCCGGTGTGGTCAAAACCGCGGCGAAAATGGGTATCTCAACCCTTCAGTCTTATCAATCGGCGCGTATTTTTGAAGCGATCGGTCTCAGTCAGAACGTCACAGATAAATATTTTATGGGAACAGGATCGGAGATCGGCGGCATCGAGATTGAAGACATTGAAGGAGATGTGGCTTATCGCCATGATCGCGCCTTTGATCCCCTGGGCCTTCCCGTGGACACCACGCTGGATTCGACGGGATTTCACGCCCTGCGAAGCGGCGCGGACAGTGAGGATCATCTGTATAATCCCAAAACCCTGATATTGCTTCAGCAGGCTGTCCGGGAAGTCAATTATGAAAAATTCAAAGCTTACAGCACCATCGTCGATCATCCCGACAATCCCCACACCATTCGGGGACTTTTGGATTTCGCGCCGAAAAACGATCCGATTGCCTTGGATGAGGTCGAACCGGTCAGTGAAATTGTCAAGCGATTCCAAGTCGGCGCCATGTCCTACGGCTCGCTTTCCCGGGAAGCGCACACCTGTCTGGCTAAGGCCATGAATCGGCTTGGCGGCAAATCCAATACCGGGGAAGGCGGCGAGGCAATCGATCGATTCGGCACCATCGATAACAGCGCTGTCAAACAGGTTGCGTCGGGAAGATTCGGCGTGACGAGCGCCTATCTGGGCAGCGCCAAAGAAATCCAAATCAAAATGGCCCAGGGGGCCAAGCCCGGCGAAGGCGGACACCTTCCGGGCAAAAAAGTTTATCCCTGGGTGGCGAACGTGCGTTTTTCCACCCCCGGCGTGTCGCTGATCTCACCGCCTCCCCATCATGACATTTATTCCATCGAAGATTTGGCGGAGTTAATCTATGATCTCAAAAACGCCAACAAAAACGCGCGGATTTCCGTCAAGCTGGTGTCCGAACCCGGCGTCGGAACCATTGCCGCGGGGGTGGCCAAAGCCGGCGCCCAGGTCATTCTCATTTCGGGATATGACGGCGGCACGGGCGCGGCGCCGTATTCTTCCATTCATCACGCGGGACTTCCCTGGGAACTGGGCCTTCGGGAAGCGCATCAAAGCTTGATGGCAAGCCATCTTCGGGAACGGGTTGTGTTGGAAACCGACGGAAAACTCATGACCGGCAGAGATGTTGCCATCGCGGCGCTTTTGGGGGCCGAGGAGTTTGGCTTTGCCACGGCACCGCTGGTGGCCATGGGCTGCATGATGATGCGCGTCTGTTCCAAAGATACCTGTCCGGCCGGAATCGCCACCCAGGATGAAACCCTGCGGGCACGCTTTAGCGGAAAGCCCGAATACGTCATGTGTCTGATGCGCTACATCGCCGAAGAACTTCGGGAAATCATGGCATCCCTCGGCTTTAAAACGATCAACGAGATGATCGGAAGAACAGACTGCCTGAAACGAAGAGAGGGAGCCTCACCGGACAGAAGACAAAAGGTCGATCTTTCCGCGCTGCTGCGCGTGGGCGATGATCCCATTGAGCCCTGTCACTTTAGGCCGGGGAAGGCGATGGATTTCCATTTGGAAAAAAGTCCCGACGAGTCGGTGCTCATCCCGGCCTTCCGTCAATTTTTGGATACCGGAAACAGTCCCGAAAGGTCACAAAAAATCGACGTCGCCGTCAGCAGCACGGATCGGGCCTTCGGCACGCGTTTCGGCAGCGAGATCACCAAAACCTTTGGGGATGAGCTTGCGGAGGACAGTTTTGTTATAGGTGCCAAGGGCAGCGGCGGCCAGTCTTTCGGCGCGTTTTTGCCGAAGGGCGTGACCATCCGTTTAACCGGCGACGCCAATGACGGCTTCGGCAAGGGACTTTCCGGCGGAAAGCTTGTCATCACACCGCCTGCGGACGCGGGGTATACAGCCCACGACAATGTGATTGTCGGCAATGTGGCCTTGTATGGCGCGACATCGGGAAAAGCGTATTTTTGCGGTGTTGCCGGAGAGCGGTTCATGGTTAGAAATTCCGGAGCCGTCGCTGTTTGTGAAGGCTGCGGGGATCACGGGCTTGAATATATGACCGGAGGCCGCGCGGTGATTCTCGGCATGACCGGCAAAAACTTCGCTGCGGGCATGAGCGGCGGTATCGCTTATGTCTATGATCAAAGTCACACCCTTTACCTCCGCATGAATAAGGAAATGGACAGGCTCAAAGAAGTGACGGAAAAATACGATATTGCCGAACTGAAAAGCATATTAACCGATTATGTGAACGAAACCGATTCGGCCTTCGCGAAAACCATTCTTGATGATTTTGACGCGTATTTACCGGACTTCAAAAAAATCATTCCGAAGGATTATCAGGCGATGCTGTCGGCGATCAGCAAATTTGAAGAGCAAGGCATTCCCCATGAACACGCGGTATACGAAGCCTTTTTGTCGATGCATTAAAAAGATCTTTCAATGTTGTCGGTGATGATCAGACGATCAAACGTAAGGTCGAAAAAGCCCAAGGGCGAAAAAAACAGAGTAAGGTGAAAAAATGGATACGCAAGTCGCGTTTTTAAAATACAGCAGAAAAGACAATCCCGAAAAACCCTGTGAGGAAAGGCTGAAAAATTTTGATGAATTTCACGTTTTCCTCAGTGAGGACGAGAGAAGGAATCAGGCAAAACGATGTATGCATTGCGGCATACCGATGTGTCAGTCCGCGGTCAAACTTGCCGGAATGATCACTGGGTGTCCGCTGCACAATCTCATTCCCGAGTGGCAGGAGAACATCGCGGCCGGTCATCCCGGTCACGCTCTTGCCCGATTGCTAAAAACCAATCATTTTCCCGAGTTTACCGGTGCGGTTTGTCCGGCGCTTTGTGAAAAAGCGTGCGTGAACGGTGCCTACGGTGATGCCGTGAGCATTCGAGACAATGAGCGCTTTCTCATTGAAAACGCCTTTAAAAACGGCCTGATGACACCGAGCGTTCCCGTGAATCGCAGCGGGAAAAAAGTAGCGGTGATCGGCAGCGGTCCCGCCGGTCTTGCGGCGGCAGACGCGCTAAACAAACGGGGACACCAGGTGAGCGTGTATGAACGGGCTGACGAAATCGGCGGCCTGCTCATGTACGGCATTCCGAATATGAAACTGGATAAAGCCATCATCAAAAGGCGGAGGGCGCTGATGGAGGCAGAGGGCATCACCTTTGTGACCAAAACGGCTGTCGACACCAAAAGCCGCGCGGAAAAACTCAAAAAAACCTTTGATGCCGTCGCCCTTTGCTGTGGCGCGCGAAAACCCCGGGCCCTTGCCGGCATCTCGGACGGGGATATTCCCGGCGTCGCCTATGCCGTCGATTTTTTGACGGCGGTCACCAAAGGACTTAACACAGCGGAAGGCAAAAACATCGCGATGGACCCTCCCCGTGAATACCCCGTTAAAGGCAAAAACGTGGTGATCGTCGGCGGCGGAGATACCGGCAATGACTGCATAGCTACGGTTTTGCGTTTGGGGTGTAAATCGGTGACGGCCCTTGAGATGATGCCGGAACCTCCTTCCGTTCGCCGGGAGGACAATCCCTGGCCCGAATGGCCGAAAATCAAAAAAACCGATTATGGCCACACAGAGGCCATATCGGTTTTCGGTAAAGATCCGCGTTTGTTTCAAAGAACCGTCAAAAGCGTCAATCGCGATAAAGACGGGGCGTTGCAAAGCGTGGTAACTGTCTCTGTGACTCTAGAAAACGGCAAATTAACCGAGATTAAGGGCAGCGAAAAAACGTTACCCTGCGAACTATTGCTGATCGCTGCGGGATTTACGGGAGCCGAACCCAAAACCGCGAAAGCTTTCGGCGTCAAATTGTCACCTCGGGGAACGGCAAGCTGTGATGTGAGGCCCTATCGGACATCGGTGCCCGGTGTGTTTGCGGCGGGGGATATGCGAAGAGGCGCGTCACTGGTCGTATGGGCCATTGCCGAGGGTGTCGCTTGTGCCAAAGAGATGGACCGGTATATGATGGGTTACACGGTCTAGTGTTTGATGCATCTGTGCGTGTTTTGTTGACAATCCCATCGCTTTGAGAAGCCGAAAGACTTTGATATCAGCTTGCGGGTTTGTCTTTTGGCGCGGTATCTTGCAACACGTAATATCAAGCCAAGGCGGAAAAACAAAAATCGCTCGGGTCTGGCGGACCGGGGCGATTTTTTGATGTTTATCGGGTTGTTGTGTTTTGGGGAAGGGTATCCCCGGCAGGAACCGGCCAATCAGTCGATTTCCAAAATGATATCATCGTTGCCGTTTGCGGCGTCGGTGAAGGCCTTGAGGATGGTCTCGCCCCGCTGACCTAGTTGGTCGAGCATGGCATCTTTGTCATAGAAGTTGATGACGGTGGTGCGGTCGATGGCCATCAGGGCATCCCAAAGATCATCAGTGCCTTGAATCGCGCCTTCATCGAGTTCCAGACGGTGAGTCAGATGGGTGTAGGCCCGGGCCTTATCCGTCATTTTTTTGCCTTCAATATTGTATTCTTTCATTAGGATTGCCTCCGTTCAATTCGGAAATGATGTCTAAAACTGTTTTCATTATAACACGATTAAGACTCGGAGACCCGCCATTTTCTTTTGTTTTAACGAATTGTTACAAAAAAATTTCAATTCTTAATATTTGTTCCCGGCAAACGAACCGTCATCACAGATGATAACCTTTCGCCGTTCATCCGTTCCGGCGCCAGGTGGCCGGCATAAACAGCATGAGCATCGGGAAGATTTCCAATCGGCCGGCCAGCATATCAAAAATCAAAACAATTTTGCTGATGTTGCTGTATGCCGAGAAATTGCTGGTGGGACCGACGGCGTCAAGACCAGGACCGATGTTGTTCAATGTGGCGGCGACGGCGGTAAAATTGGTTTCAAGGGAGAAGCCGTCAAGGCTGATGATCAAGACCGACGCGCCGAATATAATTAAATATGCGGCGATAAACACATTGATGGAGCGCAGAACATCGTGAGGGACGACCTGACCGTCAAACATGACTTTGCGAACTGTCCGCGGATGAGCAAGGACAATCAGCTCTTTTTTAATGGACTTGGCCAAGATGACGATACGTGATACCTTGATTCCGCCGCCGGTGGAGCCTGCGCAGGCGCCGATGAACATGAGCAGCACCAGCACCCATTTGGATGCCGAGGGCCACTGATTGAAATCCACCGTGGAAAATCCGGTGGTGGTGATGATGGAACCCACCTGAAAAGACGCGGCGCGAAGAACTTCCTCAAAGGTTGCGAGATCCGGCCGCACGCCGTTTTGCCACAAAAGTTGGACGGTGATAAAAGCGATGGCGGTCAAGATGATGATAAAATAAAACTGAACCTCCTGCATCCGAAAAGCCGCCTTTTTTTTGCGGTGGAGCAGCAGAAAATAGAAGCTGAAATTGACCCCGAAGGCGATCATGGAAATGGTGACAATCCATTGCTGAAGAGGGGTGTAGGAGGCCAAACCGCTGTTTAACACCGCGAAGCCCCCGGTTCCGGCAGAACCGAAGGTGATGCACAGGGCGTCAAACCAAGGCATCCCCGCGACCAAAAGCAGCACGACTTCAATGAGAGTCATCCCCAGATAAATGCGGTATAAAATCTTAGCGGTATTGCGCACCCGGGGAACAAATTTGGACACGTCGGGTCCCGGACTTTCCGCGCGCATCAGATTCATTTGAGAGCCGGTTTTGACGGGGATAAACATCAAGATGAAAACCAGTACCCCCATGCCGCCGGTCCAGTGGGAAAAGCTGCGCCAAAACAGGCTGGCGTGGGACAGGGCCTCCACGTCCTTTAAAATGGACGAGCCGGTGGTGGTAAATCCGGAGACAATTTCAAAAAGGGCATCCACAAAAGAAGGGATTTCCCCGGTAAATACAAAGGGAAGGGCGCCAAAAACCGAGAGAACAATCCAGAGCAGCGCCACGGCGGCAAACCCGTCCTTAGCGTAAATTTCCGTATTTTTCGGTTTTTTGGAGGTGATCAGTCCGACCGCTAAACAAAGGGCGACGATGGCGGCGTAAACGGGAAAAACTGCCCATTCTCTGTAGATGGCCGCAATCAAAAGGGGCAAAATCAACAGCCCCGCCTCCACTTTGGCGATCCAACTGAGCACGTAGCGAATCATGGCGTAATTCATCGGTTGGCCTCTCTTTCGCCGATGAACTCGCCGATATCTTTTAAGGGATTGCGGTCTTCGATGATATCACCGATATCCCGGAAACCGTGATTGGTGGTGACGACAATCACGCTGTCTCCGGGCGCGAAGGAATCATTTCCCCCGGGAATGATGAAATCATTGCCCCGGGAAATGCCGGCGATGAGCGTGTTGTTTTTGAGATGCATGTCCATAATTTTGGTGCCGATTAAGCCGCAGCTGTCATGAATGTGAAATTCCAGCGCTTCCACCCGCTCATCCATCAGGCGATACAATGTTTCCACGTTGCTGCCGATGCTGTTGCCCATGGCGCGAACGTATTGCAAAATGGTTTCACTGGTGATGTATTTGGGGTTGATGACCGAATCGAGATTCAGGCTTTTCACCACGTCGTTAAATTCCAAATGACTGATTTTGGTGACGACCTTGGATTTGACTTTATCTTTGGCGTAGAGAGCCAGAATGATGTTTTCCTCGTCAATGCCGGTGGAGGTCACGAGGGAGTCCATGTCCGACAAGCGTTCTTCTTTTAATACCGCCTCATCGGAACCGTCGCCGTTGATGATGGACGCCTGGGGAATGAGGCTGCAGAGATTTTCGCAGCGTTCCCGGTTGATTTCGATGATTTTGACGGCGATGCCGCTTTTGATGAGCATCTGAGCAAGGTAGTAGGACATTTCGCCGCAGCCGATAATCATCGTGCTTTTGACGATGCCTCCCCGTTTGCGGTAGCCGATTTTGTCAAAAAAGGAAATGGCTTTGGACGGAAGACTCATGACCGAGAGCATATCCCCGGCTTCGGCGGAAAAATCGCCGTCGGGAATGATAATCTCGTTGCCCCGTTCGGCGGCGCAGAGGAGCACGTCGTCGTTTAAGAAGCTGGAGTGGCGCAGTTTTTCTCCGATGATCGGCGAGCCTTCCGGCACTTTAAAACGAAACATCTCAATGCGCCCCTTGGCGAAGCTGTTGATTTCGATGGCCGAGGGAAACCGGATCAATTTGATGATTTCTTTGGCCGCGGCGTATTCCGGGTTGATGGTCATGGAGATGCCCAAAACCTGTCTGATATAGTTTTGCCCCCGGGAATAAATGGGGTTTCTGACCCGGGCAATGGTTTTGCAGCCCGAGGTGCGCTTGGCCAGCACACAGCACAGCAGATTGACCTCGTCACTGTGGGTGACGGCAATCAAAATGTCGGTGTGCTCGATATCCGCGTCGGACAGCACCTCAAAATCGGTGCCGTTGCCGGCGATACCCATGACATCATAGGATAACGACACGGCCCGGACCCGTTCGGCATTGGTGTCGATGACGGTGACGTTATGATCTTCTTCCGAAAGCTGAGCGGTAATGGCTTTGCCGATTTTACCGCAGCCTACGACGATAATTTGCATAGAAAGTCTCCTGATCATTATAAAATCGCTCAGGCGCCCGATTAACGTCTGGGCTTAAATCCGAAGGGTATTATAGCACAACCGTTTCAAAAAGGGCGGCAAATCAGGAGAAAATTTCATCATTAATCGTGAATGATTCAATTAAATATCCGAATCTTATATTGGCCCATGGGAATATACTTTGCGAAGCGGGCGGAAATGTGGTGAGCAAAGCGAGAACATAGCACAAGAAAACAAGCTAACAATCCTATCCCGGGAAGCGGCGCGCGTTGTTGAATATGATGATGGGGCTTGTGCTTTAGCTCAACCAATCAATACGTCACGCTATCAAAAAGCAATCAAATTTGAGAACTGCCGTCAGCAAATCAAAGCCTAAATGGAAATTCTGCGGCCGGGTGTTTATCCAGAAAGCTTAAATCTACATTATTAATGATAATTCAGTCCGCCGGAAAACCATTTTCTCATCATAACAACATGACATGCCTCTTATTGACCATCGATCATCTCAAAAAATTGATTTTTTAAGAAAAAACAATAAAAACCTTCAAAAAAACAAATTTGTGACCCTTTGTGACCGCTCTGTGACTTGATTATTTTATCATGACAACATAAAATAGAAAAAGTATGAAAATCATCGAATTTTTTATTACGACGTCTAAGTTAAATTCGGAGGGAATCGATATGAAAAACAAAAAATTAATCAAAGGAGCCGTGAGCAAATTCATTTGTCTCTTACTAGCGCTGACACTCGTTTTTAGCTATACGGCACCGGTCTTTGCTCAGGAAGCGGCCGGCGCTCAGGCCAATCAACAGGCAGGACAAACCGATGCGACGGTTCAAACGGCCGCGGACACCACCGAAGGGGCCTCACGCAGCGTCGCCCAGGAAAACGGTGTTGAAGTGGTGCGCTTTGATTATCAAAGCGCTGACGTCAACGTGCTCGTGACCCTCAAAGATCCCGCCGATTTGCCCGAAAACGCCGTGCTCTCCGTCACACCGGTGACCTTGGACGCCGCGGCTCAGGCCAAAGTTGACGAAAAAGTCAAATCGGAAAATCGAACCATCACAACGCAAAAAGCCTTTGACATCAAATTTACCGTCGATGGCAAAGAAGTGGAACCCGGCGACACCGTCAAGGTCACGATGAGTCTGCCCGAAGTGACGGCTCACACCCAAACCGAGGTGCTTCATTTAAGTGATGACAGCAAATCCGTGGAAAACACCGGCGCCGAAAAGGTCTCCGGCAACAAGCTTCAACTGGAAACCGACAGCTTTTCCCGTTATGTGGTCATCAATTTCGGCGAAAAAAGTGCCGAATTAACAATCGAACGCTATGTCATCACCGATGAAAATCCCAACGGCAAACTCACTTACAAAAGCTCAAAAACCATCGATGGTGTTTCCGAAGAAGGTGAAATCCAGCAGGTGGTCACCTATGACCTCAACAATTATGATTGCCAAAAAATCATCAAAGTCGAAGATTCAAAAGAAGAAGAAATTTCATTGAGCAGCAATGGAAAAATCAATATCGGTGTTCAAAGCGACACAACATTAAAGCTTTATTATAAAGCGAAAGAAGGCAGCAGCACGGATCCGGTAACCTTCTTTGATTATGATGTTGATTATAATCATCCGGAAACATTGATTAATGATCCCGACAACTATCCGGCGGGAACCACCAATGATCAAAAGATTGCTGTGAGTACGAAGCTTTCCGGAACTTATAAAGGAAAATCAACAGGCGGACCCGAAGTAACCAAGACCCCGGTGTGGGATGGTATGCCGGTAGATCCGGTAAAAATAGTTGATAGTAGAAATGTTAATGAATTTAGCGGTATGTGCTATGATCCGGCTAAAACGAATACCACGAAGGGCATGCTCAATCTTGAAAATGGCTTAAAAGATTTTTCCCAAAGTCAAACCGACGGAACAATTGAAAAGGGCGAGCCCAATTGGGGATTAAATAGCGCAGATCAACAACTTTATGATCCGGGCTTGTTTACCGAAGATAACAAAGAAGGTAAACATGTCCTTACGAATTTCCAGCTTAAATTTGAACAAGACGGCGATCACTACCATTTGGCGGATGTCGTGCAGCAAAACGGAACTACTGCATTCAAAAATCATCAAAATGATGGCGGTACTAATGGCTATACCTATAATAGCAAAGAAGGGTATAACTTCTTTCCGTTGGATGATAAACAGATAATTGGATATGATTATAAAGGAAGCGAACAAACTACTTCGCCGACCGGGGATAGAAATTATCATAACCACTATTTCGGCATGCGCTATGACATCACCTTTAAACTGGGTGATTATGTAGGGGATCTCAACTACAAATTTAGAGGCGACGACGATATGTGGGTCATTCTGGATGGCAAAAAGGTCGTCATTGACCTCGGCGGGATTCACAGTGCCGCGGATGGAAAAATCGATTTGTGGAAGGTGCTCGCGCAGCAAAATGGTGTCGATTATAAAGATGAAAATGCCCTTAATGCTTTTATACAAAACGAATCTGAGAAACGAACCGATGCCGTCAATAATCAATACCACTGTTTAACCATTCTTTATATGGAACGCGGCGGCGGCCGATCCAATTGCGTCATGGACTTTACCATTCCCAATATGGAAATCGCCGAAGTGGTTAAAAGCCCCAAAGGTGAATTTACATTTGACAAAAAGCAAATTTCCATCGATGAAAAGACGGAAGCGCAGTCAATCACACCCCTTGCCGGCGCCGAATTTTCAATTAAAAAACTCGGTGAGGCTACACCGATGGCATACAGCACTTCAGATGCGAACGGTAAGGTCAATTTTAACAACCTGACAGCCGGCACCGATTCACAGGTCTATGTCATTCAAGAGGAAAAAGCACCGACCGGCTATGCAGCGTCCTCGAAGACATACTATGTTAAGGCAACCTTGAACGAAGCGGCGGATACGGTCACCATTGAAGGACTTTATAAAGACGAAGCCTGCACCGAACCGCTTAAAGCCAAAGAAGATCTTGATCAATTCAAAGGTGCCGTAGGCTATAACGATGTCAAGGACAACACCGTCATCAATTATCCTATCGACGCTTATCTCAAACAAAAGAAATCCGCGAGCCTCGTTAACTGGGATAATAGAACCTATCGCATTGATCTTTATATCGGCCAACAAATCCCCCGTCTCAAAAAGATTGATGACGCGGTGGTGACCGATATTGTCGATTCGCGTTTTGATGTCACCGACGCCAATGGCACACCGTTGGAAAAAGGCGATAAGATTAACGATGAAGGCGGGAAAGACGAAAACGGCTCGGGCATTATCTCTTTCTACACCGATAATTACGGAAACACTTGTTATCAGGTCACATGGAATGATCAAAGCATTCCGGCGCTGACCGATGATAACGGAAACAATCTGGATGACGTGACCTTGAGCGGATGGCATAAAAAAATCAACATCAAAGCCAAAACCGAATACGTCGGCGGAAACAACGTCACGACCAACGTGGCGCCCTACTCCGCGGTGACGGTCAGCGGAATGCGCTATTCTTTCGAGCAGCCGACGGTCAACGTCAAACCGCAGCTTAAGATCTCCAATATTACCCGTACCTATTTTGCCGGGGAAGCCATTGATCACGACGCCAATACCGGCGGTATGTTTAATCTGACAACAAACGGATCTCATGAAGGCACCCCGCAATGTGATGTGATCGGCGGAAAATATCAAGCCATCGATACGAGCGAAAACGCACATTTCAGCAAAACTTGGTATAGCGATCAAGCCTTGGAAACTCAGGCGAACCTACCGCAAAAAGAAACGGCAAGCGTCGATTCTCCCGCTGAAGTCAAGCGATACCTGATGGCAAAATACACCTTTGACGAGCCGACAGACGACAGCTTGAAAGCCACATCGGATAAGCAAAGAATGCATTATGCCGGCGAAGAAAATCACGGTTACTTTGATGGTGACGCATATGTGCTGAAAGAAGGTGTTCAAGAAAATGACGAATTATACGTCGATGCTGTCAACACCGGAGCCCTCAATCGCAACGATGTGATGCTTCCCAACGGCGCGAGCGCCTATCAAAACAAAAACTACGGCGTGTATACCGTTCATGTAGTGAAAGGTCAAATTCAGATCACCAAGAAAATTGACAACCAATACAGCGGGACAAAGGCCATCAAAGCCAATCAAACCTTTGTTTACCGAATTGATGTGTACAAAAATATCAATGGTGAAGGATTGCCGACGGGAAGTCCCGAACAGACGATTTACGAAACCATCGCCTTTAGCGCCAACGAAAACGTCACGGAAAAAACAAAACTCATTTCCAACCTGCCTAAAGGTGTCTATGTGGTCACCGAGGAAACCAAATGGTCGCCCAAGTATCAATTGGACAAAGCTGAAGGTTCTTCCCAATATGCCAATCTCGGCAATGACGCAAACAACGGTGTCAGACTGATTGTCGGAAAAGAAACCGCGAAAAACCTCAACACCGGCATGCGCACTTTCAGCGGATTGGAACAATTTAAATATCAAAATGGCAGACGTGATCAGATCACGGAAATCAATATTGACGGCGGACAAAAATACAGAGATATCGCCGGTTATGAAGAAGCCAAAGCAAGCTTTGTCAACAAAACCGACAGCACCTGGCAATGGCTCTCTGATACCGCGGCGGCCGTCAACATGTTCACCAAGTGAATGAAAAATTAACACAAAAAAGAACAGCAACTGCTGTTCTTTTTTGATGGGTTGAAGATACGCAGAAGATAATATAGCTTTGTTAGCCGATTACATTTTTCGCTAATTTTTACTGTTTTTTGTCAATCTATCCCACGTCAATTCGTTTATTTTTTTCAGCGCTTTGGTATAATAACCAAAGAAAACACTGAGCTGTGCCTCAGACAATCAATCGGGGAATCTTCATTCATAACAGACGATCAATTCAAGGCGAACGATCCCCATGCTACGGAGAATCAATGAAATTCACAGAAAAGAAAGCGGAGATTTTACTCGTATTTGTCATTGCGGCTCGGGCGACGTCTTTCGTGTTTAACAAGCAACTCCTCGATCACATGGGGGTCTTTAATATTCTTGCCCTGCGCTTTGTCATCGCTGCGGTTGTGATGGGCCTCATTTTCCATAAGGGTTTATTTAAAATGACCAAACGGGAAGCCTTGGCCGGCCTTGCCGTCGGCGGGTGCTATTTTCTCGTGCTTTGGTCGGAACTCGCAGCCACGGCGGTATCCCCGACATCGACGGTGGCGCTCCTTCAAAATACGGCTGTCGTCATTGTGCCGATCATCGAGATGATCCTCACCCGCAAGGCGCCGAAAGCGGTAACGGTCTTTGGCGTCATCCTCGCGATGGCCGGTGTGGCGTGCATTGCCTTGCCCCAAGGTGAAATCGGCGGCGGCATTGCCATTTGTTTTGTGTCCGCCCTGCTTTATGCCATTGCCATTGTGGTGACGGATCGCGTCACCGACGAATCTTTAAACGCGATGAATGTGGGCATTGTTCAGGTGGCGGTCATCGCCGTGTTGTCCGGCGTCTCTACTTTTCTCTTTGAAACGCCGACGTTTCCCAACGGGGGAGGAGATTGGTTCAGACTTCTCTATCTCTCGCTGGTTTGCACGGGCTTCGGCTTTACTCTTGTGCCCGTGGCGCAGAGTCGACTCAGCGCGTCTCGAGCCGGCATCATTTGCGCATTGAGCCCAGCGGTGGCAGCGGTTCTCGGGGTGATTGTTCTTAACGAAAACCTTGGGATTTGGGGAATCATTGGGGTGGTGCTCATATTGATCAGCATTATTTTGCCCCACCTCATGGAGATGCGCAGAGAATTTGCCTCGGCGCATCAAGAATGTAAAGACGATAACTGATTCATCATAATTGAAAGATAAAACGAAAATAGAATCAAACAATTTCATAGGAGAACTATGATAATTCAATTTGATTATACAGGCTGATCAATATAGATATATGGATTGTTTATGAGTAAATCAAAAATCCGAAGCCTATGTTATTGTGAGGATTAATGACTGGTTTTGGAGAAATTTAATTTTTATCTTAACCTAACAACGAGACGTACTATTATATATGACTGAGTAAACTTTCGTGTGAAACTTAAACGGACAATGCGCAAAGACAGAATCGATGAAACAACAAACATAACAACATAAATACTTGATAAAATGGACGTTTACGCTGGAAGTCAGTGGTTTTACAATGCAGTAACAACAGATTGATGTAACTGAGATAAGAACAATAATAATCAGCAATAGAACTGCTGACTTTTGAGAATGACGCCGGTGTAGTATAAAGCGCTGTGTTGTGAATTACACTCGGGAAATGAAGCGATCTCTCTACGAATAAAATAAAGGAAAATAAAAATTGCCGTCTTAAGCGTGTGCTTAAGACGGCAGTGATAGTTATTGTTTATTATAAGCGCAGTAAACATTAGCGCTTGCTGCGGCGCTGATGACATTATATTTATTTCGGCAGGACAAAGCCGACTTTTCGCTGGGCTTTTGCCAAAGTTTTATAGGCAATGCGTGAGGCTTGAGCCGCACCGTTTTTCATGATATTGTCAAGTTCGCCTTTATCGGCAAGCAACTCGGCATACTTGTCTTGAATAGGTTTTAAAGATTCGGCAACAGCCTCGCCGACGGCGGCTTTAAAGGTGCCGTAGCCTTGACCCGCGAATTCCGCTTCGACAGCTTCAATGGTTTTATCCGTCGCGCAGCTGTAAATTTCCATCAAATTGGAAATACCGGGTTTGGTTTCGGGATCATAACGCACATCGGTTTCCGAATCGGTGACAGCCCGTTTGAATTTTTTCACAATGATATTCGGCGCGTCGGTCATGGAGATAAATCCGTTGATATTGGTATCGGATTTACTCATTTTGGAAGTGGGGTCCTGAAGGCTCATCACCCGGCGTCCAGCGCTGCCGAAGAGCGGCTCCGGCACGGTAAAGGTTGGGCTGTAGGTGGTGTTAAAGCGTTCGGCGATATCCCGGGCAAGCTCAACGTGTTGTTTTTGATCGGCGCCGACAGGCACCAAATCCGCTTGGTAAAGCAAAATGTCGGCGGCCATCAGCACAGGATAGTCGAAAAGCCCGACACGGATGGTTGATCCCTGTTTGCCGCTTTTTACCTTGTATTGAGTCATGCGGGAAAGTTCGCCCATATAAGCGGTGCAGTTTAAAATCCAGGACAGCTCGGCGTGGGCGCCAACCTGAGATTGGACATAAAGGATGGACTTTTCCGGATCGATGCCGATGGCCATCAGCATGGCCAGACATTCATAGGTGCGTGCTCTGAGTTTTGCCGGTTCCTGGGGCACGGTGATGGCGTGCATATTGGCCAGACAAAAAAGACAATCGTGTTCATCCTGAAGGGCAACCCAGTTTTTCATGGCGCCGAAATAGTTGCCGATGGTAAACGTGCCCGAAGGCTGAATGGCCGAGTAAATTCTTTTTTTCTTCTCCATGTTGTTTCCTTTCATGTGGGTTTTATGTTTGATGTATCGATATGCTGCGGCCGTCAGTACGGCATGATGATATTTTGATCGATGTCGAGTTTTCCTTGAGACAGCTTGTCGCAATGGATGTCTAAATAATGGGTCATATTTTCAAAAATATTCATGTCAGCGCTGGTGCCCGTGGTGTAAATTTCGGTTCGCCCGGGCTTTTGATTGTTGTTGATCAGATCATTGGCCGTCATTGATTCGCCGAGCAAATCAATCATTTTGTCCGCGGGATTGATAAGGATAAAGTCCGGATAAAGAGATCGGATGGTCTCTGACACAATGGGGAAATGGGTGCATCCCAAAAGCAATGTGTGAATGTTTTTCTCCTCAATCAGCGGATCAACCGCCAAATGAATGTGGGTTTTTAAAAGCTCAATTTCCCGGGGATAGTTGTTGATGACGGCAGCCAGGGTTTTGGTTCCTTGTTGAACAAATTGGACTTTGTCCGTCATCTTGGAAAGGGTGTTGGGATAGGCGTTGTTGTTGACGGTGGCCCGGGTGGCGATGAGGCCGACCTCTCCCTGCCTGACAATATCAAGGGTCGCCAGGCAACCGGCCTCCACAATGGAAAACAGCGGAACGCGGCTGGTGAGCCGGTCAATCATGGACGAGACCGTATTGCAAGCGAGCAGCACCGCTTTGACATTGTGTTCGGCGAGAAAGCGTATGTCGCTGTTGGCATAGGTGATGATTTCGTCATTATCGCATTCGCCGTAGGGCATGCGCAGCGAATCGCCGAGATAAATGATGTTTTCATTGGGAAAGCGGTTTTGGAGGGCTTTTAACACCGTAAAACCGCCGATGCCCGAATCAATGAGCCCGATGGGGCGGCTATCATGCATGGTTTTCACCTTCTTGTGATGTAATTTGATTCTTACGTGTTGATATTATAGCATTCCTTATCGGCGTCGTGCTATAATAATCACAAAGAATATATGATATGAGGATAACGATGAGAAAATTACGCATCTTATATGGCATTTTTAAGCGCACCGGCGCCATGAAGTCTCTCGGCTCGTTTTTGATATTTTTTTTCATTGCCGCCGTCATCATCTGGCTAATCGAGCCGACCATCAAAACTTTTGCGGACAGTTTGTGGTTTTGTTTTATTATCTCCACGACCATCGGCCTCGGGGATATGACGGTGACAACACTCCTAGCCCGGTTTATCGCGGTGATTTTGTCCCTCTATGCCATCATTGTCGTTGCGGTTTTGTCTGCGGTCATCACCAACTTTTATTTGGAAATGATGCGCTTAAAACGGGATGATTCCATTGCGGCTTTTATCGATGATCTGGAGCGCTTGCCGGAGCTCTCACAGGAAGAATTAAAAGCTTTGTCTGAGAAAGTCAAACATTTCAAAGAGAAATAACAGGCGTCAATGCCATGATTTGACAATGTCGTCAAGCGCTTGTCTATCCGAAAGCGGCTTTTCTTTGTCCCCGGCATCATAATACACATTTCCCGATGCGTAGCGCAAAACCGACACGCTTTTTCCAGGACCCCCATACATCGTGATTTCGTGATAGGCGAAGGGTGGAGATTTAACGGGAACACGAATGCACACTGTCGGCGTGTCGTTTTCGGACAATCTTTTTCGCGGTTTAATATAAATCATTGTTTGGTAAGGCGTATTCGAAAAGGTGATGAGCCAATCCGAGCGTTTCAGTCTGTTATTGGCAAGCAAAAAAGCCTCGATATCGTCGCCGGCTGTGACCATGTCGGCCATGGGTAAAAACACGTCTCGGTAGAGCGCCGATTCATAAGGGGATTCACTCGACGAGACAGCGCGGGAAGTGATCGTGTTTATCGTGTTGATCCAAAGATCACGGCCGGAAAAGCCCACCGCCAAAATGATGACGGCGAAGGTGATAATCAAAGCGTTTTTTGAGAAAAAAGACAAAATCTTTTGCCGAAAGGGAGTGTAATCCTCTGATACGGGCGATTTGGTCTTTCGCGCCGACCCCTTTTTAGCGCGCCTCAAAAAAGCAAAGCCTTTCGTCCCGGATTCGGTTGTTTGTTCGGTATTTTTATTCATGACGATCCTTTCGTCAATTGACATACTTTGCGCCTATTTTCGATGAAAATAAAGCTTTGTCTATTTTGCCACATTTGGCCGAAAAAGTCCACCGTTTACGCTTTTTTACGACACTGAAACCGGCGGCGAAGAGGCCTTTTGACGCGATGGATGTCATTTATAACAGCTGTATGTTTTTTTCGTGGTGACGCTTATTGATTTATGATAGAGTGAAAGCTTAAGGAGGGAACGTTGGAATTTCGAGAAAATATAAAGCTTGCCTGGGAGGGCATCCGCGGCAATTTGCTGCGCTCGATTTTAACCACCCTGGGCATCATTATCGGCATCGCGTCGATTATCGCGGTGCTGTCGGTGGGAACGTCCCTTGAGGAGCACCTGATCAAAACCATGCATCAGATTTTATCACCGTCCGTAGATATTTCGGTGACTTCCAGAAATGAAAGCAACGAAGAGGTGACGATTCCCCAAAATAAAATGATCACCGATGATATGATCCGGCTGATTCAAACGCGTTTTTCGGGAAAGATTAAAGCGGTCGGTATGGTATCCATGTTCATCCAAATGAAAACCGAGGGCACAAAGCCCTACAATATCATGGCCATGGGCATCAATCCGGCATACGCCGGAATCGTGAAGGCGGACGATATTGTCAGCGGTCGGGCGATAAACGATGATGACATTGCCCGACGGCGAAATGTCGTTGTCATCCCCGATAATTTTGCCGAGGCCTATTTTGGAAATGAAGATCCTCTGGGCAAGGTGATTGTGTTTAAGACGTCGAACGGCCGCCTTCGGTTTACCGTGGTCGGGGTCTGCCGTTCCCTCACCGAGCGCATGGGCGATTTGGTGCAGGTATATATGCCGGTATCGCTCAAGACAACCCTCGCGGCCAATGAAGATGACCGCTGTGAAGGTTACAGGTCAGTCACGGCTCTGGTGAGCGAGGATATCTCCGACAATCAAGCTTTTGTCGACGATGTCAGCACCTTTATCAACGAGCGGTATTATGTGGGAGATCCCAATTTTGCCGTCAAGGTGGACGCGGGACTGGATTTTGAAAAGATCATTTCATCGGTTATGGAGCCGACGTCCTACGCGGTTTCAGCCATTGCCGGCATCTCGCTTCTGGTCGGCGGCATCGGCGTCATGAACATCATGCTGGTGTCGGTGACGGAGCGAACAAAGGAAATCGGCATTCGCAAGGCCCTCGGCGCCACCAATCGAGACATCCGCACGCAATTCATTTTTGAATCTTTGATTCTTTGCCTCATCGGCGGCACCATCGGCATGCTCATCGGCATCGGACTGGCGGCGCTGGCCGGCATGTTTTTGGGATTTAGCGTTCATCTGTCCTTGGCGTCGGTGATCATCGCCGTGGGCTTTTCCAGTTTCATCGGTGTGTTTTTTGGCTATTATCCCGCCAACAAAGCGGCGGTACTCGACCCGATTGACGCACTGCGGTATGAATAATATTTGCCGTGAACCGTCAATAAACGGCGTTGGATTGACGGGCAACAAACAGCGTTTTTTGTCGGATTTCACCTAAATATTAACGTCAAAAACGTCTTATGCAAAGACATGACGCAATTAGCGTGCTTGCGCATTAAGGTTAAAAACAAAAGCGTCCTGAAGCTTAAAGAAAAAGATTTAAACCGTAATAACTATTTCCCGGGAAATCATGTTGATTGTTTTTTGAAAAAGCTTTTATAAGTGTCGGATGGCAATCAATTATGTGTACGATGATCATGAAGGAGAGTATATGGCAATCAAAAAAGACGGTTTGTTCCGAAGGAAAAAAACAAAGCAGAATACCGCTCCGGAAAACAGTGTTAAGCCAAATGAGGCAGGAGATAATCCTTCGGCAAAAGGCGAAATCAATACAGATGCGCCCGGTGCCGGGCAGGGAAGCGACGCGCCTGCCGATCAAATTCCGGACATCCTTTTACAGGACCAACCGAAACCTGAGTCCGCAGACAAAGTCAAAGAACAGACTCAGCCTGAAGCAGAAAATGAGACGCCGGAAAATTCGGTAAAAAATGCGCCGACGGACGCTCAGGCGGAACCCTTTAGCTTTCGGTTTGACGAAAACGGCATCACCGTTGATGACGAATCGAAAAAGAAAGACGACGAAAAAAACGATAAGGGCAAAGTCCAAAAACCGAATCGAAAGAAAAAAATTATCATCGGGGGCGTCATCGCGGCGGTGCTGCTTATCGCCTTTATCATCGCGGTGGTCTCCGCGGTGTCAAGCCTGTCCTCCTCGGTTAAAGAAGTCAAAGCCAACCCCCTCAAACGCGGTAATGTCGAAAGTCTCGTCAATGCCGACGGCACAGTGGTCAGCACGAAAACCGGTGCCGTCAGCAACTCATCGGGCATGCGCATCACCGAAGTCTATGTCTCCGTCGGGGACTATGTCAACGAAGGCGATGCCCTTTGTCACCTTGAGTCAAGCGGCTCCGCCCAAAACTCGGATATGCTCGCAGCCTATGGCGGTGACGCGTCCGCCGCGTCGGCCCCGACGTCCGAAACGGTGACGGCCAACACAGACGGCGTCATCACCAGCGTGAAGGCTGAAGTCGGCGGAGCGGCTTCCGGCGATTTGTTCTCGATTCAAAATACGGACAGTCTCATGATCGAAATGTCGGTCAACGAGACGGACATCAACAAAGTGGGCATCGGCATGCCGGTGCGCATCACCTCGGAAGGAGCGGCCAACCGTCAATATTCCGGAACGGTTGCGTCTGTCGCGCCGACGTCCAGCGAAACGGCGACCGTCAGCAGCGGCAGCGCGGGCGCGGGCTACAGCGGTTTGACCGGCGCCGCGGCGGGTTCTTCCACCCCGACCTATAAAGTCAATGTCAACCTCAATTTGCCCACCGACGGTCTTCGCATCGGGATGAAGACCAATCAGGATATCATTATCGAAAACCATAAGGATGTTTTTGTCGTGAGCTATGACGCCTTGGTCAAAAGCGGCGATAACAGCTATCAAATCTATGTTGCCGAGGAAGAAAACGGCATCAAAACCGTCAAGGCCATTCCTGTGTCTCTGGGACTTCAGGGCGATGCCAACGTCGAAGTGATTTCCGATCAATTAAAGGAAAACATGGCGGTTATTCAGGAGACGGACAAAGTGGCCGAAGGGGATAGAGTGATCATCACGGACAAATCAACCACGTCAAACGGGACAAACTAATCATGACGGACAACAAATTATCGGGAGAAATAAAATGGCCAAAAAAATTATTGAAATGCGCGATATCGTCAAACGCTATTTTGTGGGCACCCCCAACGAGTTGGAGGTGCTTCACGGCGTTTCCCTTGAGGTGTACGAAGGGGAGTTTTTGGCCATTGTTGGACAATCGGGGTCGGGTAAATCTACCATCATGAACATGATCGGCGCCCTCGATCGTCCCACCGAGGGACAATATATGCTCGACGGTCTCGATATGTCAAAGATCAAAGATAAGGAACTGTCACACATCCGCAATCAAAAAATCGGTTTTGTTTTTCAATCTTTCAATCTTATCGGCCGCTCATCGGCCTTAGCCAATGTGGAGCTGCCCATGCTCTATGCCGGCGTCGGCAGAAGCGAGCGCCGCGCTCGGGCGGAAAAGCTTCTCGGCAGTGTCGGAATGCTGCCCTGGAAGGATCACAAACCCAATGAAATGTCCGGCGGTCAAAATCAGCGTGTGGCCATCGCCCGGGCAATGGCCAACGATCCGGCCATCATCCTAGCGGACGAACCCACCGGCGCCCTCGACAGCAAAACAGGCCGTCTCGTCGTGGATATTTTTCACTATTTGCACCAGATTGGCGGCAAGACCATCGTGTTCATCACCCACAACGATGAGCTGGCGGAAGAGGCCGACCGCATCGTCACCCTTTCCGACGGCCGCATCATCGGCGAGCGGAGAGGCAGTGTGCGAAGGGAGGCCGTCAGTGCAACTTAGCGAACATATTCGCATGGCCTTTTCCTCTCTGGTGGCCAACAAAATGCGCTCGATTCTGACCATGCTCGGCATGATCATCGGCGTCGGCGCCGTCGTGGCTATTTCCTCCGTCGGTAATGGGATTACAAATGAAATCAACGAGAGTTTTGAGCGCGGCACATCCAACGCCTTTACCCTTAAAGTGGCTTCCCGGGATGGACAATCCTCAGAGAGCGGGTTTATCCTTGCTCTGCTTTACGGTGACGATATGGCGGAGAAAGACCGCATCAACGACAGGATGATCGAGGCGCTGCGCACCCGCTTTGACGGAAAATTCGCGGAAATCGGAAGCTCCGTTTCCATCGCCTCCGGCCATGCCGACGATCTCAGAGAAACGCAGCTGAGTTTTACGGGACTGACGGCGGAAGGCGCCGCGACGGAAAATGTCCCGATGTTATCGGGAAGAAGTTTTAGTGAAGATGACGTCATCGGCAAAAGGCGGGTGGCCATCGTCCCCGAAAAATTTTTAAAAGTCTATTTCGGCTCGTCCTCCGATACTGCCCTCGGAAAAACCTTTAACGCGTCGGTCAACGGCAAAACCGTGACGTTTACGATCATCGGCATTTATGAAAACGCGGTGACTTCCGGCGTTGTTAAAATGTTTGGCATTGACTCGTCGGAAACCCATCAGATTTATGTGCCCTATACACTCAATGGCGATATGGCTTCTTCGGATCAAACCGTCTACAGCGGTTATACCTCCGTCAAAGTGAAGGGAAATAATCTGACGGATAATCTGGAAAATCTGGCGGCGGATATGTCGGATTATCTGACCGAGCGATTTTATGCGGACAATAAAGATTATAAAATCAGCTATGACTATACACCGCCGAACTCGGGCAACATGATCGGCGATGTCTTTTCCGCCGTATCCATGGCCATTTCGACCATTGCCGGCATTTCTCTTGTGGTGGCGGGCATCGGCGTGATGAATATTATGTTGGTTTCCGTGACGGAGCGTACCCGGGAAATCGGCATACGCAAAGCCTTGGGCGCCACCAACCGCGATATTCACAGACAGTTTATCATCGAAGCGGTGATTCTCTGTGTGGTCGGCGGCATGATCGGCGTGGTTTTCGGGGCCCTTGTCGCCTTTCTGGTTGGCCTTCGATTTGAGATGAATGTCTATCCCTCCGTCGGCTCGGTGATCATGGCCTTCGGCGTGTCGGTTTTGGTCGGCATCTTTTTCGGAACCTATCCCGCGAGCAGAGCCGCCAAGCTCGATCCCATCGACGCCTTACGCCATGAATGATGATCGTTAAGAAATAAAGAGATAGCTTTTGGTTGGTTTTCGTTCATGTGAGGATGTGAATCATGAATCTACAGGGAATCTATGCAAGTTTTGATATTTGGGGCGCGGTTTTATGCCTGGTTTTCGCGCTGACGGCGCATTATTACCGGGATTTTGACCGGGAAGGGACCAAAAGACTCATTCGAATTCTCGTGCTCAACGCCGCGGGACTCATCACCGATATGATGTCCTGGGCGATCTGGGAAATGACCAATTACCACGCGTATTGGATTACAGCGGCGCAGATGTCCGATTTTATCACGAATTGTCTCAATTTCGCGTTAATGATGGTCACCGCGGACTATATTGTCTATCTTATTAAACGGCGTAACGGCAACCCACATCGCCGTTGGCGCGGAATCACATACACGGTTTGCGCCATCGGCATTATCGGCCTTTTCTTTTCAAGGGCATTCGGCTACGCCGCGATGCCCGGGGTGTGGGAAAGCGTTGAAGCACATCCCATCATCATGGTGCCGTACTTATCCAGCTTTGTCGGATTGATGCTTCTGGGGTATTTGGTCATCAGCGAGCACAATTGGTTGATGCCCCTTGAGCGCATTGCTTTTACGTTGTTTTTCGTTCTTCCCATATTCATCAGCGTGACGGAGTTTTATATTTACGGTTATTCACCGGTAAGCGTCGGCGCGACGACGGCCACCGTATTACTTTTTGTCTCCAGAACAAAAATGAATACGGAAATTCTCATCGATCAACAAAAGATTTTGACCGAGCAAAGACTTTCGGAAGTGGAAAAGCAAGTCAGGCCCCATTTTATTTTCAATGTGCTCAACATCATCTATTATCTTTGCGCCTCGGATCCAGCCAAGGCTCAGCGTGCCGTTGAAACCTTTTCCGATTATTTGAGGGATAATCTCAAGGCGATGAACGCCGAGACACCGGTGCCTTTCAACCAGGAGCTTGAATATGTAAAGCATTATCTGTCGCTGGAAAAACTGCGCTATGAAGAGGAATTGACGGTTTGCTATGATATCCGGTGTACGGACTTTAAACTGCCGGTGTTCACAGTGCAGCCCTTGGCGGAAAACGCGGTCAAACACGGCATTCGCTATAAGCCCAATGGCGGCACGGTGAATATTTCCACCTGGGAGAGCGATGAGGCTTACCACATTCGCGTGGCAGATGACGGCGTGGGATTTGACCCGGCTTCTCTTGACATGTTCGACGATCCCGAAGTTGGTCTTGAAAAGCGTTCCCTGTTGGATCAGGAAGCTTTACGCTCGTTGGAAATCGCCAATTTTTCGAAAAATAGTCCCGACGAAGAAGATGAACAGCAAAAAGATAAATATGCGACATCCCCCGACGCGGGAAATCGCATCGGTTTGGCCAACACCCACACACGTCTTAAGCTTATGTGCGATGGAGACATGACCATCACCAGCGCTGAAGGGAAGGGCACAACCGTTGATATCACAATTCCGAAGGAGAATAACCATGAGAATGATCGCAGTGGATGACGAAAAACCGGCATTACAGGGATTGATGGCAACTATTCGTCAAGTGGATCCCGAGGCGCAGGTTACGGGATTTCGCGATGCGAAAGCGGCCATTGATTATGTGGCGGAGAATCCCGTTGATGTGGCGTTTCTCGATATTGAAATGAGAGATATGAATGGGCTTCAGGCAGCTGAAAAGCTCATCGAGATGAATCCCGACATCAATATTATTTTTACAACGGGCTACAGCGAGTATACTGGCGACGCTTTTAATTTGCATGCCAGCGGCTATATCACCAAGCCCATCAGCGCGGAAAAGCTGGCCAAAGAGCTTTCGGATTTGCGAAGACCTGTCCCATCGAAGGAGGAATCCTTAAAGATTCGGGTTCAGACCTTTGGCAATTTTGAGATCTTTTATGATGGCAAACCTCTGTCTTTTCAATACAGTAAAACCCGAGAGTTGGTGGCCTATCTCGTTGATCGCCGGGGCGCCTTTGTGAGCAACGGTGAGTTGGTCGCCGTGCTTTGGGATGACGATCGTCCCGGAGCGCACAATTCTTATTTTAAGAATATCCGGGCCGACCTCAAAAACACGTTGACGGACTATGATCTGTTGGACATTGTGGTCAGACAACGGGGGAAAATCGCTATTGTGAAAGATCGGATCGATTGTGATTATTATCATTTTTTGGAAGGAGACGAAAAGGCAATCACCGCTTATCAGGGCGAGTACATGGCTCAGTATAGCTGGGCGGAAATGACCAACGCTGCCATCAGTGAACAGATATTAAACGAGACGTTTAAATCATAAGGCCATCCTCATACAACAATCACAAAGAAATAAGCCGCTTTTAATGAGTGAAGGCACAATTGTATGGCGTTTTAAAAACATATTGCGTTTTAATCAGATGTTGCGCTGACAAAAATACGGCAATAAAAAACGTGTTTGGAAACAAACCCAAGCACGTTTTTTTATATTACCATGCGTTCTCCCGCTGATGTCCGGTGAGGATGAATGGATCTATAAAACGACAGTTGATGATGGGGCGTGACGGCAAGAAAAACAAAACCGCCGGCGATGCCGACGGTTTTGATCATGGAATACGCGGGATTGACGTTATACCGGTTTATTTCTTTTTCTTGTCTTTTTTGGCGTCTTTGCCGCCGTCTTTTTCACCGTTTGCATCAGCGATTACTTTTTCGGTGACGGAGGCCGGCGCTTCTTCATAGCGGGCAAAGCTCATTTCGAATTCGCCGCGGGCCTGGGTCATGGAGCGCAACTCGGTGGCGTATTTGAAAAGTTCTGCCAGCGGAGCTTCGGCGGTGATGACCTGTTTGCCGCCTTCGATGGGTTCCATGCCCATGATGCGGCCGCGTTTTTTGTTGAGATCACCCATAATATCGCCCATGTATTCTTCGGGGACGGTGATTTTCAGCGTGTAGATGGGCTCTAAGAGAACCGGTGAGGCATCGGCGATCCCTTTGCGGTAAGCCAGGGTGGCGGCCATTTTGAAGGACATTTCGTCGGAGTCGACGGCGTGATAGGAGCCGTCGTATAAGGTGGCGCGAACGCCGGTGACCGGATAGCCGGCGAGCACACCGGTGCTCATGCAGTCGGCAAGGCCTTTTTCAACGGCGGGAATGAAGTTTCTCGGAACGGCGCCGCCGACAACCTGATCGACAAATTCAAAGTTGTCGTTGGGGTCCGCGGTGGGTTCGAATTTGACGAAGACATGACCGTATTGGCCGCTGCCGCCGGATTGTTTTTTGTGCTTGCCTTCGGCATCGGATTTTTTGCGGATGGTTTCGCGATAGGGAACTTTCATCGGTTCCAAATCGACGTCGACGCCGAATTTTTGTTTGAGTTTATTGGAGATGACTTCCAGATGCATTTCCCCGAGACCGGAAATGAGGGTCTGTTTGGTTTCGCCGTTTCGTTCCATGGTGACGGTGGGATCTTCTTCCACCAGACGGTGAATCCCGGTGGAGAGTTTGTCGATGTCGCCTTTGCTCTTGGGTTCGATGGCCATGGAAAGAACCGGTTTGGGCAGGTCAATGGCCGGATAGACAACGGGATTGGCCGGATCGCAAAGCGTGTCGCCGGTGGCGGTTTTGGAGAGCTTGGAGAAAGCGCCGATGTCGCCGGCTTCCAGGCTTTCCACTTCGATTTGTTTGTTGCCGCGGAGCATGTAGATATGGTTGGCTTTTTCTTTGCTGTCCTGGGAGGCGTTGTAGATATCTTGACCGGCTTTCAAAAGACCAGACATGATTTTGAAGACGGAAAGCTTGCCGACAAAGGGGTCGACAACGGTTTTGAACACGAAAGCGGAGAACGGTTCTTCCAGATCGCAGTTGCGTTTGATTTCATCGGAGGTTGCCGGGTTTTTGCCGACGATGCTTTGACCTTCGTCAGGCGAGGGCAGGTATTCGATGATCATGTTTTCCAGGGTTTCGACGCCGATGTTTTGGACAGCGGAGGTGCAAAGCACGGGAATGAGATCGCCGTCGTGGACACCGGTGCGGATGCCGTAGTGAATTTCTTCCGGCGACAGTTCTTCGCCTTCGAAATATTTTTCCATGAAGTCTTCGCTGGTTTGAGCGACGCTTTCCATGATCATTTCGCGGTAGGGTTCTAAGTCGCTTTTCATTTCATCGGGAATTTCGCAATCGAAGCAGCGGTTTTCTTTGCGTTCGCTGCCGGTCATGTCGACGATGTTGACGACGCCGTGCATATCAAGGCCTTCGCCCATGGGCAGTTCGAAAGGAATGACTTTATTGCCGAAGGTTTCTTTCAAATTGTCCATGACTTTTGAAAATTCCGCGTTTTCACGATCCATTTTGTTGACGACGACGAAAGCCGGAACATCAACGGATTTGAGCAGGGCAATGGCTTTTTCCGTGCCGACTTGCACACCGGCAAGGGCATCCACGACGATGATGATGGCATCCACGACGCGCAGGGCGGCGTGGGCTTCCCCGATGAAGTCAAAATACCCGGGGCAGTCAATGATGTTGATTTTGTGACCGCCGTATTCCACGGGAACAATGGATGAAGAAATGGAGAACATTCGTCTCTTTTCTTCCGCTTCAAAGTCGGACAGGGTGTTGCCTTCGTCCACGCGCCCCATGCGATCGATGGCGCCGGCGTTGAAAGCCATGGCTTCGGTCAGCGTCGTTTTTCCGCTGCCTCCGTGTCCTAAAAGCAGAACATTACGAATGTTTTTGGTCGGATAATTCTTCATTATGGATTCCCCCTTAGTCAATTAATTGATTGGTTTTTGCCTTTAAAGCAAAATTACTCTCATATTGTAGACGATAATCATAATTTTTGCCACTCTTTTTATCAAAAACCCCAAATGAATTCACGATTTTAATCCAATATTTCCAAAATGGCAAAAAAATACCCGATGATGATCGGTGTTTCCGTGAAATAAAAAATCCGGCATAGGCCGGACAATCAATTTTTTTGTTTTTTATAGTCTTCCATGATGGCGCCGACGGGACAATTTTCAAAGGCGTCATGGGCGGCGCTGACAAATTGGGGCGGAACGTCTTCCATGAGGACAAAGGCTTTGCCGTCCTCGTTTAAATCAAACACGTCGGGAGCGGTGGCTTTGCACATGCCGCAGCCGATGCAGGCTTCCTGGTCTACTGTAAATTTCATAATGACGATTCTCCTTCCTTTGAGGGTGTCTCTTTTTTTCTTCCACGTTTATTTTAATCCGAAATCGACGTTTTGTAAAGCGTTTCCTTATTGTTGCGGGGCAGAATCGCAAGATGCTTTAAAATGTGTTATACTTTGGGCAAAGCATCCATTTGGAGGTATCATGAAAAAGCATTATTTCTTTTTTGATATTGACGGCACCCTGACGGTGCGGGAGACCGGTGAAATTGTGCCTTCAGCCGAAAAGGCTCTTGAAAAGCTTCGGAAGGCGGGTCATTTTGTCGCCATTGCCACCGGACGGGCGCATTATAAAGCGCGTTGGTTTTTTGACGCGCACGGCTTTGACAATATGGTTTGCAACGGCGGGCACGGCATTGTGATGGACGGCAAGCTTGTGGAAAACCGCCCCATCAATCAAAAGCTGGCGCGCTCGCTCTATCTTGAGGCCAAGGAAAAAGGTTTCGGCGTCATGTGCGCGACGGATGATTCCGTCAAGGTCTATGCCGAGGATTTTCGCTTTTACGATCAGGCGGGCTATCGTTTGGAACCCACGACTTATATCATTGATGAGCATTTTGACCCGATGGCCGAGACCATTTACAAAATGTATGTCTCGGTCCCGCCCGAAAGAGAAGGGGAGCTCGAGACCCTCTCGGAAATCGCACGGCAAAACGATATCGGCGCGCTGCGCTTTGAGAAAAATTATTTGATTATTCAGCCGGACAACAAAAAAGCCGGGGTGATGCGTCTCCTTTCCCTTGCGGGCGGTAATCCCGAAGACACCGTCGTTTTCGGGGATGACACCAATGATTTGGTCATGTTTGACGAGCTGTTTTATAAAATCGCCATGGGAAACGGCTGCGACGCCTTAAAAGCCCGAGCCGACGAGGTGGCGCCGGCAAACGTGGACGACGGCATTTACCGGGTGTGTGAAGCCCACGGTTTTTTTGAGCCGATCGACGAATAAAACGAAAATCAAAAAAGACACGGTCATGTGTCTTTTTTTTGCGTTGGTATGTTGACGGCGCGTCTTTTTGTTAGATCATCGCCGGATTTTGCGGTCGATCACTCCGGTAAAATAAAAAATGGCGGAGAAGGAGGGATTTGAACCCTCGCACCGCTCACACGGCCTATACCCTTAGCAGGGGCACCTCTTCAGCCAACTTGAGTACTTCTCCGCGAATGTTGAAAGCCCAAACTGATATGGCTTTCAAGAGATATGAGATTGTCGTTGCTCGAGCGTGAAATGGCCGAGAGGGTGGGATTCGAACCCACGTGGGCTTGCACCCTAACGGTTTTCAAGACCGCCCCGTTATGACCGCTTCGGTACCTCTCGAAACAACATTGTTATTATAACAGGCCATGATGGGCTTTGTCAATCAGAACTTTTATAAAATCGTGATGAATCTATCCCCGGCCTTCTTTTATTTTCGCGGGGAAAAGACAAACAGGCTTTGCCAGCGTTTTCCCGTCAGATAGATTTTTTCGTATTCCTTGTCATAGGCGATGCCGTTTAACACATCGTCGGTGTTTTGATGGGGAATGCTGTCTTTGAGCTCGCCGCAGTCAAAACGCGTCTCGACTTTTCCGGTTTCGGGATTGATGATGACAATGTCCGTTGTCATCCAGATATTGGCCCAGATTTTGCCGTCGATCCATTCAAGCTCATTGATGTTCTCCACGGCGTTGCCGCCGTCTCGCACGTCGATGGTCCGGGCGGTTTTGCCGTTTTGATCAAGGATGTAGAGATGGGATGTGCCGTCGCCGGCGTAAAGGCGCGCGCCGTCGGTGGTCAGACCCCAGCCTTCCCGGGGATAACCGTCGATGGTCCGTTTTAGCGCTAAGGTTTCGGGATCAAAGACGAAGATTTTGCCTTCGGTGTAGGTGAGGACATAGAGTTCGCCGTTCATCACGCAGGCGCCCTCGCCGAAGGCGCTGTTCGGCAGAGCTGTCTCCGCGGCGGCTTTTCCGGTTTTGAGATCAACCTTCGCGCGGATTTTGGAGCGGCCCGAAAGCCCAGTGGATTCATAAAGCTTTCCTTGGTCAAAAAACAATCCTTCGGTGAAGGCGTCCCCGTCGTGGGGTAGGGTGGCCTCAAGATCGAAACCTTCGGAGATTTTTTTGACGGGGGCAGACGCGTGATTTGCCGCACAACCGACAAGCAAGGGAAGGGCGGTGGAAAGCGTAAGGATCAAAAGTAACGATTTTATGACGCGTAAAGGTCGATGATCGGATTTTTTTCCAGTGTTTGGATTTGACGTTTTCATAGGTTCATCTTACATCACAGATGAGGTCTTGTCCATTTTTTTCGGCCTTCGTTCACGGCAAATCTTGACGTTAGCGTTCTGTCCTCATGAAGGATCGGAAGACGGCGCGTTTTTGACGAACAAACCAAAAATCAAACGCGTGACGGGCGCCGCGGCAAAGATGTTCCACAGAAGCGCCATCGGAAAATTTTTGATGATCGTCCCGACCCACGTGGCGGGTAAATCAATAGGATTTGCGCCGCCGAGAAAAATGCCGAATAGAATGGCGGCAATGAGACTCATCGTCGGGCACATGATGAGCACCGTGGCACTTTGACGAACGAGGGAGAAGATAAACGGCGGCACGTCATCCGGTGACAGACAACGATTCGCGATGGCTGCGCCGAGACGATTGCCCCAGAGACTCGATGTCAGTAGGACAATCAGACCCATATAGGCAACTTCGACCAGGGCAGCGGGAAAGACGGCATTGGTCATGGTTGCCAGTCCGCCGGGGTTGGTGTGAAATCCCATTTTAATGGCGATGTTATACACCTCCATGCCGATGGCCATGGTGTAAGACATGATCAGTCCGAAGAGAAATCCCTGTTTTTTTGTTTTGTGGCATAGTTACGCCTCCTTATAAAAATGGTAAAGCAAAAGCGCAGTCCGTCACGATTGTGATAGACTACGCCGATTTGACTTATTTCTATACCATCTATAAGAAGACTGCCTTTTGAATGTAATGCTATTTTATCATATCGTTTGCCAAAGCGCAAGCTTTAACAGGCGGAAATGGCCGCGATAAGGCGCATGCCGTCTCCTTGGGTCATGACAACGGGTACCGGATAGAGCCAGGCTTCGCTCAAGGCGTGGTCGACCAGTTCGGGCACATCGTCGGGATTGATGGCGTCGGTGACGGCCGGAATGTCCATGGCCGCGTTCATGTCCTCGATGCGAGTAATGAGAGCTTCGGCCAGGGTGCGGTCATCTTCGGTGAGCTCACCGAGGCCGGCATTATAGGCAAATTCCGATAGCTTGGCCGTCGCTTTTTTGCTCTTGAGATAAAAGCGCAGTACATGGGGCAAGAGCATGGCATTTAATTTGCCGTGGGAGAGATCGTAGCGGGCGCCGATGGCGTGGGCGAAGGCGTGGACATAGCCCACAAAGCCGCGGGTGAAGGCTTCGCCGGCAAAAAAGGCGGCGTGCATCATGGCCATGCGCTCGTCCAAATTGTCGCCGTCGATATAGGCGTTTTCCAAATGGGCAAAAATTTCGGCGCCGGCGGTGAGGGCTTTATCGCGCACAAAGGACGTGTCCATGTCGCCCACATAGGCTTCGATGGCGTGGGTGAGGGCGTCCATGCCCGTGGCGGCAGTGACCGAGGGGGGCATGGAGGCCGCGAGCTTGGGATCTAAGCAGACCGCCAAGGGAATGAGGCGGGTGTCGGCGATGAGGTTTTTGGTTTTGGTCTCGGGATTGGTGATCACCGAGGCAATGGAGCATTCGCTGCCGCTGCCGGAAGTGGTGGGCACGGCGAAGAACGGCGTGGCGCGAAAACGCAGTTTAAAGGCGCCGTCCATGTGTTCGACGGGTATGTCGTTGGTGGCTTTGGCCGCGACGATTTTTGCGCAGTCGAGGGAAGAGCCGCCGCCGAATCCCACCACGGCGTCGCAATGCCGGGTGTTGTAGACTTTGACGGCGTCATAGACGTTTTGGATGGTCGGGTTGGGCATCGTTTTGTCGTAGAGGACGGCGTCGATGCCGTTTTGCTTCAGGGCATCGATGAAGGGGTCGATCATCCCCGAGGCAGACACGGTGGGTCCTGCGACAATCAACACACGCCGCACACCGGTGACGGCGATGACTTCGGGAAAACGCAAAACCATGTCCGGCCCTTCCAATACCGGCGGTGTCGGTACTTTCAGGCGCTGCATGATCATTTTGATGGGAAGGTTTGATAAATTGGCGGTGGCTTGTTGAACTTTGTTCATGAATTTCTCCTGTATATTTGGCTGTGGATGTAAATATGATTTGATGGTTAACTTTTTTTATCTATTATAACCGCTTTTCTGTGATTTTGCTTTAAGCTTGGCCGCTTACTGCCCGCGTTGTCGGATTTATTGAGCGGTTCATTCAAAATTGGGTCATCAAAATCAAAAGATGAAAACCGGCAGGAAGGGAAAACCCTTGATGCCGGCTTTTGTTGTGATGTAAAGCTTCAAAAAGCTCTTGTTAAATGTAGAACAGCAAGTCTTCGTAGATCGGATAGGGCCAGTATTTGCGGCCGACAATTTTCTCAAGGGCATCGGCGCTTTGTCTCAAGGCGTTCATTGCGGGAATGACATCCGACAAATAGAAATCGGCTTTTTCCTGGGCGCCGGAGGTGGCGTCGGCGCGCTGATTTGCGGATTCGAGGGCGTCGGTGCGGTCGATGGTCTCGGCGGTGAGCGCCGAGATGCGTTCGGCCATGCGCCGCTCGGCCGTGTCGTCCGTGGACATGCCGACGGCTTGTTTTTGGGACAGGATGGTCGTCAAATCCCGGACGCAATCGAGGCAGGCCGGCACGATTTCATGGCGGGACATGGAAATCATGGTTTTGGCTTCGATGTTGACGGTTTTGGAATATTCTTCCAAATGGATTTCCTGGCGGGCCTGCATTTCCAGCGGTGAATAGATGCGGTGCTTGTCCATGACGTCCATGTTTTTGGGCAGGCAGTATTCACGGAAGGCATCGGGGGTGGTGGCCAGATTGGGAAGACCGCGGCGCTCGGCTTCACGCACCCAGTGATCGGTATAGTTGTTGCCGTTGAAGATGATGTCTCTGTGTTCGCGCAGTTGGTGTCTGAGCATGCGCTTGCATTCTTTTTCGAAATTGTCGGCGTTTTCCAAAATATCGGCGTATTCCGAAAGGACTTCGGCGACGATGGCGTTTAAGGCGATGTTGGGACCGGCGATGGATTGGTTGGAGCCGAGCATACGAAATTCAAATTTGTTGCCGGTGAAGGCAAAGGGCGATGTGCGGTTGCGGTCGGTGGCGTCGGTGACGAAATTGGGGACGGCGCAAATGCCCAGATCCATGATTTCCTCTTCGGATTCGGCGACGGCTTCGCCGGTTTCGATGGATTCAAGCGCCGCGGTCAGCTGATCGCCCAAAAAGATGGAGATGATGGCGGGAGGGGCTTCGCCGCCGCCGAGACGGTGATCGTTGCCGGCGCTGGCGACGGTGCAGCGCAGGAGCTCGGGATAGCGGTGAACCGCTTCGATGACGGCGGTCAAAAAGGTCAAAAACTGCAAGTTGGAAGCGGGATCTTCGCCGGGATCCAAGAGGTTTTCGCCGGTGTCGGTGGCGATGGCCCAGTTGTTGTGCTTGCCGGAGCCGTTGACGCCCTCAAAGGGCTTTTCGTTGAACAGACAGTGCAGGTTGTGCTTGGGGGCCTGACGGCGCAGCGTGTCCATGACCACGTGGTTGGAATCCGTCGCCTGATTGCAGACGGAGAACACCGGCGCCAGCTCGTGCTGGCAGGGAGCGACTTCGTTGTGGCGGGTTTTGGAGGGGACGCCCATGCTCCACAATTCCCGGTCGACGTCGCGCATAAAGGAGCCGACGCGGCCGCGGATACGGCCGAAATAATGATCGTCCATCTCCTGGCCCTTCGGTGGCTCAGCTCCGAAAAGGGTGCGGTGACAGAGGATCAAGTCCTTGCGTTTTTTGAACATTTCGTTGTCGATCAAAAAATATTCCTGTTCGGCGCCGACGGTGCAGTTGACGCGTTTGACGGTGGTGTTGCCGAATAAGCGGAGCACCCGGACAGCGGCGTCGGAGAGGGCCTCCATGGAGCGAAGCAACGGTGTTTTTTTGTCTAAAACTTCGCCGGAATAGGAGATAAACGTCGTCGGGATATAGAGTGTGGTACCTTTGACATAGGCGTAGGACGTGGGGTCCCAGGCGGTGTAGCCCCGGGCTTCAAAGGTGGCGCGAAGACCGCCGGAAGGGAAGGAGGAGGCGTCGGGCTCGCCCTTGATGAGCTCTTTCCCCGAAAATTCCATGATGACTTTGCCCTCTTCCGTCGGGCTGATGAAGGCGTCGTGCTTCTCGGCGGTGACGCCGGTCATCGGCTGAAACCAGTGGGTGAAATGGGTGGCGCCCAGTTCCAGTGCCCAATCCTTCATGGCGTTGGCGACGACCTCCGCCACCTCAAGGGTCAGGGGCATGTCGCCTTTGATGGTTTGAAGCATGCTTTTATAGATGTGCTTGGGCAGGCGTTTTCGCATCACCGTGATGTTAAACACCTTGGAGCCGAACAACTCGATAATGTCTTCTTTTTGATCGTGATACTCCGACTCGCGATGGGACGCATGATAATCTGACATGTAAAACTCCTTTGGATTAAATTTTGTATGACATCAATTGATTGACAGGTTAAAAAAAGCGCCGAAACCACAAAAACGGAAATCGGCGCGTCATTATCTTCATTAACTTTTCTCCTCGTAAAAGTCCCTTGCATTATATCCAAAAGTCCGGAAATTGTAAAGTTATGACAGCCTTGTTTTTTTGTTCGTACACAAAGGATTAAGGAATGAAGGGGGGAACAAATCGAGGTTGAAAATTTGGTTGTTTCAAAAACGAAATGTGTTATAATGACAATGGATAGAATCGCATTGAATTAAAAGCGTCTTTTTCTCTGCCACCCTCTGGCAAAAAAGACGCGGTTCGCATCACGTATACGCGCTTTTGGCGCGGGAAGGGAAATCTCATGGCAATTACAGTTTTGGTCGGCGCTCAATGGGGCGACGAAGGCAAGGGCAAGATCATCGACTATCTGGCGGACAAGCAGGATTTGGTCGTGCGCTTCCAGGGCGGCGACAATGCCGGGCATACGGTCATCAACGACAAGGGCGTTTTTAAAATGCACCTGGTCCCCAGCGGCATCTTTAATGAACACGGCGCTTGCCTCATCGGCACCGGCACCGTGGTCAACCCCGATGTCCTCATGTCGGAAATGGCGGAAATCGAGGCCGGCGGCGTCGATGTAAGCCGGCTTTACATTTCCGGAAAGGCGCATATCTTGATGCCTTATCATCAGGAATTGGACGCGCTGATGGAAGCGGCCGGCGGCATCGGCACCACCAAACGCGGCATCGGCGTGGCTTACGCCTTTAAAATGCTTCGCAAAAATCTCCGGATGGAGGATTTACTCGATCTCGACAACGCGTGCGCCAAGCTGGGATCCTATCTTGGCGTGGTCAATAACATGCTTGCCGCCTATGGCGCGGCGCCGGTGGACATGGCGTCAATGGATGAGAAACTCTCAAAATGGGCGGCTTTTTTTGCGCCGCGAATCGTCGAGCCCATCGCCTTTGTGCATCGCTATATCAACGAAGGCAAAAACATTCTCTTTGAAGGGCAGCTGGCTGCCATGAAGGACATCGATCAGGGGATTTATCCCTATGTGACGTCCTCCTGTCCGTCGGCGGCCTACGCCGCGGTATCCGGCGGGTTCCCCGCAAAAAAAATCGACACCGTCATCGGTGTGGCTAAGGCCTTTTCCTCGGCGGTGGGCGACGGGCCGTTTCCGACGGAGGATGCCGAGGATGAGCAAATCGCGATCATCCGCGGCAAAGGCGACAAACCCGACGATGAATTCGGCGCCCGCACCGGACGCTCCCGGAGACTGGGCTGGCTGGATTTGCCCATTCTCCGCTACACTACCATGGTCAACGGCTTTGATGAAATTGCCCTGTGCAAAATCGACAAGCTGGATAAGCTTGCGTCCATCAAGGTCTGCGTCGCCTATGAGCTTGACGGCAAGCGCATTGTCGACCTGCCGGGCACCGATGATCTATATCGGGTCAAACCGATTTATGAGGAACTTCCCGGCTGGCAAGAACCCACCGGCGGCATCCGCAAAATCGACGACTTGCCCGAGAACGCCAAGGGTTACATCAAATTCATTGAGGATTATGTCGGCGCGCCGGTGAATTATGTCGGCGTCGGACCGGGACGGGAAGATTTGGCTGTGCGATAGACCCGCACGACACGCATCAGGAAGCGAGAGGAAACTATGTCATATTTTAAAAACGATAAGCGCGCCTATATTTTGCTGGCCGACGGCACCGTTTATGAAGGCTATCACTTCGGTGTCGAAGGCACGACTTTCGGCGAGGTGGTGTTTACCACCGGCATGACCGGCTATCTGGAAGTGCTGACGGATCCGTCCTATTGCGGACAGATTGTCTTGCAGACCTATCCCTTAATCGGCAATTACGGCGTCAACGCCGCCGATATGGAAAGCGAAAAAAGCTGGGTGGCCGGCTATATTGTCAAGGAATGGTGTGAAGAGCCGTCCAATTTCAGAAACGCCGGCACCATCAACGATTTTTTGGTCTCCCAAAACGTCGTGGGCATTTGGGGCGTGGACACCAGAGCCTTAACCCGCCGCATTCGCGAATACGGTACCGTCGGCGGATGCATCACCACGGAAAATGTCTATGACAAAAAAGACGAGCTCCTTGCGGCCATCAAAGCCCATCGGGTTGTGCAGCCCGTCAAGGCCGTGACCTGCTCCGAAAAGGGCTGGTATTACACCAGAGAAAACCGCGCCAATCACGTCGCGCTGATGGATTACGGCTATAAGCACAACATTCTCTACAAGCTTTTGGAATTCGGCTGTAATGTCACGGTCATGCCCGCCGACTCCGATATCAACGACATCCGCCGCCTCAATCCCGACGGCATCATGCTGTCCAACGGACCAGGAGATCCGATGGACAATCCGGAGCTCATCGAGAACATCAAAGACTTCATCGACTACGGCAAGCCGATTTTCGGCATTTGCCTCGGCCATCAACTGCTGGCCATTGCCCGAGGCGCCAAAACCGTCAAGCTCAAATACGGGCATCGGGGCCTCAATCAGCCGGTCAAGGACTTGGACCGTGACCGGGTGTACATCACCAGTCAAAATCACGGGTATGCCGTGGTGTCCGACAGTCTGCCCGAAGGCGCCGGCCGCGTGACCCACGTCAACGTCAACGACGGCACCTGCGAGGGCATCGACTATCCCGACATTCACGCCTTCACCGTGCAGTTCCATCCCGAGGCCAGCGCCGGCCCCAACGACACCGGTTATCTGTTTGAAAAATTCTGTGATTTAATGGAAAGGGGACAACAAGGATGCCTCTAGCAAAAGATCTGAAAAAAGTACTCGTCATCGGCTCCGGCCCCATCGTCATCGGACAGGCGGCGGAATTTGATTACGCCGGCACCCAGGCGTGCAAGGCGCTTCGCGCCGCGGGGCTCAATGTGGTGCTCATCAATTCCAATCCCGCCACCATCATGACCGACAAGGCCATGGCCGACGAAATCTACATCGAACCTTTGACCCTGGATGTCGTCAAGCGGGTCATCATCAAAGAAAAGCCCGACGGCATTCTTTCCACCCTGGGCGGCCAGACCGGCCTCAATTTGTCCATGCAGCTGGCCAAAGAGGGCTTTCTGGACGAACACGGCGTGAGGCTTTTGGGCGCCGACGTCGACACCATCGACATGGCCGAGGACAGACAATCCTTTAAAGACGCCATGCGCGCCATCGGCGAGCCGACCATTCCCTCCAAAGTCGTCGAGAGTACCAAAGACGCCATCGACTTCGCCGAGCGCATCGGCTATCCCGTCATCGTGCGTCCGGCCTTCACTTTGGGCGGCACCGGCGGCGGCATCGCGAACAACGCCGAAGAGCTTGACCACATCGCGACCAGGGGCCTAAGACTTTCGCCGATTCATCAGGTCCTCATCGAACGGGGCATCGCCGGCTGGAAGGAAATTGAGTTTGAAGTCATGCGGGACGGCAAGGGCAACGTCATCACCGTTTGCTCCATGGAAAACTTTGACCCCGTCGGCATTCACACCGGGGACTCCATCGTCGTCGCTCCCTGTCAGACCTTGTCCGACAAAGAATACCAGATGCTTCGCACCTCGGCGCTGAAAATCATCTCCACCCTCGGCGTGGAAGGGGGCTGCAACTGTCAGTTCGCCCTGGATCCCGAGAATTTCAACTACGCCGTCATCGAAGTCAACCCCAGGGTGTCGCGCTCCTCGGCCCTGGCTTCCAAAGCGACGGGCTATCCCATCGCCAAAATGGCCTCCCTCATTGCCGTGGGATTTAGCCTCGATGAAATCGTCAATGACATCACCGGCAAAACCACGGCCTGCTTTGAGCCGGTCATTGACTACATCGTCGTCAAATTCCCCCGTTGGCCCTTTGATAAATTTGTCTATGCCCAGCGCACCCTGGGCACCCAGATGAAGGCCACCGGCGAAATCATGGCCATCGGCAACAGCTTTGAACACGCCATGATGAAAGCCGTCCGCTCCATCGAGCTGGGCTTCGACACCCTGTCCGTGGACAAATACCGCATGGCCTCCGACGCGGAAATCATGGAAGCCATGGCCCGCAAGGATGACGAACGCTGTTTTGTCGTCTATGAAGCCCTCTATCGCGGCATGTCCATCGACGATATCAACCAAACCACGATGATTGACCATTGGTTCCTTGACAAGCTTCGCCATGTGGCGGTCATCGAACACGATTTGACCGAAAAGGGCCTTAACGCCGAAAGACTTCACGTGGCTCGGGAACTCGGATTTTTGGATTCCACCATCGCTCGCCTGACGGGGTATGACTATGACAAGGAAACCTGCAAAATCGTCCTTCCCGAGGGTTTTGAAGACGAGTTTAACGACGCGCCTTACGCTTCCTACAAAATGGTCGACACCTGCGCCGGCGAGTTCAAAGCGGAAACGCCCTATTTCTATTCCACTCGCGACCGGGAAAACGAGGCGGAGCTGTTTTTGGAAGAACATCACGACGACAAAAAGAAAGTCCTCGTCTTCGGCTCCGGTCCTATCCGCATCGGGCAGGGCATCGAGTTTGATTATTGCTCGGTCCACTGCGCTTGGGCTCTTCGGGAGCTGGGCTATGAAGCCATCATCATCAACAACAATCCCGAGACGGTCTCCACCGACTTTGATACCTCGGATCGCCTCTATTTTGAACCCTTGACCGCCGAGGACGTGCGGGCTGTCGTCGAAACGGAAAATCCCATCGGCGCCATTGTGCAGTTCGGCGGCCAGACGGCCATCAAGCTCACCCAGCACCTTCAGGAAATCAAGGTGCCCATCATCGGCACCGATCCCACCTATATCGACGCCGCGGAAGACCGCGAACGCTTTGACGAAGTCCTGGAAGCCTGCGGCATTCCCAGGCCCAAGGGCGACACGGTCTTTACCGCGGAAGAAGCCCTTGACGTGGCGAATCGTTTGGGCTATCCTGTGCTTTTGCGCCCGTCCTATGTGCTCGGCGGTCAGAATATGATCATCGCCCACAACGATGACGACGTTCGCGAATACATGGGCATCATCACCTCCCACGAAATCACCAATCCCGTTCTTGTCGATAAATACTTGATGGGCAAGGAAGTGGAAGTCGACGCCATTTGCGACGGCACCGATTATCTGATTCCCGGCATCATGGAACACATCGAAAAGGCCGGGGTCCATTCGGGAGACTCCATCTCGGTTTATCCGCCCCAGACCTTGGACGATGAGGTCAAAGCGACGATTGTCGACTACACCGGCAAGCTCGCCCGGGCGCTTCACGTTATCGGTCTCGTCAACATTCAATATGTGGTCTATGACGGTCAGGTCTATGTCATCGAGGTCAATCCCCGCTCCAGCCGGACGGTGCCCTATATCTCCAAGGTGACGGACATTCCGATGGTCGATCTGGCCACCCGCATCATGATGGGCGAAACCCTGGCGGACATGGGCTATGCTTCGGGATTGCATCCCAGCAAGGATCACGTGGCCGTCAAGGTGCCGGTGTTCTCCTTCTCCAAGCTTGAGGATGTGGATACCCAGCTGGGACCGGAAATGAAATCAACCGGGGAAGTCCTCGGCGTCGCCACCAATTTCGGTGACGCGGTGTACAAAGGCCTGGTGGCCGCCGGCAACGACATGGCCCGCAAGGGCGGCGTGCTCATCACCGTCCGCGACCGGGACAAAGCCGAAGCCTGCGCCATCGCCAAGCGCTTCCACGACATGGGTTTTGTGGTCTACGCCACTGCCGGCACCGCCAAGGCGCTGCACGATTTCGGCGTGCCCGCCCACATGGTCCGCCGCATTTCCGAGGCCAAACCCAACATCGGCGATCTGTTGGAAAATCGCGAAGTCCACTATGTGATCTCCACCTCCGCCACCGGGCGCCAGCCCCATCGGGATTCGGTGCGCATGCGCAGAAAAACCGTCGAGAGCTCCATCAGCTTAATCACGGCCCTGGATACGGCAAGAGCCCTGCTCGGATGTCTTGAATCCGAACGCACCCTGGCGGAAATTCCCTTGATCGATCTCAACACGATTTGACGAGGGGAGAGGCCGCCCGAGGGCGGTGCGATAAGCCCGCATTGCTTCATGCTTCGCATTCTCATAATTCGGCGTCTATTCGCACCCGAGCGATCGCTCTATGTGCTCATGACTGTTGCCTTGTCAAATGTCTATATGACCTGATGAGCAAACGCATCGTTCATACGTCCGCTTGACAAGAGCTTATCGCTTAAATGAATAATGAATCCTTCAGGTAGAAATCCGGCTTTGCCGGATTTCTGCTTTTCTGTATTTTGCCTGCACAAAATTTCCTCTTTGAAATAAATACACGATTACCCCATTGTCGTGTTTCCTTTTGTCGAATATAATATATAGCAAATGATTTCGATCAACATTACAGTATTAAGGAAGGAAAAACAAATGAAAATTAATCGCTCCGTGATGATCATTTTCGCTTTGACCCTGGCCATTTTGCTTGGTTCGGGAGTGACCCTTGCCGAGGATATTCCGACGCTTTCAGCCGCAAATGAAAAGGGGACGGTCACCTCAACCGAGGAGAAACCCGATGTCGACCTCAACAGTCCCGCCGATGAACGGGTTGTGGTTGTCTATCACGAAGGCGGCGATATCGCCGATTTGGGATTGAACCGGGATACGGTGGAAGCGGCCTCATCGGTTTCCGACGATGTGGATCTCATTCAACCCAAAGACGGCACAAGCGCCGAAGCCTTGGCGGCGGCCATCGACCGAAACGACAAAGTGGAAGCGGCTTTTGTAGACGCGGAGATTCCCGTGATGGGGCTCCCCAACGACAAGGAGCTGTCGTATACTTCGGGTTCCAGCCGCGCCGACGCGGTGTATACCCAAACCAAAGCGGTGAACACCTGGGATCAAATCTCGGGAAACGATACGGTCAAAGTGGCGGTCATCGACACGGGGTGTCAGACTCAGCATGAGGATTTGACGGGCAAGACGGATGCGGTGAAGGACTATTTCAGCACCAGTACGGAATATCCGAAATACAATGCCTATCCCGGAGAAGATCTGGCCTATCACGGCACCCGGGTGTGCGGCATCATCGGCGCGACGGCCAACAACGGTGTCGGCATTGCCGGGGTCACCGGCACGGCCAATGTGAAAATCGTGCCCTATCGCGCCGGCGGCACCTATAACGGCGATGCCGATTTAAGGCTTTTTGCCATCGTCGCGGCGTTAAACGACATCGCGAAGGATGACAGCATTCGCGTGGTCAATATGTCTTTCGGCATTGTCCAAAGTTCCACCACGCAAAACGCCATTGACACCATGTCATATTATGTCAAAAAAAATGTGAACGCCGGCAAGGTCATGGTCGCCGCCGCCGGCAATCACGGCGCCACCAGCTCGGCCCTTTGTTATCCGGCGGCCTGCGAAGGCGTCATTGGGGTTGGGGCGCTGTCCTGCAATTTTTCGAATGGGTCATCGACGCCGACGATTGACAAGTACAGCAGTTCCGCGGCCAATGCCTCGGTGGACGTTTCGGCGCCGGGTCAATACGTGCGAAGCACCTACACCTACAGCAGCACCTTCGGCACATCGACCTATGACAGCGTCAGCGGCACGTCCTTTTCCACGCCTATCGTCGCCGGGGAAGCCGCGATGCTCCTCTCGGCAGCCCCCGATTTGAGCGCGGCGCAGGTGGAACAAATCATCGAATCCACCGCCAAAGACCTCGGCGCCGCTGGCCGGGATGACGCTTTCGGTTACGGTATTGTCCAATTTGACAAAGCCCTGGCCCGGGTCAAAAAGGATCCCGTTGATCCCACCGCGGATTTGTATCGGGTGAGCCCCCAAAAAGCGGCTTACACCGGAAGGGCCGTGAGCGTCACGGTTGACAAGGCAGACGCCACCGCCGGCGATGTGACCAACATCACCATCACCGACGCGTCGGGAAAGATCGTCTCGGCCCCTGTTGACATTGGAACGTACACCGTCCGCGTCGACACGGCGGCCAATCAAACCTACAACGCGGCGACCGGGCTGGCGGTCGGAACGGTCACCATTTCCAATCCCTCGGAATTTGTTCCTTCTGTTTATTACCGCACCCATGTGGAGAACATCGGCTGGCAGCCTTATGTCCGAGACGCTGAGATGGCCGGCACCACCGGCTTGTCCTACCGCCTTGAGGCCATGACCGTTAAGCTTGACAATTCGGGACTTTCCGGCAACATCGAATACCGCACCCATGTGCAAAATATCGGCTGGGAACAAAATTGGAAAACGAATGACGCCATCAGCGGCACCAACGGCAAAGGCTATCGTCTTGAGGCCATGCAGGTGCGCCTGACCGGGGAGCTCGCTGACTATTATGACGTTTATTATCGGGTTCACGCGCAGAATTTCGGCTGGCTTTCCTGGGCCAAAAACGGCGAGGAATCGGGAACCGCCGGCTTCGGCTATCGCTTGGAAGGCATGCAGATTGTCCTGGTGAAAAAAGGAGAAACGCCGCCGAGGCTTAATCCCGCAGCCAATGACGACCGCGCTTATATCATTCAGGGAGAACAAAACATCCATCCCGACAACCGCGTTGCCTACCGCACCCATGTGGAAAATATCGGTTGGCAGTCCTATATGGTTGACGGGCAAAGCGCCGGCACCAGCGGTCTCGGCTACCGTTTGGAAGGGATGAACATCAAACTCAACCGCCCGGCTTATGACGGCAGCGTCGAATACCGCACCCACATCCAAAACATCGGCTGGGAAACCCAGTGGAAAAAAGACGGTGAGATGAGCGGCACCGACGGCAAAGGCTATCGCCTTGAAGCCATGCAGGTGCGCTTGACCGGGGAAATGGCCGAGCGTTATGATGTGTATTACCGCGTTCACGCGCAAAATTTCGGATGGCTGAATTGGGCCAAAAACGGAGAACAGGCCGGCACCGAAGGATTTGGTTATCGCCTGGAAGCGATGCAGCTGGTTTTGGCGCCAAAAGGGCAGGGGTTATCGAGCTATAATCCCGCCTGTGATCGGAACGAAGCTTTCATTAAGCTGACAAAAGATTTAGCCATCAGCATGGCGCGGGCACAGGGATATGATCAAATCTATGAAGGCACCCTTAAATTCTGTACGACGCCTTCTCAGGTAAAAACGTTATTTGCTTCGGAAAGTTGGTGGACAGAGTGGATTACTGAACAACCCGATAGTTATTATTATTCTAGAGCTGATATCCATAACCTCCCATTTCCGATATTGTGTTTAGATAGAGAAACAACAGTCATGTCAAACTCTTTTGGTCGCCCTGGTGTATATGCTCGTAGAACTAAATATTTTTATTTTCCTGAAAATAAAGAAAGTTGGCGGTCCTATAATGGCAGGCGCATGGTCTTTGCCTACCATTCCGACCAGGCGAAAGTACCGACAGTAGCTTCGCTCCCGGGGGATATGCCTTACGCCTTTGGCGCGAAGATAGTCTGGATTGATTAACGGAGTCTATATTGAAGATCAATTGATTAGGGACATTCGGGGCGGCTGACGGCGCGTCTCGCGACAGCCTCCGCCTAATCGATCGTTGTTTTATCGCTAAATTGATTTTGACAAAAAGCGGCAGATGCTTCTGCCGTTTTTTTAAAGGAGATTGTTTAATGAACCACCATTCAACCATGCTCAAACCCAAACCCCTTCGCAAGGGCGGCACCATCGGCCTTGTGGGGCTATCCAGCGCCTTGCGGCAGCCGGAGAAAAAGTATCCCAAGATGATGGAGGCCATCGACGCATTGGGCTATAACGTGATCGTGGCGGACAACTGCCTGGAGCAATACGGCTATTTTTCCGGGACGGACGCCTCCCGAGCGGAAGGTTTAAACCGGATGTTCGCGGACGACCGCGTGGATGCCGTGGTGTGCATGAAAGGCGGCTACGGTGCCGCGCGAATGCTGGATCTGGTAGACTTTGACGTCATTCGCGCCAATCCCAAAATCCTGCTGGGCTTTTCGGACATCACCGCATTGCACACAGCCATCCACCAAAAAGTGGGCATGGTGACGTTCCATGGGCCGATGCCCGCCTCTTGCTGGGTGAAATTTGACGACTACACCAAGAACAGCATGCTGCGGGCGCTGACTTCCACCGAGCCCTTGGGACTGATGGAGAACCCCGAGAACAGACGGCCTCGGTGCGTCGTGCCCGGACGCTGCGAGGGGCCATTGGTGGGCGGCAACCTGACGCTGATCGCTTCCGCCTGCGGCACGCCCTACGAACTGGACGCCACCGGCAAGGTGCTGGTGCTGGAGGATACCAGCGAATACTATTCTCGCTTGGATGCCATGCTGACTCAGTTGCGGCAAGCGGGCATGTTTGAGCGCTGCGCCGGGGTTGTGCTGGGTTGTTTCGCCAACTGCTTTGAAATGCACGAGGGATACAGCCTGCATATGGACGAGATTATTCAGGACATCATCGTGCCTGCCGGCAAACCGGTGATGGCGGATTTGCACATCGGACACAGTGATTCCAAGATGACCATCCCCTTGGGCGTTCATTGTCGGATGGACGCCGAAGCGGGCATCCTGGAGATAACCGAGGCCGCGTTGAAGGACTGATCACATGTGCGAACAGTGCAGGCTCCTTTGCTTCACTCGGAATGACCTGACCGGGCGCCGGCATTGGTGTCGCAGATAGAAGTTATCCGCAATGTGCTGAAGACCAAAATAAAACCATGCCAACATTCATGGACCCTCTGGCTATTTCGGAGGGAAATCGGCGGCTTTGACAGTCTGCCGAAAGCGTTGTGGTCAGATTTCATTTCTCGGTAGAACGATGATTTTTGCTTCTCTTTTGTGTTTTGTCAATTGATGATTTTATCATAAGAAAAATCATCGGTTTTTGATCGATTAATGCGGATGGGTTTCAACAAGCCAGCGCGCTGTGGGAAGCGTGCCCGGTTCATGATGCCAATTTGATTTGAAGAGATGAGTATCGGTGTTGCTTTGAAAATCATATCATCAACAAAAAGTTCCGGGATTGCCGATTCTTTGCTTTGCCGTCCGGCTTGTCCAGCGACTGTTGGTCATAAGGAGAATATCTTTTGAAAAACCAAAACGAGCTGATGCTCTACGTCCACTGGCCCTTTTGCGCGCGGAAATGCCGCTATTGCGATTTTTTGTCGGGGCCGCCCGATTCACCGGGACAAATCAGCGCCTATCGGGACGCGCTGATTGCCGAAATAAAAAAAGAAGACAACCATGCCGGTGCGGGCATCACCTCGGTCTATTTCGGAGGGGGAACGCCGTCGTTGGTGCCTGTGGAGGACACCGAAGCGGTGATGGACGCCCTTCGCCGGCGGTACGACTTTGACGCGGCGGACGAGACGATCGAGTGCACCATCGAAGTCAATCCCGGCGCCGTGACCAAAGAAAAACTCAAAGCCTACCGGCAAATGGGCTTTAACCGCTTAAGCATCGGCTGTCAATCCACCGACGACGGCCTGCTAAAAACCCTCGGGCGCGTCCACACCCATCGGGATTTTTTGGACACCGCGGCCGACGCTCAGGCGGCGGGCTTTTCAAACATCTCCGTCGATCTCATGATCGGCCTGCCGGGGCAGACCCAGTGGGACGTCACAACCGCGGTTCGGGAAGTCACGGCGCTACCCGGGGTCCGGCATTTGTCCTGCTATAGCCTCATCATTGAGGAAGGCACGCCCTTTGCCGAACAATTCGCCCGGGGCGAGCTCATTCTTCCCGACGAGGACACCGAGCGGGACATGGCCCATGGAGTTACCGAGGAAGCCCAAAGGCAGGGCTTTGCTCAATATGAAATTTCCAACTACGCGAGAGCCGGCTTTGAGAGCCGCCACAACAACGGCTATTGGCGATTGGTCTCTTATCGGGGATTCGGCGCCGGCGCCGCCTCCTTCGACGGGGCAAGGCTCAGGCGCTTTGCCAACGCGGCAAGCATTTCCGGCTATATCCGGGGAGCGGCGCTCAGTGAAGACCGCCTGCTGTCCGAGGACGAAGCGCGGGGAGATTTCATGTTTTTGGGCTTAAGGCGGCTGGCGGGGGTGGACGAAGGCGAATACCGCGCGCGGTTCGGACGGGATCTCTTTGACGATTACGCGGGGGAGATCGACGAGCTGCTCAAAGCGGGGCTGATTGTCCGCGGCGCCAAGGGGATCCGCTTGAGCCAAAAAGGGCTGGATTTCGCCAATCGGGTCTTCATGGCCTTCGTTTAGCTTAAAAATTATTTAAAATACAAAAACCCGGCACCCTTCCGGTTGACAATCAACCCGGAGGGTGCTATATTATAGTCAGATGTTAGCACTCGAGTTCAATGAGTGCTAATAACTCAGGATGGTGATAATCATGGAAATGAAACCAAGAAAGAAAAAAATATTGGAAGCCATCATCAAAGACTACATCAACACGGCGGAACCCGTCGGGTCTAGGGCTTTGTCCAAGCGCTATCACTTGGGCGTCAGCCCGGCCACCATTCGAAACGAAATGGCCGACTTGGAAGACATGGGCTTTCTCGTGTCGCCCCATACTTCCGCGGGCCGCATCCCCACCCAAAAGGCCTACCGCTATTATGTGGATGAAATCATGCAGATTCAAAAGCTGGCGGAGACCATGCGGCGGGATATTCACAAAGGCTATCTCGACGCGGCGGCGGAGATCGATCAAACCATGACCCACACGGCGCAGTTGCTCTCGGACATGACCAACTACACGTCCATTGTCCTCTCGCCTCGGGTATCCCGGTTTAATTGCAAGCATGTGCAGATTATTCCCTTGATCCGAAACCGCGTGATGATGGTGGTCGTGACCAACGAGGGCATTGCCCGCAACACCGAGCTGACCTTGTCCGGCGATGTTGACGAAGCGTCGGCCCTCAAACTTACCGGCGTGATCAACGGCATGATGAAAAACATCGTTTTTCAGGACATCACCTCGGCGCCGGTGGAGGCCATGCAGTCTTTGGACGAAAATGAAGTCAAGCTGCTCAAAGATATCCTGCCGGCCCTCCGGGAGATGCTTCTTCAGGAAGCGTCGGACGTGACGGCGGTAGGGGTGACCAATCTGTTCAACTATCCGGAATTTTCCGACGTGGACAGCATCAAAAATTTGGTCAACGTGGTGCAGGCCAAGCCGCTGCTCGCGAAAATCCTTCGGGAAAATCGAGACGGCAACCAAATCCTGCACGTGACCATCGGTGACGAGAACAGCCACGAACAGATGCACGAATTTTCCATCATGACGTCCACCTACGAGGCCGGCGGCAATGTGATGGGCGCTTTCGGGGTCATCGGTCCCACGCGGATGAGCTACAGCAAAGTCGGATCCCTGCTCGAATACATCAGGCAGGAGATCAATCACAACATCGCGGGGTTGCTCTCGTCCTCCGATTAGAGAGCAGATCAATATCAAATGGTTAGAGGTACATAATATGGAAGAAACAAAACAAACACCGCAGACGGAAGACAAAACACCGCAAAGCGAGGCGGCAAAAAAAGCCCAAGTCGATGAAGGGAACGCCGAAGAGCGGGAAACTCACATCGAAGCGGAAAAAGCCGGGGTGAACAAAGCCGAAGGGGAAGCGTCCCAAGACGCAGCGCCGGCCGAAGACGAGTCAAAAACCATCGATCCGGCCAAAGCCATCAAGGAAATGGCCGAAAAAAAAGCCGAGGAAGCCGTCAAAGGCATCAAAGATCAAATGATGCGGCTCCAGGCGGATTTTGAAAACTACAAAAAGCGCACGGTACGGGAAAAAACCGACATCGCGGCTTTCACCATGGAAAACTTCATGACGAAATTGCTGCCCATCATCGACAATCTGGAACGCTCGGAAGCGGCGGCTGAGGCAGCCGGCGAAGCCGGAAGCTACCGGGACGGCGTCAAAATGGTTTTCGATCAGCTGATGGGCGTGCTTGACGCCGAGGGCCTCAAAGCCATCGACGCCGAAGGGAAACCTTTCGATCCCAATTTCCATCACGGCGTTGCCGTCGGAAATGATCCGGAGGTCCCCGATCAGACGGTGCTCGAGGTTTTCCAAAAAGGCTACACCTACAAGGACAAAGTCATCCGTCCCGCCATGGTCAAGGTCAATCAACTATAACGGATCAATCCAATATATCAAACGCCAATGAGGGCAGGTCACTGCCATTCATATAGATTTTAAAAAAGCAAACAATCCAATTCAGGAGGAAATAAAATGAGTAAAGAAAAAATTATCGGTATCGATTTAGGAACCACCAATTCATGTGTCGCCGTGCTTGAAGGCGGCGAACCCGTTGTCATCCCCAACGCGGAAGGCAACCGCACCACCCCGTCGGTCGTGGCTTTCACCAAAGACGGCGAACGCCTCGTCGGTCAAGTGGCCAAACGTCAGGCCGTGACCAATCCTGACCGCACCATTTCGTCCATCAAACGTCACATGGGCTCCGACTACAAAGTTACCATTGACGGCAAACAATACACACCGCAGGAAATTTCCGCGATGATTTTGCAAAAGCTCAAAGCTGATGCCGAAGCCTATCTCGGCGAAACCGTCGAAAAAGCCGTCATCACCGTGCCGGCCTACTTCATCGACGCCCAGCGTCAGGCCACCAAAGACGCCGGTAAAATCGCGGGCCTCGAAGTGCTCCGTATCATCAACGAACCCACCGCGGCTTCTCTGGCCTACGGTCTGGAAAAAGACGACAGCCAGCAAGTGATGGTCTATGACCTCGGCGGCGGAACCTTCGATGTGTCCATCTTGGAACTGGGCGACGGCGTCTTCGAAGTCAAAGCCACCAACGGCAACAACCGTCTCGGCGGCGACGATTTCGATCAAAAGATCATCGACTGGATGGCCGAAGAATTCAAAAAAGAAAACGGCGTCGATCTGCGCACCGACAAAATGGCTCTCCAGCGCCTCAAAGAAGCGGCGGAAAAAGCAAAAATCGAATTGTCATCCGTCATGAAATCCGACATCAACCTGCCCTTCATCACCGCCACGGCGGAAGGCCCGAAACACCTCGAAATGAGCCTGACCCGCGCCAAATTTGACGAACTGACCGCTGATCTCGTCGAACAGACCCGTGTCCCCGTCAGCAAAGCGATGGAAGATGCCGGCGTGTCCAAAAACGAACTCGGCAAAGTCATTTTAGTCGGCGGTTCCACCCGTATCCCCGCGGTTCAGGAAGCGGTGAAAAACCTCACCGGCGAAGACGCCTACAAAGGCATCAACCCCGATGAATGCGTCGCCATCGGCGCGGCCATCCAAGGCGGCGTGCTCGCCGGCGAAGTCAACGATGTGTTGCTCCTCGACGTCACACCCCTCTCCCTCGGCATCGAAACCCTGGGCGGCGTGTGCACCAAGCTCATCGAACGCAACACCACCATCCCGACCAAGAAAAGCCAAGTCTTCTCCACCGCCGCGGACAACCAAACCGCCGTTGACATCCACGTGCTTCAAGGTGAACGGGAAATGGCCAGAGACAACAAAACCCTGGGCCGCTTCCAGCTCGCCGGCATTCCCGCCGCTCGCCGCGGCGTGCCGCAGATCGAAGTGACCTTCGACCTCGACGCCAACGGCATCGTCAACGTGTCGGCCAAGGACCTCGGAACCGGCAAGAGCCAAAACGTCGTCATCAAATCCACCTCCAACATGAGTGAAGCGGATATCGACAAAGCCGTGAAAGAAGCGGAACAACACGCCGCCGAAGATAAAAAACAAAAAGACATCATCGAAGCGCGCAACAACGCCGACTCCACCGCCTATCAAGCCGAACAGCAGCTCAAAGATCTGGGCGATCAGGTGAACGCCGACGACAAAGCCAAGGTCGAGGCCGCCATTGCCGACTTGAAAGAAAAAGCCCAAGGCGACGATCCGGAAGTCATTCGCGCCGCCATCGACAAAGTCAACGAAGCCCTGTATCCCATCGCGCAAAAAATGTACGAACAGGCCCAAGCCCAACAACAGGCTGCCGGCGCTCAGGCCGGTCCCGACGCGGGGGCTGCCGGACAAGGCGGAGACGACGACGTGGAAGAAGCCTCCTACGAAGACGTCACCGACAAATAAACCGGGCGAGAGACCGGCGTCAATCGACAGGATTGAAATTCAATCGGTTGACGGACTGTGAAAACCCAATGAGAGATGACGGCCTCTGCGGTTGTCATCTCTTTTCGGCTTTAAACGAAAAACAGAAAGTCGGCCGAAATGATAATTCCGGTTATAAACGAGGTGATAGACCATGAGTGAAAATAAAAGAGATTACTACGACGTGCTGGGCGTCGACAAAAACGCCGACGGCGATGCCATCAAAAAAGCCTACCGCAAACTCGCGATGAAATATCATCCGGACCGCAATCCCGGCGATAAAGCGGCTGAAGAAAAATTCAAAGAAGCCAACGAAGCTTACGAAGTGCTCAGCGACGAAAAGAAACGCAGCGCCTACGATCAATTCGGCCATGCCGGCGTGGACGGCCAGGGCTTCGGCGGCGGCGCCGGTTTTAACGGCGCTCAGGGCTTCGGCGGATTTGAGGACATCTTCTCGGATCTCTTCGGCGGCGCCGGTTTCGGTTTCGGCGGGACCAGCGCCCGCAGACGGGGACCCGAACGCGGCTCCGACATGAAAATCAACATCAATCTGGATTTCATGGAAGCCGTCAAGGGCACGACGCGCACCATCAAAATCAAAAGAAAAAAAGCTTGTGAGAGCTGCGGCGGCCGGGGCGCCAAAGACCCCAAGGACATTACAACCTGCAGCGTTTGCGGCGGCAGCGGCATGAAGACCGTCACCAGACAAACGATGTTCGGCGTCATGCGTCAAACGGTGGTTTGCGACCATTGTCACGGTGAGGGCAAAACCATCAATCATCCCTGCAGCGACTGCGGCGGCAGCGGCATCGTCGAAAAAGAAGAAAAAGTGGACATCAAAATTCCCGCCGGCGTCGACAGCAATTCGGTATTGACCCTATCCGGCAAAGGAAACACCGGTCGGCACGGCGGCACCACCGGGGATTTATACGTCTATCTCAACGTCAAAAAAGACCCGATCTTCAAACGTGAGGGCGACGACATCTATGTCGATCTGCCGATTTCCTTCGCTCAGGCGGCTCTGGGCGCGGAACTGACGGTGCCCACGGTCGACGGCAAAGTCAAACTGAAAGTCCCCGAAGGCACATCGTCGGGCAAGGTGCTTCGCATGCGCAACAAAGGCGTCGCCAACGTCAACGGCTACGGCAAGGGCGACCAATACGTCACGGTCCGGGTGGAAACGCCCCAAAATTTAAGCAAGGAACAAAAAGAACTGCTTCGTCAGTTTGACCAAACCCTGACGGATAAAAACAACAAAAAAGGCCAAAGCTTCTGGTCCAAAGTCAAAAGCGCCTTTCAATAAACCGCGAGTGCTTTGACCGATGAGGCGGCGTCTTCCCTTCGCGAGATGGAAAGAAGGAGAAATCAATGGCAAAACAGGAAAAAACCAAACAAGCGATTGCCGCGGGCTTCAAATCGTTGATGAACGAAAAAGCCTTTGACAAAATCACGGTTTCGGATATCACGTCGCGCTGCGGCTTAAACCGCCAGACCTTCTATTATCACTTTCAGGACAAATACGACTTGTTCACCTGGATCCTTCAGCAAGAGGCTCTGGTCAGTCCCAATGTGACGCTGAGCATTTATAATTGGAGCGAGGCGATATACCGCACCTTGTCCGTCATGCAAAAGGACCGGCGCTTTTATATGAATGCTTTTAAATCCTCCGGGAAAGAAGAATTTGTGCTCTATCTTGAACAAAGCATGGCCATCACGTTAAAACAAATCATTGCGGACACGCCCCATCGCCACATGATGAATCGGGAAGACCGGGACTTTGTCACCGAGTTTTACACCTTCGGCATTGTGGGCATCATCGTGGATTGGATTTTGGACGGCATGAAAACATCGCCGGAAGCCCTCAAAGAGCGTTTTGAAAATCTCATCGTCGGCGGACGGACGTCATCCCTTGATCTCTGGCTGTCAAATTGAGCCTGTCCTTATCGTCGCGCTTCCTTGCCTCCTGCGACTCAGCAAAAAAATAAGAAAAGCGATATTTCTGAAACGATGACAAAAAGCGGTAAAAGATTTGACAGAATCCAGGCCGCCTTATACAATAATCTTAACACTTGATCATAAGGCGAAAAAACGCCAAAGGAGGATTATGATGAAAATTGCCGTCGGTTGCGATCCCAATGCGGAAAGCTATAAACAGGAAATGATTGAATTTATTGAAGGTTTGGGTCATGAAGTGAAAGATTTCGGCAGTGACGACGTCATCTATGCCCATGTGGCCACCGCTGTCGGGGAAGCCGTCGCGGCGAAGGAATATGATCGCGGCATTCTCTTTTGCGGAACGGGCATCGGCGTGATGCTGGCCGCCAACAAAGTCAAAGGCGCCTATGCCGCCAATGTGCTCAACGTCTATTCGGCCAAACGCGCCTGCTTGTCCAACAATTGCAACATCATCACCCTGGGCTCCCAGGTGACGGGCAACATGCTGGCCAAAGAGCTCATCGAAGCCTATTTAAGCTGCACCTATGAATACAACGAACGCTCCGGCAAAAAAGTGGACGCCATCGTCGAATACGAACAAGCACATTAAAATTTAAAAAAATACCGGGGGCTAAAGTAGCCCAAAAAAAGAGGATCATCGCGATGATGGTCCTTTTTAAGATGTTAGCTAATATTGTTTCATTTACCGATTTGGTAATTAAAGATATTGACATATTGAGTCCGAGGAAAAAGCGAAAGAGAACGAAGAAAAAGTTGCGTCAGAATTGAAATCCGAGGACTCTGATGGTAAAGTGGATCTTCCGAAAAATAAATCGCAGCTTAATCACATTTTTGGCGAGCGTCCAGGACATCTTCCTGATACTCCGGAGAATCGAAAGCTTATATTAGATTTAGCAAATGATCATCGCTATTATGTTGGAAAAGATAAATACGGCAATGATTGGCATGTGAGGATAAACGAGGATGGAACGCAGGACTGGGTTCGGCATCAGAATATGATGATAAATGAGGGAGGCCGTAATCAAGAGCCAAAACCTTGGAATCCCAAAACCGGACTAAACAAAAATATTTGGGAGGATGATTAAATGACAGAATTTGAATTGTATATTATGATTTTTCAGGCGTTGGATCATTATTGGGATAAGCATCAAGGCGAAGCATTAGGAATGTTTTTGAGTGGTATGAACCCTTTTTTATTTCAAGGAGAGGGCTCAGCAGTACCTGATTACTATATAAGCTATCAACGATTCATAGGCGGACGAACGATTACTGTCCGAAATAGTTTTGATTTAGCCATGGCGTATATCAAAGATTTGGATAAGGATTATATTACAGAAGCCTTTGCATGGGTGGAGCGCGACGCATGGATGGAAAAAGCCATGAAAATGTTTCAAGGGCATAAATCCTAAAGTAGGTCATAATCATACTCAAAAAGCATAAGTTCGCATGTGCCAAATCTCAGATTCGGCACATGCGAACTTACTGAACGTAGCGGGTGGAGTGGATTCCTCGGATGGAATACATGTCTTTTTCAGTCTCGTTGTTGTACCATTTGTTCTCATGGAACAAAAACTAATGAAGCGTCAAAAATTGATAACGCATTTAAATTTTTTGAAGAGATGGCCGGATCTGAAGACCCTTTAGTATGCGAAGTTTTGGAATTTTCAGTTATAGAAAGTTTTATATCAAAAGATAAAAAGGTTCTTGCAAAATGTAAGACTTTTATGAGACCGAAAACGCTTAGCTGTTGTGAAGTGATTGAGCAATGGTTTATAATAGAGTTAAGTTTGTGAAAAATAAAAGTATCCACGTAAGCTAAAGTAACCGATATGGTTTAAACATGCAAAATATTGAGAAGCCGCATCAATTTTTCAATCAGCACACGATTTAAGAAAGCAAAGGATATATTAAACCTCTAGAAACATATTTGCTTTAACTGAGTAAAAAATGAACAAATTTGAATTATATTGTATGATATTCTATTTTCTTGACGCTGAATACGACGAAAATAAAAGCAAAGCGCTCGGTGATTTTCTTAGTGGTGCAAATCCGTTTTTATTTACCGACATCGGTTCTGCCGATCCAGCGGTATATGTTGATTTTTGCAATAAGATTCCTGAGAAAATAACACTAGAAAACAGTTTGAGCATCGCATCTGAGTATATCGACTCGTTAAACAACGACGTTGTTTCCCTTGCGTTTGATGATGTCAATCAAGATGAATGGTTCAAATGTGTTAAGGAATATCTTTTATCTGAGCATAAAGGGAGTCATGTTTAAGTTGCGTATATGAATACAACGAACGCTCCGGCAAAAAAGTGGACGCCATTGTCGAATACGAACAGAGTCATTAATGATTAATATAAGTATAAAGATAAAAAAAACACGAACCGGCAGGCTCGCGTTTTTTTATGTACACCATTTTGTATCATGAACAAATTTTGGATGGTTGCTTCAACGCTTATTGTCCGTCCATTTGCGAAAGGGAAACCGTAAAGCCTTCATAGGTCAGCTTTAATGTGCTGCCGGATTTTTTGAAGGTGCCGGTATAGCTTTTTTGGCTTTTGGACTCGGTCACGGTGAGATTCTCGCCGTCGATTTTGTAAGTGCCGTCAGTCGTGAGGGTTTTGGTGTTTCCCGTGATGGCTTCGAGATTGCCTTCGGCATGAAAGGTACCGTCTTCTTTGATGGTGACGGTGCCGCCTTTGAGGCCTGACAGACGGGCGATGTCGGCATTGTCGTCGGCGATAAATTGATAGGTGCCGGCGATTTCATTGGATTGTTTGTCCGCGGTGGTTTCGGGTTTCGCGCAGGCGCCGAGGCCAAAGGCCGCGATGATCATGGCAATCAGCGCGAGGGGGAATGCGAGGGCGTGTAATGTTGATTTCATTTTCTTGATTTCCTTTCATTGTGATGTTTGAATGAGGCCGAATAGCGATTGGGTATGGCCGTCAAATCATCGTCATCACCCATTCGGTGATGAAAACGGCAACGCAGGCGACGGCGGCCACGGTGAGAAGCCCGCGGTCAAACCAGGCGAGAATCACGGCGACGATAAGCCCCACCGCCGCGGAGATGACGCTTTGGGTGGCGAAAAAAACCGCCGGAATGGTCATGGCGCCGAGGACGGCATAGGGCACATAATAAAGAAACGAGCGGATAAAAACGCTTTTGATATCCCGACGAATAAACACCAGCGGAATGGCGCGGATGGCGTAGGTCACAATGGCCATGGTGGCAATATACATTAATAAAGTTGGGGTGCTCATCGGGTGTCGCCTCCTTGGGGTGTGTCTTGTTTATCGGGTTCAGCTGCAGCATCGGTGTCTGCCGGCGACGGCCCTTGAATGCCGTTGTCGACGGTAATGGGATGACGCCAGGCCCCGTAAGCCGAGGCGGCGACGGCGCAGATGATAATGGCAAAGCCCGAGGAAATGTTGTTGAGATAGGGCAAAAAGGTCAGCGCGCAGCTGAGCGCCACGGCGATGCCCACCACGACGCGAACCGCTTTGTCCTTTTTGGCCGGCGGCACAATGATGGCGATAAACATCCCATAGATGGCAAGCCCCAGAGCGGAGCGGATGGCGTCCGGTAAAACTTCACTAGCCATTGCGCCTAAGGCCGTGCCCAAGGTCCAGCCGATGACAGGCCCGATAATCAGACCGAGCATATAGTTTAAGCCCAGGGTGCCGGGCTCGGCGCTGCTGACGGCGAAGATTTCGTCGGTGTCTCCGAAAGCAATCAAAAGTCTGCCGGGAAGGCCGACGGAACGGTCGATTTTTTGAGACCAGGAAAGGGACATCAAAGCGTAGCGCAGGTTGATGACGAGCTGCACCATGGCGATTTCAATGAGACTGCCGTGATTCGCGATAATGTCGAGACCGGCAAATTGGCCGGCGGAGGTCACGTTGGTCAGGGAAATGAGAACGGCGGACCAGGGCGGCAGTCCCTTTTGCACGGCCATCATCCCGAAGGTGAAGGAGACGGAAATGTAGCCAAGGGCGATGGGAATGCCGTGACGAAGTCCTTTTTGAAAGTCGTTTTGAATCATGAGGTTTCCTTTTTAAGACGCGCAAGCGGTGTCAAACCGAAACAAACGATTGGCGTTTTCTGTTGTTATGCGAATCATATCATCAACGGATATGTTTTTGTATTCGGCCATTTTGGCGGCAATATGCACAATGTAAGATGACTCGTTGCGGCGTCCGCGAAGGGGAACCGGCGCCATATAGGGGGAGTCGGTTTCGATGAGCAGTCTGTCCGCCGGGGCGTAGGCCACCACGTCGGGGGCTTTGCGGGCGTTTTTGAAGGTCAGTGGACCGTCAAATCCCAGATACAATCCCATGTCCAAAAGCTCTCTGGTCATTTCCACGGAACCGCCGTAGCAATGAAAGACGCCGGAGGCCTCTTGATTAAGATTCGCTTTTACGATGGCCAAGGCGTCACCGTGGGCATCCCGGTCGTGGACGATGATGGGCAGACCCAGCTCGCCCGCCAGACCCACCTGGGTTTCAAAGACGCGTTTTTGCACATCCCGGGGGGCGCCGTCGTCATAATAATAGTCCAGGCCGATTTCGCCGATGGCAAGCACCTTGGGATGCTCCGCCCATTGCCTGATCATGGGAATGTGGCGGGCGGCGTCAAAATCCACGCAATCGGAGGGATGATACCCGACGGCGGCATAAACAATCTCGTAGGTTTCACTGATCTCTATAGCGCGGCGTGATGTTTCGGCATTGACGCCGGGATCCAAGATAAAGCCGATATCCACGGCTTTGGCGCGGTCGATGACCGCGTTGAGATCGTCTTGAAATTGTTCGTCGTCCAAATGACAATGGGTGTCCGTCAGCATGATTTACCTCTCGTTTTTAAATGTAAGTATTGGTATAACATCAGCTTATCCATTGCCGCATGGCGGGATTGATGTTTGGGATTCATGTGCGGCATGATTTCATGTGAATACCGGGCAATCCCGGTAAGGTGAATCCCGGATTTAAGGATATATTTAAGCTTCCCGCCAACTTTGTGATAAGCCGTTAAAAGCTTTTTTATTATAGCATAGATGAATTTAAAAAAATACATGGAATACGTCGGTTTTGGTGTATAATACAATGCAAATTCAACGAAAAAGAGGTGTAAAAAAATGAATCGTATTTCGACGCGTGATTTAGTTCGGACTGCGTTGCTCGCGGCGCTGGTCTTTTTGTTTACCTTTGTGATACGCATCCCCATTCCCAACGGATATGTGCATCTCGGCGACGGCGCCGTGATGCTTTGCGGAATTTTACTTGGACCCGTATTAGGACCGGTCGCGGCGATTGTCGGCAGTGCGGCGGCGGACTATTTCGGCGGTTTTGCGATATATATGCTGCCGACGGCTATTGCCAAAGGGCTTTTGAGCTATCTCTGCGCCCGTGCTTTTTCGGGAAAATATAATCGTGGCACACAAAGCGCATTTATCGGTGCCGGGGCATTATCTTCGGTCGCGGTATATTATATCGCTGAAATCATGATGTACGGGAGCGTGGTGGGCCCGCTGATTAATGTGCCATTTAATCTACTTCAAACGGCGGTGGGCATTGCCGCCGCGGCGATTTTACTCAAACCTTTAAAAGTGATGAGTCACTGAATGATGGGCACTAACAAAATCAATCGAAGACTGATGTGATATCAACGCGCGGAATCGAAAAAGCGCATATTTAGAACATATAATTTATAAAACCAAAAAGCTGCCGGCCTGTTTTAAGCGAAACAGGCAAAGGCAGCTTTTTATCGTTGGGAAGGATTCTGATTTACGCGTTCACGGAGGCGGCGATGGCGTCCGCTAATGTGGAAAGATCGGCTTCGCCGTCTTCTTTGACAGAGGAGAGCAGACTGACTTTTTCGTTAAGCAAAGTGATATCTTTCATGCTTTCGAGTTCCGCTTGCATGAGGGTGCCGGATTTGACGGCCCAGGTGCCGTTTTCGATGATGGCGGCGGTGCGGTTTGAGACATTGAGGGCCTTCATGTCGCTTATGAGATCGTGCATGGTGGGGAAAATGCCGAGGTTGTAGGTGACGGAGGCCAACACAAAATGACTGTATTTAAACATATCGGCGATGATATAGGACCGGTCGGTTTTGGACACGTCATAGACTTTGACGTTTTTCATGCCGGCTTCGGCAAGCTTCACGGCCAGAATGTCGGCGGCGTTTTCGGTGTCGCCGTACATGGAGGCGTAGGCGATGACCACCCCTTGTTCCTCGGGGGTGTAGCTTGCCCATTTTTGATGTTTTTCCAAGATATAATCAATGCCGGAGCGCCAGATGAGGCCGTGCAGCGGGCAGATCATTTTGATGTCGAGGGGAGCGGCTTTTTTGAGCAGGGCGGTGACGTTTTTGCCGTATTTGCCGACGATGTTGGCGTAATAGCGGCGGGCTTCGTCAATCCAATCGCGGTCATAATCCACTTCGTCGTCAAACAATTTGCCGTCCAAGGCTTTGAAGGAGCCGAAGGCGTCGGCTGAGAAGAGCACGCCGTTGGTGTGATCAAAGCTCACCATGACCTCGGGCCAATGGACCATCGGCGCGGCCACAAAGGTGAATTCATGGGCGCCGAAGGAGCGGGTGTCGCCGTTTCTCACGATGTCGGCGTTTTTAATGTCATAGCCGAATTGCTCGGCGAAAGCCTTGCCCTTGGCTGTCGTCACGACGGTGACATCGGGATAGCGCAGCAGAATTTCGCCCAGGGTGGCGGCGTGATCCGGCTCAAAATGGTTGACGATGAGCACGTCCAAAGGTTTGCCGGCAAGCACGTATTCGACATTTTCGATAAACTGTTTGCCGACGGACCAGTCCGCCGTGTCGATGAGGACGGTTTTTTCATCGGTCAGCACATAGGCGTTGTAGGAGACGCCTTCGGGTAGGGGATGAATGTTTTCAAAAAGGGCCAGTCTGCGGTCGCTGGCGCCGACCCAATATAAATCGTCTGTGACTTTTCGTACGTTATGCATGGTATTTCCTCCGAGAATTTGTCATGTGAAATGAAGCGAAAACGGGAAGATGACCGCCTTCGGGGCTCATCATGACCCGGTTCGCTTTCGGCCGATTGATTTTGTGAAATGATTGCCCGATTATTATACCAAAAATTTTCGGGGCGACGCAATCTTTATTAAAGAAAGCCGTGATATAATTTAGTCATCTATCGAGAAGACCGAATGTTATGAAAAGGAGGCGAACATCTTGATCGACAACAAAACCTTTATCAAAATGATCGACGATCACGAAAAATGGCTTCGCGGTCAGGGGGGACAATGCGCCGATTTCAGCGGCATGGATTTGAAAAGTCATGATTTTGTCAATGTGGATTTGCAAAAGGCCAATTTTGAAAACGCCGATCTTCAGGGCATCATGTTTATTCGGTGCAATCTGGCCTTTGTCAATTTTAAAAACGCCAATTTGAACAATGTCATTTTCTCCGATTGCGAATGCTATCAGACCAACATGCAATCCGTCACCATGCGGGATTGTGAGTTTCGCGGCGTGAAAATGAGCATGACCATCATGACGCCCAAGGACGAAACCAAAGAACGCTATATTTCCAAATATGTCACCATTAACGATTGATCCGTCATCAGCGATTGATTGCGTGCCGGCAAAGCCCTTCGGCTGCGCCGGTTTTTTGCTGTTTTTTTGAGCTATGCCCCTTGTTTGAGATGGAATTTAACCTTAAAATCCCATCAACCACGGGAATTTATCATTTATTGCGTGATTTCATTGTTTATTATTTTTGATTTATGGTAAAATAATCGGTAATGATTGATTATTTGACAAGGAGAACAAACCGCAATGCTGGATATCAAACGCATTAGAGAAAACAGCGACGAAGTCATCGCCGCACTGAACAATCGCGGCGGCGATTTTACCGCCGATATTGAAAAGGCCCTTTCTCTTGACGAAAAACGCCGCGAGATTTTGGGACGCGTCGAAGCCCTCAAGGCCAAGAAAAACGCCGTTTCCAAAAGTATTCCCCAAAAGAAAATGGCCGGGGAGGACCTCGCGCCGGTGTTCGCCGAGATGAAGGCCGTGTCAAACGAAATCAAAGCCGATGACGAAGCGCTGTCCGCCGTGGAAGATGAGCTGAAACAAACCTTGATCGTGCTTCCCAATATTCCAAGCGATAGCATTGTCGTCGGCAAGGACGACAGCGAAAACAAAGAAGTCCGCCGTTGGGGAGAACCCCGTCAATTTGATTTTGAGCCCAAAGCCCACTGGGATATCGGGGTCGATCTTGACATTTTGGATTTTGAGCGCGCCGCCAAGCTCACCGGTGCCCGCTTTTCCATGTTTAAAGGCAAAGGCGCCCGCTTAGAACGCGCCCTCATCAATTTCATGCTCTATGTGCACACCGCGGAGCAGGATTACACCGAAATGTCCACGCCCTATATGGTCAACCGCGAAAGCATGACCGGCACCGGCCAGCTTCCCAAATTTGAGGAGGACGCCTTCCATCTGGAAAAAGAAGACTTTTTCCTGGTTCCCACCGCCGAGGTGCCCCTGACCAACTTTTACCGCGGTGAAATTTTGGATCCCAAGGATTTGCCGATTCACTTCACGGCCTACACGCCGTGCTTTCGCGAAGAAGCGGGAAGCGCCGGCCGCGACACCCGGGGGCTGATTCGCAATCATCAATTTGACAAAGTCGAAATGGTGAAATTCGCCCATCCCGACAAATCCTACGACGAGCTCGAAGGCATGACCGCCGACGCCGAAGCCATTTTGCAAAAACTGGGTCTGCCCTATCGCGTGGTCGAGCTTTGCACCGGCGACATCGGCTTTTCCGCCGCCAAAACCTACGACCTCGAAGTGTGGATGCCGTCCTACGGCCGTTATGTGGAAATTTCTTCCTGCTCCAACTGCGAGGATTTTCAAGCGCGCCGCGCCAACATTCGCTTCCGCGATCCCGTCAGCAAGCACACCCAGTTTGTGCACACCTTAAACGGCTCCGGCCTCGCGGTGGGCCGCACCTTTGCCGCCGTGTTGGAAAATCATCAAAACGCTGACGGCAGCGTCACCGTTCCGGAAGTTTTGCGCCATTTTATGGGCAATATGGACGTCATCACCAGAGAATGACAAAAAATGACAGATACAAAGCTTAAGAATCGTGTCAAAATTTTTTCGTTTTCAGGAAAAAGTATCCTAAATCTTGACAAATGAACGGAATGTGCTAATATTGTTATATATTTAACAGAGCCTTAATCAATTCTGAAAAAGGCAGTTTAAAAAATATCTTTATTTAATTAAACGGAGGGAAAATTATGGCTAAAGAAATTGTTATTGCGAGTGCATGCCGTACCGCTATCGGTACCATGGGCGGTTCCTTGAAAAACACACCCGTTGTCGATCTCGGCACCGTTGTCATTAAAGAAGCAATTAATCGTGCGGGTATCAAACCCGAAGATGTCGATGAAGTGCTCATGGGCTGCGTCCTTCAAGCCGCTCAGGGTCAAAGCGTTGCCCGTCAGGCCGCTGTTTACGCTGGCATCCCCGTTGAAAAACCCGCCCTTACCTTAAACAACCTTTGCGGTTCCGGCCTCAAATGCGTCAACCTCGCTGCTGATATGATCGAAGCAGGCGACGCCGAAGTCCTCGTCGTCGGCGGTATGGAAAGCATGACCCGCGCGCCTTATGTCGTTCCCAACGGTCGTTACGGCTATCGCATGGGCCCCGGTGAATTCCTCGATACCATGATTTGCGACGGTCTCCAGGATACCTTCAACCACTATCACATGGGTATCACCGCTGAAAACGTCGCGGAACAATGGGGCATCACCCGTGAAGCTCAGGATGAATTCGCCGCCAATTCTCAGAAAAAAGCGGTTGAAGCCATCGAAGCCGGCCGTTTCAAAGACGAAATCGTGCCTGTGCCGATCAAAGTCAAAAAACAAGAAGTCATGTTCGATACCGACGAACATCCCCGTAAAGGCGTCACCGCCGAAGGTCTCGCGAAACTTCGCCCCGCTTTCAAAAAAGACGGTACCGTCACTGCCGGTAACGCTTCCGGTATCAACGACGGCGCTGCTGCCCTCGTGATCATGAGCGCTGAAAAAGCCGAAGAACTCGGTGTCAAACCCATTGCCCGTTATGTTGGCGGCGCATCCGCAGGCTGCGATCCCTCCATTATGGGTGTCGGCCCGATCTACGCTGTCCGCAAAGCTTTCGAAAAAACCGGCAAAACCATGGACGACATGGATTTGATCGAACTCAACGAAGCTTTTGCCGCTCAGTCACTGGCTGTCTGCAAAGACCTCGAAGTTCCCATGGAAAAATGCAACGTCAACGGCGGCGCCATTGCTCTCGGTCATCCCGTTGGATGCTCCGGTGCCCGTATCTTGGTTTCCCTCATCTATGAACTCCAAAGAAGAGGCGAAAAAACCGGTCTCGCCAGCCTCTGCGTCGGCGGCGGTATGGGTGTTGCGGCCATCGTCGAAGCGATGTAATTGGTCTGATAACAACCTAGTCAAAACAGCTTGAACGGATTGCGGCCGATCTGCCGGCCGCAATCAAAAATTTTTTAAGAAAGAAGAATCTTTTATCATGAGTTTTGTCAAATACGAAGCAAAAGATCAAATCGGCATCATCACCATCGATCGTCCCAATGCGTTAAACGCCTTAAACAGCCAGGTCTTGGATGACCTTGAAGCGGTTGTGGACGCGGTTGATTACGATGTCGTCCGTTGCCTTATTTTGACGGGTTCCGGCGAAAAATCCTTTGTCGCCGGCGCTGACATTGCCGAAATGGCGGAAGACAGCAAAGCCGAAGGCAAAGCCTTTGCTGAAAAAGGCAACAAGCTTTTCCGCAAAATCGAAACCCTGCCGATTCCCGTTATCGCGGCAGTCAACGGTTTCGCTTTGGGCGGCGGCTGCGAACTTTGCATGAGCTGCGACATTCGTCTGGCCTCCGACAACGCCCTTTTCGGTCAACCCGAAACCGGACTCGGCATCACCCCCGGATTCGGCGGCACCCAACGTTTAATGCGTCGTATCCCCGTCGGAAAAGCCAAGGAAATGATCTATGCCTGCACCAATATTAAAGCGCCTGAAGCTTTAAGCTTGGGTCTGGTTAACGCTGTTTATCCCCAGGAAGAACTTTTGCCCGCCGCTGAAAAACTGGCTGGCAAAATCGCCAAAAACGCTCCCATCGCGGTTCGTCAGGCCAAAGCGGCCATGAATGAAGGCATTGACGTCGATATGGACGCGGCCATCGCCATCGAATGCGAACGTTTCGGCGAATGCTTCGAAACCGCCGACCAAAAAGAAGGTATGGCGGCATTCCTCGAAAAACGCAAACACGAACCTTTCCAAAACAAATAATTACAAGACTTGCTTTAAAACTTTTAAGCGAATCGGTTTTTGCCGATTCGCTTTGATACGTTAAATCCGCTTAAAAGCCCAAAAGCGCAGACCGCATCGCATGGCGCGTTTTAAGGCTTAACGCATACATCTCAATTCATTTTTAGGAGGAATAATATGAAAGTTGGTGTTATCGGCGCCGGCACCATGGGTTCCGGAATTGCTCAGGTCTTCGCACAGACTGATGGTTATGAAGTTGTCCTGATGGACATCAAACAGGAATTTGCCGATGGCGGCAAAGCCAAAATCGAAAAAGCTTTGGCACGTTCTGTCAAAAAAGGCAGAATGGAAGAAGCTAAAAAAGACGAAATCTTAGGCAAAATCGAAACCGGTCTTCGTGATAAAGCCGCTGATTGCGACCTGATCGTCGAAGCTGTTCTCGAAAAGATGGACATGAAACGCGAACTGTTCCAAGCACTTGATCAAATGTGCAAACCGGAATGTATTTTCGCTTCCAACACATCTTCGCTTTCCATCACCGAAATCGGCGCTGGCATTAGCCGCGACGTCATCGGTATGCACTTCTTCAATCCCGTACCGGCCATGAAACTCGTTGAAGTGATCGCCGGATACAACACATCCGAAGAAACTGTTGCGACCATCAAGAAGATTTCCGAAGAAATCGGCAAAGTGCCTGTTCAGGTCGAAGAAGCCGCCGGCTTCGTCGTCAACCGTATCCTCGTTCCGATGATCAACGAAGGTATCGAAGTTTACGCTGCTGGTACAGCATCCGCCAAAGATGTCGACACCGCCATGAAACTCGGCGCCAACCATCCCATGGGACCCTTGGAACTGGGCGATCTCATCGGCCTTGATATCGTTTTGGCCGTTATGGAAGTACTCCACGCCGAAACCGGCTCCGACAAATACGCTCCCGCTCCGCTTCTCCGCAAAATGGTTCGCGGTGGTGCCCTCGGACGCAAAACCGGTAAAGGCTTCTACGATTACACAAAATAAGCGCTTAATCAATGAGCGGGTGTCCGCCTGATAGCGGGCGGACACTCACCTAAAAATTCTAGGAGGAACAGAATGGATTTCAATCTGGACAGAGAACATCAAATGCTTCGCAATCTCTACCGTGAGTTTGCGGAAAACGAAGTCAAACCTTTGGCTCAGGAAGTGGACGAACAAGAACGTTTCCCCGTTGAAACTGTTGAAAAATTAAAGAAAAACGGTTTCCTCGGTATTCCTTTCGCCAAAGAATTCGGCGGACAAGGCTGCGACACCTTGGCATACATCATGTGTGTTGAAGAAATGGCGCGCTGCTGCGGTACCACTTCCGTTATCATCTCCGGCCACACCTCGTTGGGCGCGGATCCGATCTTCAAATTCGGTACTCCCGAACAAAAAGAAGAATTCGGTCACAAACTCGCTTCTGGTGAATACCTCGGCGCTTTCGGTCTCACCGAACCCGGTGCCGGTACCGATGCTGCTGGTCAGCAGACCAAAGCTGTTTTGGACGGCGACAACTACATCTTAAACGGAACCAAAATCTTCATCACCAACGGTGGTTATGCTGACACTTACATCATCATGGCCATGACCGACAAGAGCAAAGGCACCCGCGGCATCTCCGCTTTCATCGTGCCCAAAGACGCTCCCGGCTTCTCCGTCGGCGCCAAAGAAAAGAAAATGGGTATTCGCGGTTCTTCCACCACAGAACTGATCTTTGAAGATTGCGTCATCCCCAAACGCTATATGCTCGGCAAAGAAGGCAAGGGCTTCAGCCTCGCGATGAAGACCTTGGACGGCGGCCGTATCGGTATTGCCGCTCAGGCTCTCGGTTTGGCTCAAGGCGCCTTCGACGAAACCGTCGCTTACGTGAAAGAACGTAAACAATTCGGTCGTCCCATCGCCAAATTCCAAAACACGCAATTCCAGCTTGCCGACATGTATGCCCGCATCCAGGCGGCCCGCAACCTGGTCTACAAAGCAGCCATCGCCAAAGACACCCAGAAAGTCTTCAGCGTTGAAGCGGCCACAGCCAAACTCTTCGCCGCTGAAACAGCGATGGATGTCACCACAAAATGCGTCCAGTTACTCGGCGGTTACGGCTACACCCGTGACTATCCGGTGGAACGCATGATGCGCGACGCGAAGATCACCGAAATCTATGAAGGCACCAGCGAAGTCCAACGCATGGTCATTTCCGGTGCTGTGCTCAGATAAGTGACAGGAGGAAAAATATCGTGAATATTGTAGTATGTGTAAAACAAGTTCCGGATACCAATGAAGTTAAACTCGATCCGGTCAAAGGCACCCTCATTCGTGAAGGTGTTCCCAGCATTATGAACCCCGATGACAAAGCGGGTCTTGAAGCGGCCTTAACCATCAAAGATGAAACAGGCGCCAAAGTCACCGTTGTCTCCATGGGACCCCCGCAAGCTGACGAAGTTTGCCGTGAAGCCCTGGCCATGGGCGCTGACGAAGCCATCCTCGTCACCGACCGCGCTTTCGGCGGTGCCGATACCTGGGCAACCTCCACAACCATTGCCGCCGCGGTGAACATGCTCGACTATGACCTCATCATCACCGGCCGTCAGGCCATCGACGGTGACACGGCTCAAGTCGGTCCCCAGATCGCGGAACACTTAAATCTTCCCAACGTCAGCTACGCCGACGACATCAAAGTCGAAGGCGACAGCGTTGTGGTTAAACGGATCTATGACGATCGTTATCACATGGTCAAAGTGCAAATGCCTTGCTTGATCACTGCTCTCGGCGAAATGAACACACCGCGTTACATGACGCCCGGCGGCGTTTTCGACGCGTATCGTGAAAAAGAAGTTAAAGTTTGGGGCCTTGCCGATATCGATGTCGATACCGACAACATCGGTCTCAAAGGTTCTCCGACCCGCGTTTTCAAATCCTTCCCCAAGGCATTAAAAGCGCCCGGAACCGTTGTGACACCCGAATCGCCGCAAGAAGCCGCTGACTTCATCGTCGAAAAATTAAAAGAAAAATTTGTGATCTAATCAAGGAAAGGGTGAACTAATATGAGTATTCAAGATTATAAAGGTGTTTTTACTTTTGCACAACAGGTCGATAATGAAATCACCCCCGTTTCCTTTGAACTCATCGGAAAGGGTAAAGAACTCGCCGCCGATATCGGTTGCGATGTCACAGCCGTTTTGTTGGGCTCCGGCGTTGCCGGCTTGGCTGACGAATTGGCCGCTTACGGCGCTGACCGCGTGATCGTTGTCGACGCTCCGGAACTCGAAGTCTACACAACCGAACCTTATGTGCACGCGTTTGTCGATATCATCAACAAATACAAACCGGAAATCTGCCTCTTCGGCGCCACAGCTATCGGCCGCGACATGGCACCCCGTGTGTCCGCCCGTGTCCACACCGGTCTGACCGCCGACTGTACCAAACTGGAAATCAATCCCGATGACAAAGGCCTCATGATGACCCGTCCCGCTTTCGGTGGCAACATCATGGCGACCATCCTTTGCTCCAATCATCGTCCGCAGATGTCCACCGTTCGTCCCGGCGTCATGCAAAAACTCCCCAAAGACGACAGCCACAAAGCGGAAGTCATCAACGAAACCGTTGACGGTCTTGCCGATCACGTCAATGTGGAAGTCCTCGAAGTGGTCAAAGCCGTTGCCGAAAAGATGAACATTCAGGACGCCAAAGTCCTCGTTTCCGGCGGCCGCGGAATGGGCAGCCCCGAAAACTTCAAAATGCTTGAAGATCTCGCGGATGTTCTCGGCGGTACCATTGCCTGCTCACGTCCCTGCGTGGATAACGGCTGGCTGCCCAAAGACCGTCAGGTCGGTCAAACGGGTCAAACCGTTCGTCCCAATGTCTATTTTGCCTGCGGTATCTCCGGTGCCATTCAGCACTTGGCTGGTATGGAAGAATCCGACATCATCATCGCCATCAACAAAGACGAAAGCGCTCCGATGATCGCCGCTGCTGATTACGGTATTGTCGGCGACGCTCTCAAGATCGTTCCGCTTCTGACCGAAGCACTCAAAAAAGAATTGGCTTAATGATTTAAGCTCTCTATATAACGATCATTAATAAAACGGCATTGACGCACTTCTTGTGTCAATGCCGTTTTTTGATTAGCAAAATGAAAAATTATAACCGGCACGCGGCTTTTCGGCACATCCGTTTAATATTGAGAAAAATGCGATGCCGCGGTAAAAGATTTTAGATAGGACGGCGAGATCGGGCTTTGGATGAACCAGGCGGTTGATCAAATAAAAACCCCTTTGGGGAGCGACCCCAAAGGGTAAAAGCGAATGGCGACAAAAAAAGGTTAAAAAAAGCGGTCGCCAAGTGGAACATGGATGGAAAAAGCTAAGGGTGTTAAAACCATCCACAATTGTTATTATATCAGATTTGGATTGTTGTTTCAAGAAAATGACATGAAAAACCGACGCACTGGATGCGCCGGTTTTAAATTTTAACTACTGAATGCTTTTGAGGTTGTCGGCGTCGATATCTTTGGTGATATCTTTCTTGAACCATTTTTCGGAAAGCTTTGACAAGGTGCCGTCTTCCTGCATGGCTTTGATGGCGGTGTCGACTTGTTTGCCGAAGTCCGTGTTTTCTTTTTTGATGCAGACGGAAATGGGTTCGTTGGACAGAATGTCGGATGAGACCTGATAGACATCGGCCTTTTGTCCGGCATAGTATTCGGCAACGGGTTCATCGCAGAGGATGTAGTCGATCTGGCCGCCTTCGAGAGCGGTGAAGCATTCGATCATGCTGTCGAATTGTTTGAGTTCCAGTTTAGGAGCGTCGGTTTTTTTGAAAGCCTGCGCCGCGTAGTCGGCGGTGTTTTCAATTTGGACACCGACTTTTTTGCCGTCCAAATCTTTGGCGGTTTTGGCCTGAGTGCCGTTGGTGCGGGAGACGATGACGATCCCGTTGGAGATGTAGGGCGTGGACATGTAGTAGCCGTCTTTGCGCTCTTTGGTGAGGGACACGCAGCTGATGACAGCGTCGTACTGGCCGGCGTTTAAGCCGTTGAAAATGCCGTCCCAGGCGGTTTCGGTCCATTCGACTTTGACGTTTTTGCCGGTGTCTTTGGAGAGCTGAGCGGCCAAAGCTTCACCGAATTCAATATCGAAGCCCGTGAGTTTGTTCTTGTCGTTTTTGTATTCCATTGGAACAAAGGTGGCTTCGACGCCGACGTTTAACACACCGTCTTCCAGGGGCTTGGCCTGGCTCGATGTGCTGCATCCGGCAATCCCGATTGCGGAGATGACAATCAAGGCGCCGATGAGCAGTGCTGTTATTTTTTTGTTCATGTTTTGTTGGCCTCCTACCAAAATTTTTAATTAATTATACATGAAATCGGCATAAAAAACCATAGGTTTGCCGTTATTCGCCCATTAACAACAGTAGGTTAACAAAATAGTGCTATTTTTGAATGGGCTCAAGCATGGTTTCCCGGATGGCGTCGAGGTCTTCTTTGGTGAGATCGGTGTTTTGCATGAGATAGTCGTCGACGTTTTGATAGTTTTCGCGGATATAGTCCAGCTGGATTTTAAGCCATGACGGCTTGACACCGAAGAAATCGTGAAGTTTGATTTTCGGTATGGCGATGGGGGATTTTTTACTCAGGTTTTCGGTGAAAATGTCGCCTAAGGTGGCGAAGGCTTCATCGAAGGTGAGGTTGGTTAAGGTGTAGTCGGAAATGATGGTCTTTTCGGGAACGCCGCAGATGAGCAGGATGAGGGCGGTCATGAAACCAGTGCGGTCTTTGCCGTTGGTGCAGTGATAGAGAATCGGGGTTTCTTTTTCGTCGGTCAGGGCCTTTAAGACGACGGCGTATTGAGGAGCTTTGTCCGTTACTTGAAATTTGTAGATCTTTTGGAAGAATTTATCGATGCCTTTGGGATCGCCGAAGAAATCAATGTCTTTGATGTCGACGTCGATGCCTTCCAGGACGGGCAGGTTGGTGTAGTCGGCGCCGTCGGGAATGCGTTCGCGGGTTTCTTTGGCTTTATCGGCATCGCGAAAATCGTAGACGTGTTTGATGCCCATTTCGCTTAAGGTGTCAAAGTCACGATCTGACAGATGGCAGAGCTCCTCGGAGCGAATGACGCGGCCCCATTTGGTTTTTCGTCCGTCAAGGCCGGTGTAACCGCCGATATCCCGCATGTTGATCGAATTGTCGAGTTTGATGATGCGGCGGTCTAAATTGGATTCGTCGCAGAAGATAAGATGGACTTTGTCTTTAAAATCGGTGATGGGTGTCACGGAAATCCGGGGGTCTTCGGTTTTGACGATTTTGTTTTGTTTTTTCCGGCGGCGCTTGATGATGAAGGGAACGGCCGCGGCGGCCGCCGCCAAGGCCGTCAGACTGACGATGTGAATTTTTTTCATTTGTACCTCGCTGATGTGTATTCTGTATATATCCTAACATAAAATGAAAATAAAATAATAGAAAATCGCCCGAGAAGGCGATTTTAAGGGTGAAATATTGTTTAGTTGAGGACTTTGTGATGGGGGACGTAGCTGTCCCGGTCGATGGCGCGGAAGGTGTAGCCTTGGCTTAAGTAGTAGCCGATGATGGCGGGCAGGGCGTCCACGGTGTTTTGTTTGGTTTCCGAGTCGTGCATGAGTAAGATCAGATTGTTGGTTTGTCCGAAGCCGGTGCCTTGGGCAATGAGCTCGTCGACGGTTTTTTCGGCGCCGTCACCGACACTGCCGCCCCAGTCGTAGTATTGATAGCCTCTGGCGTTGACCTCTGCCGTTAGCGTCGTCATGATGCCTTTGGTGTAATTGGCGGAGATGGTGTTGGAGGATCCTCCCGGGAAGCGGATGAAGCAGGGGACATAGCCGATTTGCTCGGCCACCACTTGACCGATGGCGTCGAGATCGGCGAAATAGGCTTCCGGTGAGGCATAGACCGCCGCGTAGTTGTGGCTCATGGTGTGCAGGCCGATGGTGTGGCCTTTGTCATAGGCTGTTTTGATCATGGACGCGTGGTCCGGGGACAGGCCGGTGACAAAAAATGTGGCTTTGATGCCGTAGCGGTCCAGGACATCGAGAACGGCCTGCGTCTTGGACGACGGGCCGTCATCGAAGGTCAGATAGACTATTTTTTCATCGCTCATCGTGAAGTTTCCCGGCACGTTTCCCGGCGTGACGGCAAAGGCGCTGCGGTCGGGGCCGGGGGTCGGGGTCACAACGGAGGTCGGCGTCGGAGTGTTGGGGGTTGGTGCCGACATGGTGGAGGAAGACGGGGAAGCCTCTTGACTCAGGCTTTGATAGGTGGCCGCGGTAGCGGCTAACCAAATGACGATACAAGCGGAAAGGATGACGATGAAAATGCCGATCTGTCTTATATTGATTTTCATGGGTGATGGATGATTCCTTTTTTTCCTATATTATAGCCGATTTTCCGCTTGTTTTAAATTTGTTTTTATTATAGTACACGAAAGGACACAAAAGGGTCACAGAGCCGGCGGGTTTAGGGATGGTTTAAGGATTGGTGAATTCTTTTGGGAATTGTACGCGCGAGAGATTGTTTATTGCGGGAGACTGAGCGATAAGCCCGAACCCTCCATGCTTCGCATTCCCGGGTTCGGCGGCCATTCGCACCCGCGCTTAAGTGAGCATCCAAATCATAGATTTGGATGCTCACTTAAGCTCAGGACAGCGGTCCTTCGCTAAGGCGCCCCCAATATTTGCCGGGCTGAGATAACGCCGCTGCGGAAGTTGTTTCACGGCAAAGAGATAATGCTTTAACCGCAAAGTAAGCGGCTCGGGGCTTACCCTCTCCAAGGGAGGGAGCCATATGTGCTTAGTAAGTTTATTTCCAATTTGAAACTCGATTTATCGAGTTTCGTCCACAATCATTCATCATTCATCGTTAATCATTAATCGTTCATCGGGGGGGCCTTTTTGCCTCGCCGCGGTTTGCATTTCGCTATTTTTTTTCGGGCTTCGCGGGGTGAAAGTAAAAGTTATCCGTAAAAGGCAAAAAGTTTAGTTGAGAAGGGACCGCGGTTGGGGTAAAATAAAATCGAATGATTATGCGGTGAAAAAGATTGATTTGCCGGCTTCCCCGAATGTCAAATCCGGGTCGATCCGGCAGGTTTAACAATAGTGCATCAGATTAAACGAATCAGAGGTGGTTTCATGGATTATACGCATAAATTCCCCAACGGATCTCCCACCATGGATCATATGTGTGAAGAGTATCTTTCGATGCGGAAGGTGCGGGGATATTGCAAAAAATGTCCCAATTACGGCAAATACTGGTCTTGTCCGGAATTTGCTTTCAATGAGATCTTGTTTTTAAATGAATTTCAATATATGTATCCCATCGGCCGGGAGTACACCATTCCCAAAAAGGACAGGCAGAAGACCATCGGGATTCAGGCTTGCGCCAATTATTGCAACAATCTGCACAAGGCCATGAAAATCGAAGCCTGGCGGGACCTTTTGGCCTTTGAAAAAGCGGTGCCGGGCACGCTGGCGTTGGTTCCCGGAAATTGCCACATTTGCGAAGCCCAAGGCATGGACTGCGCCAGACAAAAGGGTCTGAAGTGCCGCTATGCCCACATGATGCGCTTCTCGCCGGAGGCGCTGGGCTTTGACGTGGACGCCATCAGTAAGTTTGAAATCGGGATGCTTCTCCGTTGGCCCCGGGAAGGGCATCTGCCGGAAAAGATGTCCTGCGTGATGGCGATTTTGTCCAATCAAAAGATTCCCCGGGCGCTGCTCAAAAAATATTTTCCCGATGTGAAAAAGACCCATCTGAAAGCCGGGCAGACCATTCTCGGCAGTGAGGAAGGGCCGAAACGGGTTGAGTCTTGGCTGGCCGAACAGGCCGAGGAGATCCGCGCCAAGGAAGAGGCGGAAGGGGATCACGGGTCATGGCTCGGCTTTAAGAGCGAGGCGTTAGACAGCGGCGATTATGTGAAGGAGAGACCCTGGGCCCAGGGAGATGACGAATATCCCGAGGAGCCGCCGGATGTCAGCGACCGGGCCGAAGGCGACCGGGTGGAGGTGCGTGAAGCCCCTGCCGAACCCGAGGCGCCCAAGGCCGAGTTTAAGCCTTTGCCTTCGGAAGAGGAGGCCGAGGAGCTGGACGAAAACGGCGAACCCAAATATAAATGGGTCGGCTTTAAACGCTCTCCCGAGGAAGCGGAAGAGATGATGTACAGCCGGCCGATTCCCAAGTTTAATATCAGCGACGAGGAAAAGGAAGCCCAGGACGCGGCCATCGACGCCGTGGTTCACGGGGAAGAGCCCAAGGCGACCGACGCGCCTGCCGAACAGGCCGCTCCCGAGCCGGCTCCCGAACCCGAACCCGCGCCCGCGCCCGAGGCGAAACCGGCCCCGGCACCCAAGCCCGCACCGGCTTCCGCGCCCGAACCGGATTCCGGCAGCATTTTGGCCGAGATGGAGCAGTCCCTCCGGCAAAAGATGCCGAACGCCTCGGATCGGGAGATTTTCGCCATGATGAAAGAAGCCCTGGCCGAGGAGATGGCTCACGAAAACGCGCGAAAGGCCCAGGCGGACCAAGCCGCCAAGGCGCCCGCGCCGGTTAAGACAGAGCCCGCCCCCGCGCCGGTCAAGGCGGAGCCGAAGCCCAAACCCAAGCCCGTGGTGCTGCCGGACGCGGCCTCCGTCGGCGATGTGCTGGGCGCTGCCCTGGCCATTGCCCAGGCGGTCTCCTCGGAGCCGGAACCGGAACCGGAAGCGGCGCCCGAAAAGCCCGATCCCCGCAAAGAGGCGGTGGCGCTGGCGGCGGCTGCGCTGGCGGCGGAAATGGAATCGTCGGGAAACGGCGTTCACTCCCATGTGTCGGCGGAGCCCTCCGAGGTGCCCGAGCCCGCGCCTGAGCCCCAGGCGCCCCCGGAACCCGAACCGGCCCCGGCCCCCGCGCCGGAGGCGGCAGAAGACGAGGAAGACGACAGCAAGTATAAATGGCTGGGTTTCAAGGCGACGCTTAAAGACGACGATGATTTTAAAAAAGGCGGCTGGAAGAAAAATTATTAATGGATTGACTCCCGGGGTCGGCTCAGGTTTGACCGACGGGGTCCACGTTGAAAGAAGGCATTTGCGATGGGGAAAAAAGCCCTGGTTTTGATTGACTATACCTATGATTTTGTGGCCGATGACGGCAGGCTGACCGCGGGAAAACCTGCCCAGGCCATTGACGACGCCATCGCCTCCCGGGTGGAGGCGGTTTTGGCCGACGGCGGATTGGTGTTCGTGGCCAACGATTTGCATTTTGAAGGGGATGCCACCCATCCCGAAACGGCGCTGTTTCCGCCGCACAACATCAAATCCACTTTCGGCCGCAGTGTTTACGGCCACACCGGCGAGACGTTGAAAGCTCACCGGAGCCTGAAGGACACGCAGATTTTTTATATGGATAAGCTGCGCTATTCGGCGTTTAACGGCACGCCGCTTAACAGTCTGCTTCGTCAGCACGGCATCGACACGGTGGAGCTTGCCGGAGTGTGCACGGACATTTGCGTGCTGCACACGGCGGTGGACGCTTATAATCTGGGATTTCACGGTGTTGTCCGGGAATCCTGCGTGGCGACGTTTGTGCCGGGCGGTCAGGCCTGGGCGTTGAATCATTTTGAAAACAGTTTGGGATTTGATGTCATTCGCGTCTAACGGAGACGCGCATCGATGAGATGATGTTTCGGTTGACGATTGGTTTGCTTTTGCCAAAGGCAGCCTGATGGGCTAAGCGTTGACCTTTGGTCTGAGAAGGCCGTTTTATCAATTATTTTTAAGGAGAACGAGATGTATTATCAAGCGGATATCGGCATTTTTGGCGGATCGGGCTTTTACGACATGGGCAATGACTATCGCAATATTGACGTTGATTCAAAATACGGCAAACCGTCGGGACCTGTGTCGCTGTACAGCGTCAATGGCAAAACCGTCGCGTTTATCCCGCGCCACGGCAAAGGACATGTGCTGGCCCCGTCGGAAATCAATTACCGCGCCAATGTGGACGTGATGGCCAAGCTTGGCGTCAAGGCGATTTTGTCGCCTAACTGCGTCGGCTCTTTTCGCGCGGATTATAAGCCCGGGGATTTTGTGGTCACCGACCAATATATCAATATGACATCGGGACGCAAGGACACCTATGTGGAAAGTCCCAATATTAAGCACATCAGCTCAGCCGATCCCTATGACGCGGATCTTCGGGCCTTCGCCCTGGAGGAAGGCCGGGCGCTGGGGTTGACCATGCACGACGGCGGCACGACGGTGGTCATCAACGGTCCGCGGTTTTCCACCCGGGCGGAAAGCAAGATGTTCGCTTGGATGGGGGCCGACGTGGTCAATATGACCCAATATCCCGAATGTTATCTCTGTCAGGAAAAGGGCATTCCCGTGGTGAACGTGGCCCTTGTCACAGACTATGACGCGGGCCTGGATGAAGAGCCGGGCATCAAACCGGTGACCGAGGAGCAGGTCGCCGCCATTTTGGAAGACAAAATGAAGGACATGAAAGCGCTGATGCTTCGCATGATTGAGCGCATCGGGAGAAAGTAAGATGAGACCCGTATATTTTGAGGACGGCGCCTTAAAGCTGATCGATCAGACGTTGCTTCCCACCGAGGAAGTCATCCGCTCCTACACGGATTACCGCGAAGTGGCGGCAGCCATCAAGACCATGGTGGTGCGCGGGGCGCCGGCCATCGGCGTGACGGCGGCCTACGCCGTGTATCTGGCGGCTGTGGAATTTTCGGATTTGCCCACCGACGCTTTTACGCTGCATATGAAGGACGCCTGCGAGCATATCAAAGGCGTTCGCCCCACGGCGGTCAATCTGGCCTGGGCGGTGGAGCGCATGGCGGCCCTTCTTGCCAATCCCGTCGGGCGAAATCCCAAAACTGCGGTGACGGCCTTGAAGCAGGAGGCCGACGCCATTTGCGAAGAGGATATTGCCATGTGCCGGGCCATCGGCAAGCACGGCGAAAAGCTGATTAACCGGGGGGATACGATTCTCACCCATTGCAACGCCGGGGCTTTGGCCACGGCGGATTACGGCACGGCGCTGGGGGTCATCCGGGCGGCTTTTGAGGCCGGGAAAAATATCAAGGTCTATGCCGATGAGACCAGACCGCTGCTTCAGGGGGCGAGGCTCACGGCTTATGAGCTGGCCAAAGACGGCATCCCCGTGACCCTCATCACCGACAATATGGCCGGCTGGATGATGCGCCAGGGCAAGATTAAATGCGTGGTGGTCGGGGCGGACCGCATTACGCGAAACGGTGACGTGGCCAATAAGATCGGCACTTATTCGCTGTCGGTGTTGGCCAAGGAACACCGGATTCCCTTTTATGTGGCGGCGCCGACGTCGACCATCGATTTCGGGATGCTCTCGGGGGATGACATTGTCATTGAACAGCGGGATCCCGATGAGATCAAGTTTATCAAAGGACAGCAGATCGCCCCGGACGGCATCGCCTTTGAAAATCCGGCCTTTGACGTGACGCCTCACCAAAACGTGACGGCGATTATCACGGAAAAAGGGGTGATCAGTCCGCCGTATTACCGCCATATCCCAAGACTGAAGATCAACGACCGATAAGGCCGATAACCGACGATAATTCATTTTTATGATTAAACGCGAAAAACTGCCGCTTGTGAGATGCAATGTCAAAGCACCGGCGGCGGTTTTTGTGTTCATTTCGCGCTTTTGCCCGATCGCCCGCCGATGAAGGATGAGGCGAGGGGCACTGTTGATGAAACTAAAAGGAAGACAAGACATGACCACGCAAGGAAAATCAACCCCACAACCCTACGACTGGACGTATAGTGTCTTTTCGTGGTTTGGCTATTTTATGCCCTTTGAGGAGCGAATCCGAGCCATCAAGCAAGCGGGTTTTGACGCGGTGATGCTTTCCTGGGAAGATGAAATGGCGCCTTACGCCTATCCCAAGGAGGCTTTTCCCGATTATGTGAGAAGTCAGGGTTTGGCCATTACGAATTTTCACGCCCCGTATATCGGCTATAATCAAATCTGGGAAAAAACCATCGCGGAAAACGCCGATTATGTTGCCGCTTTTGTGGATATGATCGCCGATTGCGCGCGCTTTGACGTGCCGGCCATTGTGGTGCACACCAATGATTTGGACCTGGACAACGATGGGATGCGCCTGGATAACGGCTACGCTTTTTTCTCGGAGCTGGCGGAGGCCGGGGAGCGCTATGGCGTGGACATCGCCGTGGAGAATGTGTCTCGGACGTTTTTGCTGCGCTATGTCCTTGACCGCATTGACACGCCGCGTTTCGGCATGTGTTATGATGTGTCCCACGATTATATGCTCCATTGCGGCCGGGGCAAGTTGCTTCGGGAATACGGCGACCGGCTGAAGGCTTTGCATTTGTCGGACAATGATTTGAACCTTGACCGGCATATGATTCCGGGAGAGGGGCTTGTTCCGGAGGCGGAGGTGGTCAGAGCCCTTAAAGCCCTGGATTGGCACATTTTGTCTTTTGAGGTGACCGCGTCGGGAAAATGGCGGGAGAAAGAACCGATTGAGTTTCTGAGAGCCCTTCGGGGGTCGATGGCGCCGATTTTGGCGGAAGCGGAGAAATATGATGAATGATTAATGATGAATAATTCCGGAGAAAAACCGGCGGGGCCTTAGGTTTCGATTGAGATTGGCGTTTTTGCTATTGGCGGGTGTTCCAAAGCGCGTATGGTTTTTAAGCGTTTATGCTTTTTAAAGCGCTTATCGGCGTGAAAGGATGGACGATCAATGAATGATGTTCTCATGATGAATCACAGGAAAAGCCGGACGGCAGTCAGGCTTGTCCTCGCCGTTTGTGTGTTTTTGTTTTCGGTTTTGGCCATCAGCCCGGTTGTCCGCGCTGATAATCAGGGCGATCCGCCCCAGTGGATTCTTGATAAAGAGGGGATCAGCCGCGATGATTTTATGACGGGGCGGGAAGCGCAGCATCGTGATCGACCGCCTACTGAATCTGAAATAGCGGACAAAATTAAAAAACTGACTGACCAATATATATCCGAGGGGACGGAACCGCTAATCGCTCAGGATCGAGCGAAACGGCAAGTCTATACGGAAGAAAGACAACGAAAAGCCAGATACCCCTACGGATATGATGATTCCAGACATGGACAGGAAAAAAGGGTTTTCCACGCGTTTCGTGAAAAATACGGGTCTGGAAGCTCGCAATTGGCGTCGGATTTGATGCTTAAATTTTTTAAGGTGATCGATACGCCTTGGGATGGATGGGCGGCGGAATTTCATCGCAGACAGGAGGTAAAAGACGCGCAGGATATTCAGCAGCGTCTCAACGGCAAACATGTCACCGTGACCGCGAAAACCGGCGTGGAAGGCAAGTTTTTCGGCTCGGTGTCCAAAAAAGATGTGTCAAAGGCGATTGAGGCGGCGTATGGTCTGAAAATTGACAAGCAAGCCATCGATATGCCGAATATTAAGGATTTCGGCAATTATAATTTTAAGGTTCGCATTAAGGATGGCGTCATCGCCGATATGGTTGTGGAGGTTGTGCCGGAGCAGAATAATTAATGATGAATGATTCCGGATGAAACTCAGGCTTTGCCTGAGTTTCTATTGGGTTTTTTGGGCTGGGCTTCGTTGGTCGGCGCGCTTGGTCGGTTTATTTCTGATTTGAAACTCGGGCTTTGCCGACATTTACCTTCTGTCCGTTGCCTTGCCGGGTGTCCGTCTGTCCTGATGAGAGGGCTCATCGTCCATACGTCCGCTTGTCAAGGTAGGCGATAAGCTCGAACCCTCCGTTTCACTCCCGGGTTCGGCGGCCATTTGCACAACAAATAATACATTTTTTTATTAAAGGGATTGACTTTTTGTTTTTTAGGATTATAATGTATTTGTAATTGTTAGAGGGTTATCCTCAACATTTTCATTTCTTTTCCTTATTATAGCCGGTAGCATCATGTTGCCGGCAATTTTTTTATTTTGGGCGGTTTTTACCGTTGTCCGCCATGAAAAAACCGCCGAGGGGTGTCGGCGGCTTTTTTTGATGGATTTTGATTCGATGGGGTTAGTCTTCCATTAAGTAGGACTGACCGATGGCATCGGCTGCCATGATGGCGGCATAGACACTGTCGGCGTTGACTTCAAAGGGCATGTTGAAGATGGTTTCGCCTTCGGCGCAGGAGGCTTCGGCGACGGCCATGATTTTTTCTTCGGTGATGTCTTCGACACCCAGTTGTTCCAAGGTGACGGGCAGACCGACGGCATAGCAGAAATCGAGGACTTCTTCGATGTCTTCCATCGGGCGGTTTTCGAGGACGAGCTGGGTCAGGGTCCCGAAGGCGACTTTTTCGCCGTGATACATGTGGTGACATTCGGGCAGGACGGTGAGGCCGTTGTGGATGGCGTGCGCCGCCGCGAGGCCGCCGCTTTCAAATCCGACACCGCTTAAGTAGGTGTTGGCTTCGATGACGTTTTCGACGGCCTGGGTGCAGACTTTTTTCTCAACGGCGAGTTTGGCTTTGAGGCCGTCGGCAATGAGGATGTCATAGCACAGGCGGGCCAGTTTGAGGGCGGAGTTGGTGACGTGACCGCCGGACATGACGCAGGCATTCGCGTCATAGGTGGCCTGAGCTTCGAAATAGGTGGCCATGGCGTCGCCCATGCCGGAGACGAACAGACGAACCGGGGCGTCTTTGATGACGTCGGTGTCCATGATGACCATTTCCGGATTTTTGGGGAGGACGAGATAGCGTTCGAAGACGCCGTCATCGGTGTAGACCACGGACAAGGCCGAGCAGGGCGCGTCGGTGGACGCGATGGACGGGGCGATGATGACTGGCAGTCCTTCGTGATGGGCCACGGCTTTGGCGGTGTCTAAGGTTTTGCCGCCGCCGACGCCGAGGACGACTTTGAGGTCGTTGGCTTTGACGATGGCCGCCAGCCGTTCGATTTCGTTGTCGGAGCATTCGCCGCCGAATTTTTCGGAGATGTATTTGATGCCTTTGGCTTCGAAATCAGCTTTGAGTTCGTCGTTTTTGGTGCGCATCATGGTGCCGGAGAGCAGTGCCAAAACGGCGTCACCGAAGGCGGCGACGCGATCGGGGAGTTTTTTGAGTTCTCCCGCGCCCTGGATGTACATACCGGGTGATTGAATGATTTTTTCCATAAAATTCCCTCCTCTATTTTTGAGATATATCTATTGTATCAGATTTCGTGCAAAAATGAAATGGTTTTTAGAGGGGATTAAGGATTATTTTGAGGGAGAGAAGGGGGGGTGACGGCTATTAAACAGTAAAAAAAATGAATAAACTCGATGAGATGATCCTAACATCAGTAAAGTTCATGGTGTCGCTTTTTTTGAACATGATTATAATTTCATATTGATTTTATTTTGAAATATCTGTTATAATAGACTTGTCACTTTAATTAATCATTTTGTTGTGCCCAGTTTAATATGACAGATTGTAATTTATGCATTCTATTCTAACTTTATATTGAGAATCAGCTATAAACGATTTATTTTTGAGAGGGTAAAATGACGTGCTTTTCGAACCAATTAAGTGTTATGGCTGCAAAATCCAGCAAATCAGATGAAAATAAATGGTTGCCGTTTTGGATGCACAGCTTGGATACGGCATATATTGTTAAAAAACTCATGAGACGGTGGATACCGGAGTCTGTATATCGCGTGGCAGAAGCAGAGGGATTGTCTGGCCCCGAATTTGAAAAATTGATGTTCTTTTTAGGGCTTGTCCATGATATCGGAAAATTAACAACGGATTTTCAAAGTAAAATTTCAACGTCTATTGTTGACCATAGGGAGAGAATAGAATCAATAGGGTTTGTGATTCCAAATATAGATTGTTATGCAAATAAAAAAGTAATTCATCATTCTATTGCTGGAGAATCAATTCTTGTTTCAGAATTTAATTGCCCAAAAGCAATTGCGGAAATTGTTGGAGCCCATCATGGAAAACCAGAAGATTTTTCGATTTTTCCTGAAGATTTAATTGAGTATTACCCTAGGAATTTTTACGGAAAAGAAAAAGAGCAATGGCAAAGTCTATGGAAAGAATGGCTTGTTTTTGCTTTGGAAAAATCCGGATATCATTCTTTGGATGATTTACCGGTGATAGAAAAAAGGGGATTTTTGGTTCTGGCAACATCTATTTTGATTACAGCCGATTGGATTGCCAGTAATACCTATTATTTTCCTTTGATTGAATTAAATGATTACTATGATGTGGACATATATCCCGGTCGTGTTAATCGTGCGTGGAAAACAATTAACTTTCCGGATTTGTGGAGACCAGATGAATTAAAAGTCGATTCATTTTTTTCTTCTTTTGGATTTGAAGCTAATGCCATTCAAAACGCGATGCTTGGTTGTGCATCCGAAAATCCGGGATTAATCATTTTGGAAGCCCAAATGGGATGCGGCAAAACAGAAGCTGCTTTAGCTGCTGTTCAAAATCTTGCCTATTTTCAAAGGGCAGGCGGCATGTATTTTGGTCTGCCAACTCAGGCAACGACAAATGGTATTTTCCCAAGATTAAAAAAATGGGCTGAAAAACAATCACATGATGAACAACATACATTTGAATTGATTCACGGTTCTTCTGCGCTTAATGAATTATATCAGAGTATGAGTCATTCGCAAAACGGCAATACGGAAGATGGCGAAGGATTATATATTCACTCTTGGTTTGAAGGAAGAAAAACAGGTCTTTTAGCGGATTTTGTAGTCGCCACTGTCGATCAATTTTTAATGGCTGCTCTAAAAAGAAAACATTTTATGTTGAGATTTTTAGGACTGATCGGAAAAGTAGTCGTAATAGATGAGTGTCATGCTTATGATACCTATATGAATCAATATTTAGATACGGTTTTAAATTGGCTGGGTTATTATCAAACGCCTGTTATTCTATTATCCGCTACTTTGCCTTCCGAACGAAAAAAGGATATGATTCAAGCATACCTTAAAGGAAAAGACAGAAAAGCATGGAAAGAAATATCGGAATTAGAAAAAGCTTATCCTCAAATTACGTATACAGTTGGGACGCAAGTTAAACAAAAGCTTGTTGAACAAAATCATGAAAAGAAAACCGTTCATATCGAGAAAATATGCGAAGATGACATTCAAACGGTTTTGGCGGATCGACTTAGTTCCGGTGGTTGCGCCGGAATTATTGTCAATACTGTTAACGTGGCTCAAAAATTATATGATAGTTTACAAAAACGTTTGCCGGATTATGAAATCATATTATTCCATTCTCGATTTACAATGGCAGATCGAGCAAAAATAGAAGAAAAAGTCTTAAGGCGCATCGGAAAGAATTCTGACATTAAAAACAGAGATAAAGTAATCATAATCGGAACACAGGTCCTCGAACAATCACTGGATATTGATTTTGATATCATGTTTACACAGCTTTGTCCTATGGATTTGTTGCTGCAAAGAATCGGACGGCTTCAAAGACATGAACGTAAAAGACCCGAATTGTTGTCAAAGGCTTTTTGCTACATCGTTCATCCGAAAGAAGCGCTTTATGATAAGGGAAGTAGCTATATCTATACCGATTGGCTTTTGACACAAACAGAAAAACATTTAAAAGATGTCTTTTGTCTACCAAATGATATTTCTCTTTTGGTTGAAAAAGTGTATGAGAAGCCTGATATGTACAAATTAAACGATGCGGAAATTGAATACTACGAATGTTTTATTAAAGAAAAAGATGACAAACGAAAAAGAGCAAATAATTTTCGTATTACGAAAGTAAATGGTCGGTTTATGACAGGACTTTTAGATTCAAAAGATGCTTTATCAAATGTACGTGACGGCGATGATTCAATTGAAGCAATTCTGCTGATTAAATCGAATGACAAACAGATTGCTTTACTTCCATGGCAAAGTGAAGGAAGGCAACTATCTCTGGAAGAAGTTCCAAGTTATGAAGAAGCTTTGATAATTCAAAGACAAAAAATTAAACTACCGAATAATTTTTCAAAATTTCATTGGGAAGAAACAAATAAAGCACTTAAAAACAATGAGATAGAAGCATGGAATGATAATTCAATATTAAAGGGGGAGAGTTATGTGCTGTTAGATGCAGATAGAACGACTGAAATTGCCGGATACCGCATAAATTACGATCAAAAAAAAGGATTGATATATGACAAAATAGGAGATGCCATTGATGAAAAGTGAATTTAATTTAATTGACGAACCTTGGATCATGGTGATGCGTTTAGATTGTGAAATTGAAACAGTGTCGATCAAAACTTTATTTGAAAAAGCACATCAATATAAGCGCTTGGCCGGAGAAATGCCTGCTCAGGATAATGCGATTTTAAGACTTTTGATTGCTATTCTTTATTCTGTTTTTTCACGTGTTGATATTGATGGTGAAGAATGTGAAATAGAAGATGAAGAAGATGCTTTGGAACGTTGGAAAAACATATGGGATCTTAAACATTTTCCCATTAAACCGATTGAAGATTATTTGAAACAATATCATAATCGTTTTTATTTAATTGATGATAAAAAACCATTTTATCAAATTCCTGAGGCTAATATCGGTACATATTACAATGCTTCAAAATTAATGGCCCATATTTCTGAAGGTAACAATAAAACACGTATTTTTTCAGAAAGGAATGGGAAAGATAAAAGAAAACTAGACTATGCAGAAGCTACGAGATGGTTGATTTATATCAACGCTTATGATGATGCATCAGCAAAGAAATCCAAAGAATATAAAAAGAATAATAAAGATTCAAGTTCTAAATCACCAGGTGTTTGTTGGTGTGGGAAATTGGGAAATATTGAAGCGGTTGGAGAGAATCTATATCAAGTCTTATTACTTAATCTGACATTTTTGAAAGACGGAATAGATGTCTGGGAGCCTATTCAAAATGATTTTCGACATTGCGCGGCTTGGGAACTCGATAATCCAAGAAAAGGAGAAAGATGTGAAATTATCACACCGGCTAATCCTGCCGCGCTTTTAACCTTACAATCAAGAAGAATTTTATTAGATATTCAAAGTCAAAAAATAGTTGGATATCACGTACTCAGTGGCGACTTTTTTGAGCCAGAAAATGCTTTTGAAGAACAGATGACGATATGGGGGTCAAAAGAAGACAAAAAGAAAACGATCATTTATCCGAGACGGTATAATATTTCCAAGCGAAGCTGGCGGGAATTTTCTTCTCTTAATGTAGATACGTCAGCAAGAGTTCCCGGGATTGTCAACTGGATATTTCGTTTAATGCAAGAAAACATTTTATCCAAAAATGATAATGTTCATTTTAAAAACATTTCAATATATTATGATTCCAACAGTTCTTCAATTGTTAATACGTATTATGATGAACTATCATTTCATAAGCTATTGTTGGATAATGTCGGGAAAAAATGGCGAACATGGATTGAGAATGAAATCAAAAACTGTGAAATCTGTGCGAATGAAATTGGTAAGTTGGAACAAAAGATTATGCTCGCATCCGGCATAAGCGAAGCGGATATTAATAATAAACCGCAGACGAACAAAGAATTGTTTTTTAACCGGATTGATTTATCCGTCAGAAAATGGATTTTTCAGTTGGATCCGAGTTCAGATGACGAAAAATATGTTAATGTTTTGCGAAAAATTGTTAGAGAAAAGGCTTTGAAAATTGGAAAGGAAATGGTTGATCAGATTAAAGATATTCAAGCGCTATATGGAAGGAAAATTGTTGAAGAGAAAAACAATAAAAAGAAAGTAAGGAATTGCTCGGTTTTGGATAGTTACGAAAAATTCAAAAAAGGCATCTGGTCAACAACAAAGGAGTTGTCGAATGAGTAATAGTAAATTGAGTGAAATAAAAAGAATTGTCAAAGAACAAATTGAAAAATTGTCAAAAGACAAAGGTAAAATGGCAATATTGAGACGAGGTACTGGTAAAAACCCCTGTTTTGATTTTAAGCTTTTAGGTATGATTCTTGAGGATTTACCGGAAGATTTGATGTCTTTGAGTGATGAACTCAGCTATGCGGAATGGGCAATATACATAGCATTGACTTTATTTGCGTGGCATCAGCAGGGGCATGATCCTGATAGCAATTGCATGCATCAAAGTTGCAGAGATCAAGAAACCAATGTATTAAAAAAAGAAAAACGATTAGGTGGCGCAATTGCTCAATTAATTCATGATGAAAATGATTTTAAACGTATCACCAATCGATTTATTATTTTGGCTTCATCGAATGATATGGAAGGTCTTTCACATTATTTAAGGCAAATGATTGGATTATTAAGGCAAAACGATATACCTTTGGACTATGTTGATTTGGCAGAGGATTTATATCAATTTCAACGTCAAGAATTAAAATATAACGTAAAATTGAAATGGGGACAGGATTTTTATCGTATCAGAAATAAAATTGAGGAGGACAAAAATGAAGAATAATTGTTATGTAGATTTCCATGTGATTCAAACCGTGCCACCGAGTTGTGTGAATCGTGATGATACCGGCAGTCCTAAAACATCAATGTACGGTGGGAAAATGAGAGCTCGTGTGTCCAGTCAGTCTTGGAAACACGCTATGCGTATAATGTTTGAGGATTTGTTTTCGCCTGAATATTTGGGGAAGCGCACAAAGAGAATCCATCAATTAATTATTTCGAAAATACTGGAAGCCAAACCTGAACTTGCGGATAATCCGAAAAAACTTAACACCGAGATTGTTAATTTATTTAAGAATGCCGGCATAACGCTAAAAATGAAAAAGAAATCTGATGAAATAGAGGGAACAGATGCTCTGTTTTTTATGAGTAACCGTCAAGCGGAATTAATCGCAAAAATCTATTTAGAAAAGACAGAAAACAAGAGTGATGATGACTATAAAACTGAATTAAAGCAAGCGCTAAAAGTCTATCCATCCGTTGATATGGCTCTGTTCGGTCGTATGGTAGCATCAGATCCATCGTTAAATTACGACGCAACAGCGCAGGTAGCGCACGCGATTTCAACCCATGAAGTTCAAACGGAGTATGATTATTTCACCGCGGTAGATGATCTTGCGCCGGAAGACAACGCGGGGGCTGGCCATCTGGGAACAATTGAATATAATAGTTTCACCATGTATCGTTACGCGTCAGTAAACATTAAAGAATTGACGGTTTATTTACAGGAAGATACGGCAGAAGCGGTTAAAAACTTTGCGAAAGCATTCATTCTTTCAATGCCTGCCGGAAAACAAAACACTTTTGCCAATCGAACAGTTCCAGATTTCGTATACGTTACAATCAGGGAAGATCAACCCGTTAATTTTTGCGCCGCTTTTGAGAAACCGGTTTTCGCCAGATCTGAAGGATATGTTATTCCTTCAATTCAACGCTTGGACGAATACGCAAAAAAAGTTTATAAAAATTTTGTGGATGCTCCAAATAAATCTTTTGCTATTGGAGAAGATGGCATTTTATCAGAAGCGCAACACGTTTCTATTAAAGAATTGTTTGACGCTTTAGAAATAAGTGTTGATGAATTTCAGACACAGGGATAATGAGATGCAAACATTATTGTTACGTTTAGCGGGGCCAATGCAGTCCTGGGGTGTCGAATCTAAATATGATGAACGACGTACGCTAACAGAACCAAACAAAAGTGGTGTTCTCGGCATGATAGCCGCCGCACTTGGTCGTTCAAGAGGTGATTCCTTAGATGATTTGCTCAAGTTGAGATTTGGCGTTCGCGTTGATAAAGCCGGGCAAATAGAAAGAGATTATCAAATAGTTCACAATTTAAATGATGCAAAAAAAAGCAAAACTGAAGAAGTATTTTTATCTTATGGTCAAGCGTACAAAAAGAATCATAATTCAAGTAAAGAAACCAGCACGTTGACAAACCGATACTATATCGCGGACGGAATTTTCTTGGTCGGATTGGAGAGTGATGACGAAGTCTTTCTTAAATCAATTGAGTACGCGTTAAAGCATCCAATCTATCATATGTTTCTTGGAAGACGCTCGTATCCGCCGACTTTACCGCTTGTCATGGGCATCAGAGACTTTTCTCTGGAAGAAGCATTGGAAAAGGAACCATGGTTGGTGGATAGAGAAAATCAAAATCAGTACGATGGTAATCTTCGAATTATTACCGAAACAAAATATGGAGAATCCTATCATGCTGTGCAACGAGATGTGCCGATCTCTTTTAATCCTCAAAAACGTATGTTTACTTATCGAGGACTAAAAGAAAAATATGTTAAAAAAGGCATCGACATAAAAACCGAGCATGATGTGTTTTCTGAAGTGGAGTGATGAGATGTATTTATCACGCGTTCATTTAAATTTAAAAAAGAAAAAAACCATAAAAGCCTTTTCCGTTCCAACACTATTTCACGGAGCAGTCGAGCAATCTTTCGGTGATGAAAGAACCCGTAATTTGTGGCGTATCGATTGTTTGAACGATCAATACTATTTACTCGTCGTCAGTCATGAAAAGCCTGATCTTTCCGGAGTGGTTGAGCAATTTGGTTCTGAAGCGTATCCTGCAGAAACAAAGCAGTATGATCCTTTTTTGGACAAATTAAAAGAAGGCGATTGTTGGCATTTCAGAATAATAGCCAATCCTACAAAAAGCAAAAAAACGGAAGAGCGAGATCGGGGAAAAGTTAAAGCGCTTCTTTCTGTCGAAGATCAAAAACAGTGGCTCGTTCAAAAAGGAGAAAGAAACGGATTTTTCGTTACGAATGACAGTTTTAATGTGCTTCGAGACGAATGGTTGCAATTTAAGAAAAAGAAAAACGGACATCAAGTCAGTTTGCTCGCGGTGACTTACGAGGGCTATTTAACAATAAAAGATGTAGTGTTATTTAAAGAAGCGTTGCGTAACGGAATCGGCAGAGAAAAAGCATATGGCATGGGAATGCTGACCATCGCAAACAAGAGGTGAAAAATGGGTAATATTCCCGGAATGAAAAAGCCGGATATTCATGCGCTTCCTCAAATTAAAGACAGAATAACATTTGTATACTTGGAGCATTGTAAAATCAATCGACGTGATAGCGCGATCATTGTAACAAATCAAGATGGTGTTACCGATATCCCTGCCGGATTGATATCCGTATTAATTTTGGGGCCGGGCACAGATATTTCACATCGCGCGATAGAGTTAATTGGGGATGCCGGTGTTACTATTGTTTGGACAGGAGAACACGGTGTGCGTTATTATGCTTCCGGTAGGGCGCTCACGCATCGATCGGGATTGTTAATCAAACAAGCTGAATTGGTGTCAAATCAAAGAAAACACTTAGCAGTTGCTAGGAAAATGTATGAAATGCGATTTCCAAATGAAGATGTTTCTCAATTGACAATGCAACAACTTAGAGGAAAAGAAGGCGCTCGCGTTAGACGGGTATATCAATCTTTGTCGAAAAAGTGGGCAGTTCCTTGGTCTGGCCGGGATTATAAACCGGATGATTTTGATGCATCGGACAGCGTCAATCAAGCGTTATCGGTTGGTAATGCTTGCTTGTATGGATTGGCGCATGCGGTTATTGCCGCGTTGGGATGCTCTCCTGGATTGGGGTTTGTGCATGTTGGTCACGAATGCTCTTTTGTTTATGATATAGCGGACTTGTATAAAGCTCAAACAACGATTCCGATAGCCTTCGAAGTGGCTTCACAACATTCTAAAGAAATAGAATCGGAGGTTCGTCATAAAATGAGGGATATCATGGTATCTAGGCATTTGCTTGAACAAATGGTTAAAGACATTAAATACTGTTAAAGCCACTCTCTTATGACGGACTACCAACGAAGTTGCCTGTCCGGAAACAGACGGCTATAATGACCATGTAATATTTCTAAGGAGAAAAAGAAAGGACATCCCCATAGCGATATCGTGCACCACCACGTTACCGG
>JAFRBB010000001.1 GCA_017405085.1 Eubacteriaceae bacterium
ATTATGAAGAAAAAGGGATTGATTCCAAACAGCAGTTCTTTTATTTTTTGCATTCAAAGCTTTTTTATGTCGAAAATCGTTCCAAATAGAAAAGCCGTGCTTAACTCAGTTGTTTAAACACGACTTTGTCTTTGGTCTGAACACGGTTTTCGCCGTGTTTTTTGTTTACAAAGTTGGTGAGCACAAAATCTGAGTTCGGAGTGAGGATTGATTGTGAAAGAAACTCGATAAATCGAGTTTCAAACCCGGAAAAACTGACAGCAACGCGACAAAAAGCAAATGATTAGTTTGACCTTTTTGGTCAGCTTTCTCGCTTTGCTTGAAAACATCTCCACCTGCTTCGCTCGATAAGTTCGCATGAGCCAAATCTAAGATTTGGATGCTCACTTACGCTCGGAACGGCTGTTCCTCGCTAAAGTGCCGCTCATCATGCTCGCGGCTTATCCGCACAGACGGACAAAAAAACCAAATTAAAACTCAGCTCGGCTGAGTTTTTACCTGAATTATTAATTATTCATTACGTCAACCCCATTACGAGCCAAAAACTCTTTACGACAGTCAACTCTGTCAGTTCCCCTGAACGGGAATCCGTTTGGCGGCCACGGCGGTCAATGCTTCGTTATAAGCGGACAGTAAAGCGAGTTCTTCTGTTGTTTTCGCGTTAAAGGACACATCCGAGAGGCTGTCGGCTTTGATGCTTTTGTCGATCATTTCCCCGATTTGGGCCCGCTCGGTCAGGGTGTTGCCATCAACGGTAAAATCAATGCTGTTGATTTTGCCCTTTTGATAGGTGACCGTCATTTTGGTGCGGCGCGGCGCGGCCTCGGCGGTCATGCCGGTGGCAGTGTAGACGCGCTCAAGATTGACGGCGGTGCCCGACGTGATGCCCGATTCGGCGTTTTTCATGGCGACGTCCGCCAGATTTTTAAAATCGGCAGCGCTTTGCTTTTCGTCTCCCGGCAGATTCTCGGTATCCTGATGGGTGATGAGGGAGGATTCCAGCGCCTGGTAGAAATCCTCCGGGTCGGTATAATTCTTTTTCGCTTCGCTATCGGAAAAAGCCGTTTTGATTTTGCCGTTCGCGTCTTTTTCGGTATACGAAGCTTTGGTGATGATGCCTTTTGTCACGCTGAGGCTTAAAAAAGGCGCGTAGCCCGCGTCATCGCGAAAAGCGCCGTGGGCGGTGTAGGTGCCGTCTTTGAGCCTGGATTCGCTCTCCACGGTGACAGCGCCGGTTTTGGTATCGTTGACGTATCCGTTTTGCTGACAGCCCGTGAGGAACAGGACACAAAGCAGCAAAATGAGCCGGAACAAATGGCGGTGCGGTTGTGTTTTCATGGGCGTTTAGGAGGATGCGGCGGCCTGCATCAGCGGCGGCACCACTTGTTTTTTGCGTGAGAACATCCCCGGGAAGAACCGGCTGATGTCTCCGGGCTCGATGCCGAAGGCGGCCTTGGCGAGATTTCGGGCTTTGCCGGCGATGAGGAGTTCACTGCCGCCGATGAGCACGTCGGAGACAATGAGAACGGCCAGGTCAAAACCGCCGTTGATGCAGTCGGCTTCCATTTGACTGAGTAGCGGATCGAGCAGGTCAAAAAGACCTTTGTAGTCGCCGGTGTTAATCTGAGAGATCACAACGCGGTAATTGCCCATGGTGAAGATTTTGCGGTCGGTGCGGATGATTTCTTTGGGGGTCATGTCCGAGAGATTGCTGCCGGCGATGATCATGCTGCGGCCGTAAACGTAAGGGTCGACGCCGGCGATTTCGGCAAGTTCTTCAACGGCTTTTTTATCCGCCTCGGTGCAGGTGGGGGAGTTGAAGATCAGGGTGTCGGAGAGAATGGCGGACATGAGCAGGCCCGCGATGGGCCGGGGAATCGGAATATCCTTTTCGTGATACATTTTGGTGATGATGGTGCAGGTGCATCCGACGGGCTCAATGCGCAGATACAGGGGCGCCGCGGTGGTGATTTCCGCGATGCGGTGATGGTCGATCACCTCGGTGATTTCCGCCTCCTCAATGCCGCTGATGGACTGGGTGCGCTCATTGTGATCCACGAGAATCACTTTTTTTCGGTTATAATCCAAAAGGGAACTTTTGGTGATGGAGCTGAGCACCGTGCCCTCGTCATCCACCACGGGAAAGCGATCGTGGGAGGAATCGAGCATGTTTTTCTTGACGTCGTCAAGGGTTTCGTAGGTCAGAAAATATTCCAGATTGTCATGGCACACATAGGCCGAAATCGGCACAACCTGCACCAGCAGGCGAATGACCTCAAAGGTGGGCTCCTCGCTCAAAATGATAAAGCCGTCAAACCCTTCGGGCACATCAACGTGAAAGCCGATGGGCACGCCGGAAATGATGATGTTGCGGGCGCCGCTGTTAAAGGCCTTATCCAGGGTGCTGTTGACCGACACGACGACAATATCCTCCGGCGCGAGTCTGGACTCCGGCGTGAGCTCGGTGTTGGCGTAGACGTCGCCTTCCACAATGGGGCTTTCGGGGCGGCCGATGGTGCGGGCGTCCAAAATATCCAAAATGTTCTGATAGGGCGTTTCGGCCTTTTTTAAATCATCCTTTCGAAAGGCACCGGTATAAGCTTCAATAATGTCGGGCAGCGAGATAATGCCGATGAGCTTGTCCTCCTCGTCGACGACGGGAACGGAACGGCCGGGATTGCCGATGATGAGGTTCATGGTTTTTAAGACCGAGTCGGTTTCATAGACTTTGGAATTGTTGTTAAAATTGAGATCCGATACCTGGGGCTTGACGCTTTTGATTAACCGCGGCGGATCAATGTTAAAATAGTCCAGGGCGTATTGCGTTTCTTTGTTGACCTCGCCGAGACGGCAGGCAATGACACCGGGGTCGCCCAGGGCGCGTTTGAGATTGGCGTAGGCCAAAGCCGCGCAAATGGAGTCGGTGTCGGGACGCTGGTGCCCGAAAACATAGGTGATGGGGGGCATGGGTTTCCTCCTTTATGATGAATGATGAATAATTAATGGTGAATGATTTCGGATGGAACGCGGGCTTTGCCCGCGTTTCAAATTGAGATTCAGATTTCTTCATTTCTTCTTCAATCTATGTTATTATATCAAAATATCGGAAAGTTGACCATGATATGAGCAATTATTCTTTCCGAAGAAAAACGGAGAATCACCCATGAACAATTTATTCGGGCTGACCCAAGAAGCCCTGACGGATTTGGCGTTGTCCCTCGGAGAAAAGGCCTTTCGCGGCAAGCAACTCTTTGAGTGGCTCTATCAGAAGCGGGCGTCAAGCATTGACGAGATGACGAATCTGTCCAAGGCCTTTCGCGAAAAATTAAAAACCGATCATACCATCGACCGGGGAGAAATCATATTGACCCAGCGCGATCCAGTGGACGGCACGCGGAAATTTTTGATCCGCTTTGCCGACGGTGAATGCATTGAGACGGTGCTCATGCGCTATGAACACGGCCTTTCCCTCTGCGTGTCCAGCCAGGTGGGGTGCGCCATGGGCTGCGCCTTTTGCGCGTCGACCCGGGGCGGCCTCATCCGCAACCTGACGGCGGGGGAGATGCTCTCGCAAATTGTGCTGGCCGAAGAGGCAGCCGGAGAACGGATCGCCTCGGTGGTGGTCATGGGCATTGGCGAGCCCCTGATGAACATGGACAATCTGCTTGATTTTCTCGCCATTGCCTCAGCGGGTCTGGGCATCGGCATGCGCCATTTCACCGTGTCCACCTGCGGCTTGGTTCCCGAGATTGACCGTCTGGCAGAAAAGAATCTTAAGATCAATCTGGCGGTCTCCCTCCATTCGCCGTTTCAGGAGATACGGGAGAGTCTGATGCCCGTGGCCAAGCGTTACCCCCTTGAAGAACTTCTTAAGAGTTGTAAAAATTATTTTACAAAAACCGGTCGGAGAATCACCTTCGAGTATGCCTTGATGGCGGGAAAAAACGATCGCTCCGAGGACATCGAGCGCCTTGCTGCGTTGTTTAAAGGTAAAGGCGCGCACATCAATCTCATCAACTTGAATCCCGTTGCCGAGAGTTCTTTAAAACATAGCGAGAATGTAAACTTTTTTTGTCGTGCGTTGAAAAAGCGCGGGATTCATTGTACAATGAGAAGAAGAATCGGGCAAAATATCGACGCTGCCTGCGGTCAACTCAGGCAGAAACAGCTTGCCCGGTCGTTTTGATTTGATTGACTGATCATCTTCAATCAATCAAAATCAGCGTATACTTAAAAGATCAAACAGAAAAGAGTTGAGGTGTGTCTGCTATCATGAAATGTGCTTATGCATCGGATGTCGGCGTTAAAAGGAAAAACAATCAAGACGCCTATTTGGCCGCCAATATCACAAAAGAAGGAAAAACCTATTACTTATTCGCGGTGGCCGACGGCCTGGGCGGCCATCAATCCGGTGAGGTTGCCAGTCAGATGGCCATCGACCATATCAAAAAGTATTTTTATTACATGGATGACTTTTATGATTATGAAGCTGTGGACGCCTTCGTCAATGAGATCAACCTGGCGATCATCGAAAAAGGTTGTGAAAATCCCGAGTATATGGGCATGGCCACCACATTGACCATGGCCGTGGTGTGCGACAATCACATGGGGATTTATCACGTCGGAGACAGCCGGGCCTACCGCATCAGCGAAGGCGAAATCGAACAGCTGACCAAAGATCATTCTTTGGTGCAGGCGCTGGTGGACCAGGGCCGCATCACGCCGGAAGAAGCCAAGGTGCATCCGCAAAAAAATGTCATTACCCGGGCCTTGGGCACCGATGAGCGGGTCAGAACCGCGTTCTATGAATACACGGTTTATCGATCGGATCAAATTCTCCTTTGTTCCGACGGTCTGTACAATATGGTGCCGGAGGCTGAAATATGCAGGGTCGTCAGTGATTACGGCGAAGAGGAAGCGGTGAGCATCCTGGTTCGCGAAGCCAATCAAAACGGCGGCGTTGATAACATTACGGTGATTCTTTTTACACCCGAAAATGAGGTGATCCATTCATGATTGGAAAAGTCTTAAATAACCGCTATCAAATCGTCGAACTCATCGGCCGCGGCGGCATGGCCTATGTCTATAAAGCCCGGGATTTGAAGCTCAACCGGTTTGTCGCGGTCAAAATACTCCGTGAGGAATACACGGAAAACGAACAATTTATCCGAAAGTTTGACCGGGAGTCTCAGGCGGCGGCGGGACTCAGCCACGCCAACATCGTCTCGGTCTATGACGTGGGGGTTGACGGCGATGTCTATTTCATCGTGATGGAATACGTCAACGGCATCACCCTCAAACAATATCTCGACCGAAAAGGGCACCTCGATTATGAAGAGGCGACCAATTTTATCATTGAGGTGGCGGAGGCCCTGTCCTGCGCCCACGCCAATCACATTATCCACCGGGACATCAAACCCCAAAACATCATGCTGACGGCGGACAATGTGCCGAAGGTGACGGATTTCGGCATTGCCCGGGCCATCACCAGCTCCACCATCACCATGACCAATCAGACGATGGGGTCGGTGCACTATATTTCGCCGGAACAGGCCCGGGGCGGCTTTGTGGACGAACGCAGCGATCTCTATTCTTTGGGGATCATGTATTATGAACTGCTCACCGGGGTGCTGCCCTTCGACGAGGAAAGCTCGGTCAGCATCGCCATCAAACACATTCAGGAACAGATGACGCCGCCGATTAAAATCAATCCCGACATTCCGATGAGCGTCAACAACGTGGTCATGCGGCTATGCGCCAAAAAGCCCGAAGACCGCTATCAAAGCTGTGAGGATTTGGTGGACGACCTCGATCAGATTATGACCGATGTCACCGTCGATCCCAACGCTCCCACCGGCGCCAGAAACGGCATGGTGGACAATCGAAATATTTTGAATGAAAAAAGCCTGTTCAAGGTGGAAAAGGGCGCCGGCGACAAAAAGGAAAACGAAGAGGATGCCCTAGCCGAAAAAGAACGGCAAAAGAAAAAACGCAGAGCGATCATCATCGGCGTGATCGTCGGCATCATTGTTTTAATCGCGGCGGTGTTGGCGGTCAATGCCCTTGTGGGCGGCAAAAGCGTCGTCGTGCCCGATGTCAGCAATATGACAGAGGATCAGGCGCGTCAGGCGGCTGCCTCCGTGGGCATGGAACTCCAAATCGAAAAACAGGTCAATGACAATCAGGTGGAAGCCGGCCGCGTGGTCTCCCAGGATCCTGCCGCGGGCACCGAATCGCGCAGCGGACGCATCCTAAAAGTCACCCTCAGCAAAGGCACCAACATGGTCAATGTGCCCTCGGTCATCGGCCTTTCGGAAAATGAGGCGGTGCTGGCCATCGAACAGGCCAAGCTGACCGTCAGCGAAATCAAACGGGAATTTAACGACAGCTACGAAACCGGCGTGGTCTTCAATGTCTCGCCGGCGCAGCACTCGCAAGTCAATGAAGGCTCAACCGTTGTGCTCTATGTCAGCAAAGGGCGCAACACATCGGCGGTGCCGAGCATTGTCGGCCTCACCGATGATGTGGCGCAAAAGCAGATTGTGGCCTCGGGCTTTGCCGTCGGGACGATCAGCGAACAATACAGCGATCAATACGCCAGAGGATTGGTCATGAGTCAATCGCCCTCCGGCGGCACCCAAACCGAACGGGGAACAACCATCAATTACGTCATCAGCAGCGGGCCGCAGCCGGCGCCGTCGACCACGGTGTCACCGACGCCCAGTTCCTCTGCCGGCGGCAATTGACAGGGTGAATGAGCCTCATGAAAGGACGAATTTTAAAAGGAATCGGCGGGTTTTACACGATAGAATCCGCCGATTCTTTCGATTTACTCACAGCCAAAGCGGCGGGGATATTCAGGCATCAAAAACTAAAACCCGCTGTCGGTGATTATGTGACCCTCAATGATGACGCGGACAGTTATGTCATTGTCGATATAGAAAAAAGGCGCAATTATTTTATCAGGCCTCCGGTGGCCAATGTGGACCGCGCCGTGCTGGTTTTCGCCTTGAGCCATCCGAAACCGGATTTGCTCCTTTTGGACAAGTTACTCATCGCCTGTGAGGAAAACGGCGTTGAGGCCATGATTTGCCTGACCAAACGGGACACGGTGTCTAAGGCCCCTACCGCCGAAATCTACCGGAAAACACCCTATCCCGTCTGTGAAATCAACGCGACGGATCCCCGTGATCTTGCGCCCGTTGCGGAATTTTGCGCGGGGCATACGGTCTTTCTGGCCGGCCCTTCCGGCGTGGGAAAGTCGACGATGACCAACGGTCTTATCGGAGAGAAAACCATGGATACCGGAAGCCTCAGCGCAAAACTCGGCCGCGGTAAGCATACGACAAGGCACGTGGAGCTTCTTCGCCTCAAAAACGGCGGTTATCTGGCGGACACGCCGGGCTTTTCCTCCTTGGCGCCTGCCTGTGAGGACGAGGCCGCTCTGGCAAAGCGCTTTCCCGAATTTCCGCTGGGGGAATGTCGTTTTTTGGATTGCCGGCATAAGGCAGAGCCCGGCTGCGCGGTGCGCGCGGCGGTGGAAGCGGAAGAGATTGCCGTCTCGCGCTATGAAAACTATTTGACACTGCTTAAAACGGTGGAAACGGCGCAAAACAAAAAAGGCCGACGCGGCAAATAATCAAATGCCCGACACACTACGCGAAAGGATCAAAGACTGTGGGAAACCGCATCGCGCCGATGCGGTGTAACGGAACAAAAAAACGCTTTGGCAATTTCGCCAAAGCGTTTTATCACTTGTTTTATCCGATTAAGGGATTATGCGCGTTCGACTTTGCCGGAGCGCAGGCAACGCGTACAAACATATTGGTGTTGGGGTGTTCCGTCAACCACAATTTTGATTTTTTGCAGATTCGGTTTCCAAATTCTTTTGCTATGTTTGTTGGAGTGCGAAACGGTATTGCCGGAGACAACGCTTTTTTTGCATACAAAGCATTCCTTAGCCATTATTTTAACCTCCCTTAACTTATTATTCTCAATGGTTATCAGTCTTTCTAGCGACTTAACAGCCGTTATTATAGCATAAATCATCATGTTGATGCAATGTTTTTTTGATATTGTTAAAAAATATTCTGACCGAAAACATGGAATTCACAAGGAGACAGCCATGACCACATTACGCAAAGATTTTCTCTGGGGCGGTGCCGTTGCCGCCAACCAAATTGAAGGGGCCTGGGACGCAGACGGCAAAGGGCCGTCGGTAGCCGATATGTGCACGGCGGGAAACGCCGATACGCCCAAGCGCGTCACCACCGTCATCGAACCGGGGGTGCGGTATCCCTCCCACGAAGCCGTCGATTTTTATCATCATTATGAAGAGGATATCGCCCTTTTGGCTGAGATGGGCTTTAAGGTTTTCCGCACCTCCATCAATTGGACGCGCATTTTTCCGACGGGGATGGAGACGGTGCCCAACGAAGCGGGGCTGGCCTTTTATGACCGGGTATTTGACTGCTTAAACCGCCACGGTATTGAGCCGCTGATCACCCTCTCCCACTATGAAATGCCCTATGCTTTAGTCGAATCCTACAACGGCTGGGAAAGCCGAGCGGTGATCGATCATTTTATGCGTTATGTCAAAACCGTCTTTGACAGATATCAGGGCAAAGTGAAATACTGGCTCACTTTTAATGAAATTAACGCGGGGACCATGCCCATGGGCGCCGTGCTCTCCACGGGCACCATTCGCGGCTACACAGGCCCCGTTACCGCTGTCCCCGACGATCCCGGGAGTCGATATCAGGCCTTGCATCACATGTTTCTCGCGTCGGCCGAGGCTGTTTCTCTCGCCCACGCCCACTATCCCGACTATCGCGTGGGCAACATGATTTGCTTTGTTCCGGCCTATCCCATGACCTGCGATCCGGCGGATATCCTTGCGGCCGAAGAACAAATGCGCGAGTTTAATTGGTACGCTGCCGATGTGCAGGTTCGCGGCGAGTATCCCGCCTTCGCGGAAAAACTACTCAGAGATAAAGGCGTTGTCCTTCGCACCGAACCCGAAGACGCGGAAATTTTAAAATCCGGCACCGTCGACTTTTTTACCTTCTCCTATTATATGAGCACTTGTGTGAGCGCCAAGGCCGACGACAAAACCGCGGCGGGCAATCTCATTCGAGGTGAGAAAAATCCTTATTTATCCGCTTCCGATTGGGGCTGGCAGATTGATCCCATGGGGCTTAAATACAGTTTGGATGCCATCACCGACCGCTACCGCATTCCCGTGATGGTGGTGGAAAACGGCCTCGGCGCCAGGGATGTTGTGGAAGCGGATGGCAGCATCAGGGATGAGGCGCGAATCGCTTATTTGCGCGCCCACATCGAGGCAATCAAAGACGCGGCGGCGGACGGCGCCGATATTTTGGGCTATACGCCTTGGGGATGCATTGATCTGGTGTCCGCCTCCACCGGCGAGATGGCCAAGCGCTACGGCTTTATCTATGTCAATAAACAAGATGACGGCTCGGGGGATATGTCCCGGTCCAAAAAAGCTTCTTTTGATTGGTACAAAAAAGTCATCGCTTCCAACGGAGAGGATTTGGATTGAGAAAAGAAAATAAGTGAAATAATGATTTGACAAATTTACCTTAGAGGTTAATTGTTTGCTTGATAAGAACGTGAAAATATGTTATTATAAATTTACCTCAAAGGTAAAACCAAAAGAGGAGCAACAGTTTGGATATCACTTATAAGAACAAAAGAATCAAAAGAATTTGTACAAACGCCAGCATTGCCGAAAGAACCTATGGACGAGAAATGGCTGATAAAATTCACCAACGAATCGATCAAATCATTGCTTCAGATACGGTTGAGATGATGATACAATACCGTATCGGACGATGCCATATCCTCAAACATGACCGGAGAGGACAATACGCATTAGATTTGGTCCATCCGTACAGATTGATTTTCGAGAAAAATGGAAGCGATATCCAAATAGCGAAGATTTTAGAAATCACAGATTATCATTAAATCGTCAAAACGATTGGGAAGGAGGTGTCAATATGATGAGAAGCCGTCATTTTATCGCAACGCCGCCCGGAGCAACGATTAAAGAGCAGTTAAATGATCGAGGAATGAGTCAAAAAGAGTTTGCGGTCAGGATGGATATGTCTGAGAAGCATATCAGTAAGCTTATTAACGGCGAGGTTAGACTGACACCGGAGACCGCGGTCAGGTTAGAAACGGTATTGGGTGTTCCTGCAGCATTTTGGAATCGCCTTGAGGCGATTTACAGAGAAAAAATCGTTAAAGCAGAAGCGGAAAATGCAATGGATGCTGATGTTGAAATGGCAAAAAAATTCCCTTATCATGAAATGGCAAAATTCGGCTGGGTACCCGAAACACGGGATCCTAAGAAAAAGGCGGTTCATCTCAGAAAATTTTTTGAGGTTGTTAATCTTTCACTGCTTGGCAATGAGCAGATTACAAGAATAGCTTGCAGAAGGCTACTGATCACAGAAAAAAGTGATTTGGCGTTGATGGCATGGGCACAGCAAGCGAAAATTGAGGCACGCAAAATCCAAACGTCTCCGATTAACATCAAAGGATTGATTGCTATGCTGCCAGAAATTAGAATGATGACCATCTTAAAACCTAAGGAATTTTGTCCTCGGTTAAAGCAGTGTCTTTCAAATTGCGGGATCGCTCTGATATTTCTTCCTCATTTGAAAGGTTCCTTTTTGCAAGGCGCTTCATTTATGGATGGAACTAAGATTGTTGTCGGACTGACGTTCCGTGGTAAAGATGCCGATAAGTTTTGGTTTAGTTTATTTCATGAGCTTGCGCATATTGTCCTTGGACATATCGGGAAGCCAAACGGAACGACCGAAGATGATGAGAACGCAGCTGATCGGTGGTCTGAAAACGCATTGATCAAAAACGATGCGTTTGAAAGATTTAACCGGGAAGGTGATTACTCAGAAAGCAGCGTTTTGAAATTTGCGGAAGAACAGGGAATTGCTCCCGGAATTGTGATCGGAAGAATGCAATTGGAAGGTATGATTAAATACAATAGGTTTAATCATCTCAAAGAAAAATATGATGTAGACTTTTCGAATTAACACATAAGGAAGATTGAAAAACCACTGAACAATCCTGAGGAAAATATCATATCGGACATGTTGTATCAAAAAACACCGAACTCGGACAGAATTTGCATGAGTTATGGTCACAAAATTAAAATATTATCAATATCCGTCAATATTTTGTGACTCATTTTTAATACAGTCTCCTTTTTTCATGCTATAATACGACAGAAATGAAAATAGTTGCAAAGGGGGATTTATGAAGCTTCAATTGCACTCGACCCAAAAAAACCTCACCGAAGAAGAGATGGAGAAAGCGGTGGCGGACACCATCGCCTTTTATGATCAAAACGCCGATCACTACAAACTGAATACGCAAAACGTCAATTTTTCCGAGTTTCAAGAGCGGTTTATCGCTTATCTGCCGTTTGGCGCGCGAATTTTGGATTTTGGCTGTGGCGCCGGACGCGACGCCTTGGCCTTCAGAACCCACGGTTACCGCGTCGACGCGGTGGACGGATCGGCAGCCATGTGCCGCGTCGCCTCGGAATACACGGGACTTCGCGTCAAGCAAATGCTTTTTGACGACCTTGACGCTCGGGATACCTATGACGGCATTTGGGCTTGCGCGTCCATTTGTCATTTGCCGGAGCCCTTGCTTCGTCAGGTGCTGCTTCGCATGGCCGTTGCCCTCAAATCCGGCGGCGTGATTTATGCCAGCTTTCGTCACGGACGGTTTTCCGGCACCATCGAAGACGGTCGTTTCTTCACCGATTTTACCGAAACCATCGGTTCCTCGCTCATGGCGCAAATTCCCGTGCTGGAAACGGTGGACGTCTGGCGCAGTTTCGACGCGCGGCCGGACAAAAACCGCAATGTTTGGATAAATGTCATTTTACAAAAGATTATTTAAGCAATGTCAGAACAATTTTTTCTGCGGCTGTTCGCTTAGGCTGAACTGTCGAGATTGACAAGTTCTGCTTGCAATCAAAAACAATATAACGCCCCCATTCAGGATTTTGTTATGAAAGAACTGTTTGGGGGTGTTTTGCATTTTGATATCTATTGTCGAAGAAATACACGAAGTGAGATTTCTAGCATGAGAAGTATTGAGTTCAATAGAAAATCTGAATACAGGAAGCACTTCAATTGTTTTGGGAATGACGATAGACAGTGAAAAATGAATGATCAATGGTCATATAAAAGTCAATATTTGACGTAAAATACTGCTTTTCAATGCTATGAATTTCAGTCCTTGATTAATTGTCGCGTAGAAAATTCTTGTGGCGGTACGATATATTGTGACCTTCGGATACGAAAACTAACAGCATTAGAGTTGATTTTAATTGAGGACATGACTATAATATAAAATTAGAATAGAAAACTATTACAGAATAAAAAGATAGCAATGAACAATTGTATTTGTCAATTGAAAAATGGGCCACTCAACCGTTTTAAAAATGGGCCATTATTTTAGCCAATCTAAAGTTTCTTTTATTCGATAACTATCACCGCTCATATCCAGCACATGTGCTTTATGCGCCAGACGGTCTACAAT
>JAFRBB010000027.1 GCA_017405085.1 Eubacteriaceae bacterium
AAAAAGCTAAAATTGACGTCGTGACGATAGCAAAGAGGCCACACCTGTTCCCATCCCGAACACAGAAGTTAAGCTCTTTAGCGTCGAAAGTACTTGGCGGGTGACTGCCTGGGAGGATAGAACGTTGCGGCGTCTTTTTTTATTTCGCGTTTTGCTCGACGCGTGACGTTTTTGTTTTTGCTTTGGGCTTTATTGGTTTTTTGTATGGTCGACTTCGCCGGCGCTTTTGGCTTTGGAAGTGGGCACATCCTTTATGAAAATTCTTGACACCTTTTTCAATTCAATTTATAATATATAATTGTGAATAAGACTGCCGGGTAATGCCCGGTTATTTATATTGAAGGGAAAAACAATGAGTACTGAAATCAATAACGAAATTTTGGTTACCCAGGCCGGCTATGACGCCATGCTCGCCAAGCTGGCCGAGGAAGAAGAAAATCAAAAGGAAATCACGGAACGCATCAAGGACGCGCGCTCCTTCGGGGATTTGAGCGAAAACTCCGAATACGAGGAAGCCCGCAGAGATCAGGGCATTGTGGCCGGCCGCATCGCGGATTTGAAATCCAAAATCAACCGCGCCCGCATCGTCTCCGACGATGAAGTCTCCACCGATACCGTGGGCATCGGCAGCGTGGTGAAGGTTCACAACATCAGCCGCAATAAGGTGTTTGAATACCGCATAGTGGGCTCGACGGAAGCCGACGTGAAAAACGGCAAACTCTCCAACGAATCACCGGTTGGCAAGGGCCTCATCGGCGCCAAGGCCGGAGATACCGTCACTGTTGAAGTGCCCGCGGGCATTGTGGAATATGAAGTGCTGGAAATCAGTCGATAGGAGATAAGCATTGACAGAACAAAATTTAAACGAAGTCTTGAAGGTCCGCCGCGAAAAGCTGCAACGGCTAAGAGACGAGGGAAACGATCCCTATCAAATCACCAAATTTGACGTGACGGCTTACGCCCGGGATATCAACGAACATTTTGACGAGTACGAAGACAAGGCCGTCTCTGTGGCCGGCCGCATCATGGCCAAACGCGGTCAGGGCAAGGTCGGCTTTTACGATTTGCTCGACAGCACCGACCGCATTCAGCTTTTCCTCAAAAAAGATTTGGTTGAAAATTATAATCAAATTAAAAAATGCGATATCGGCGACATCGTCGGTGTCAAAGGGGAAGTCTTTAAGACCAAAATGGGTCAGATTTCCATTCGCGTGTTGGAAATCACTTTGTTGTCCAAATCCCTTCAGGTGCTGCCGGAAAAATATCACGGTCTGAAGGATATGGATTTGCGTTATCGTCAGCGCTATGTGGATCTCATTGTCAATCCCGAAGTGCGGGAAGTCTTTAAAACCCGCTCGCGCATCATCACGGAAATTCGCGCCTTTTTGGATGAACGGGGATTTTTGGAAGTGGAAACGCCGGTGCTCAACAATCTGGCCGGCGGCGCCAACGCCCGTCCCTTCATCACCCATCACAACGCCTTGGATATTCCGATGTATCTGCGCATCGCGCTGGAGCTGCCGTTAAAACGGCTCATTGTCGGCGGGTTTGACAAGGTGTATGAAATCAGTCGCGTTTTCAGAAACGAAGGCATGGACGCCACCCACAATCCCGAATTTACGCTTCTTGAAACCTATGAAGCCTACGCGGACTACAATGACGTGATGGATATGGTGGAAGCTTTGTATGACCGTCTGGCCCACACCATCAAGGGTACGACGGACATTGAATTTGACGGGCATGCCATTTCCCTGGCGGCGCCGTTTAAACGCGCGCGGATGGTGGATTTGGTCACCGAGCACACCGGCGTCAATTTTGACACCATCACGGATGTGGACGAAGCCCGCGCCAAAGCCGAAGCCCTCGGGGTTGAGGTGGACGATCTTCACAGCGTGGGTGAAATCATCGCCGAAGTCTTTGACGCGACGGTGGAAGACAAGCTCATTCAGCCGACTTTTGTGACGATGCACCCGGTGGAAATTTCGCCCTTGGCCAAAAAATCACCGGAGGATCCCCGCTATACGGAACGGTTTGAGCTTTATATCGCCGGGGCTGAATGCGCCAACGCCTTTTCGGAGCTCAATGACCCCATCGATCAAAAGGAACGCTTTATGGCTCAGGTGGCCAAAAAAGAAGAAGGGGATGACGAAGCCCATCCCTACGACGCGGATTTTATCAACGCGTTGGAAGTCGGCCTGCCGCCGACGGGGGGCCTTGGCATCGGCATTGACCGTCTGGTGATGATTTTGACCGGACAGCACAGCATCCGCGATGTCATCCTGTTCCCGACAATGAAACCTCAGGACTGATAAAACGGCGGTATGAAGCCATTTTATTATTGAAATTCAGGTGAAAATACACCAATTTACACCAAAAATAAACCATTTTTATATTACTGTTAGAAAGCTGATTATAAATTGAGAATGACGCTCGCGCGTTGTTCTCTTTTTTATTTGAGTTAACACACATTCTTCTAAACATAATATGTTGTCTAAACATGACTAATTTTCCGAAATCTCTTTTGTTTTTATTGAAATTACACCATCAGCATAGTAAAATTAATCTATAGAAAAGACCAAAACAAATGGTCTGTCCCTCAATTTGAACGGAGAAAAGACTATGGCAGATAGAAAATTTCCTTTGGGAGCATTAGATGTATTAGAGCAGGGTTTAGTTGCTTTTGATCCTATTCTTTTAGATAAACTCCTTAAAGATAAAACAACCGGAACCAATATCAGATGGGGAACCAATGATTATCAAAAATACGGTGAGCCGTTTGGTGCTGATAAAGAAATAAAAGCGAGTTTAGTGACCGGTGTTTACGCCAATGTCATTCAACCGAGAATTTCAAAGTCAGAAGCAGAACGAACACGGCGAACACGCAACAAAGCGGAAGTTTTTACCCCGTCATGGTTATGTAATCAACAGAATAATCTGATTGATCATGCTTGGTTTGGCCGAAAAGACGTCTTTAATATAGAAGCAGAGCGTTCATGGGAACCGATATTAGATCAAATCGTATTTCCGGAAGATAAAACTTGGCAGGATTATGTTAAAGACACTCGATTGGAAATTGCATGCGGAGAAGCGCCTTACTTGGCCAGTCGTTATGATACAGTGACCGGGGAAATTCTTCCAATCTCACATCGCGTTGGATTATTAGACCGAAAACTCCGCATTGTGGATGAAAACACACAATCAGAAACAGAATGGCTTACATGGGCAGTCATTGCCATGCAAAACATTTATGGATTTGATTATCAGGGCGACAATGTTCTTTTGGCAAGAGAAAATCTTTTATATACATTTGCCGATTACTATATTGACCGATTTGAAAAAGATCCTGATGTTAAACTATTGCGCACAATCGCAAATATTATTTCTTGGAATATTTGGCAAATGGACGGTATCACCATGACAGTGCCTTATTTTGAAAAGCCAAAAGAAACGACACATCAGATGTCTTGGAGCGTTGAATTAAAAGTTGATGAATCGGAATTGCAAGTGAACAAAACAGAATCCGCGCGATTACTTCCTTGCCGAATTATGGATTGGCCGGCAAAAAAAAGCATCACGTATAAAAGTTTGATCAAAGGATAGAAAAATGAAAAAGGAAAATAATATTAAATTTGAGCAAGCATTTTACCCCAAATGTATTTATATCTTGCGCATTAATGACGCAGCGCATAAAGATCTTTTGAAAATCGGCGATGCCACCGTGAAATCCGTAAAGCCTTTCAGCGCATTGCAACCGAATTGCAGAACACTCAATGAAGCGGCTAGAGCCCGAATCAAGGATTATACAAATACCGCCGGGATTGATTATGATCTGCTTCATACTGAACTTGCCGTGAGAGAAATCAAAGCCGATGACGGCAACACCGTTTTGGATGGTTTTAGAGATTACCAAATTCATGATGTGCTGACCAACTCTCATATTGAGCGCAAAGAATTTAAAAATTCTAATGCCAGAGAATGGTTTAAAGTTGATCTTGATACCGCTAAGCGGGCTATTGCCGCGTATAAATCGGGGAAAAACAACCTTAGCGGTGAACAAATCACAGCAAACTTCAGCAAAATTATTTTCAGACCGGAACAGAACGACGCGATCGAACAGACGATTAAGACCTTTAAAAAGCAAGACAAAATGCTCTGGAACGCTAAGATGCGATTCGGCAAAACACTCACAGCTTTGGAAGTTGTCAGAAAATCGAAATTTAAACGTACTATCATTTTGACCCACAGACCGGTTGTTGATAGCGGTTGGTATGATGATTTCAATAAAATCTTTTTTGAAGAAAAAGGCGAATATATTTACGGTTCAAAAAGATCTGGCAACTCTTTTCACGACCTGATTAAATCAGGGAAAAACTTTGTTTATTTTGCGTCGATCCAAGATTTGAGGGGATCCAAATATGTTGGCGGCCAACACGACAAAAATAAAGATATTTTTGATCTTGATTGGGATTTTGTCATTGTTGATGAAGCCCACGAAGGTACGACAACCGCTCTTGGCGATAAGGTGATAAAAGCCATCGTTAAAGAAGATAAGAAAGACCATGTGACAAAATTTCTCGCTTTGTCCGGCACGCCGTTTAATATTCTCGGCGACTATGACCAAAATGTTTATACTTGGGATTATGTCATGGAGCAAGAGGCCAAAGCGAATTGGTATGCGTCTCATCTCGAATCTAATCCTTATGAAGATTTGCCGGTTATGAATATTTTTACCTATGATCTTGGCAAATTATTGTATGATAATCGGTATGTTGAAATCGAGGATAAAGCCTTTAATTTCAGGGAGTTTTTCCGAGTTTGGACAGGTAAAAAAGAAAAAGACGGGATGACGATGCCTGAAGGCGTGCATGCCGGCGAATTTTATCATGAAGAGGATGTGTTGAGTTTTCTCAATCTGATCTGCAAGGCCAGTGAAGAAAGCCAGTATCCCTATTCCAGCGAAGAATACCGCAATATTTTCAGACACACATTGTGGATGGTTCCCGGTGTGAAAGAGGCGAAGGCACTCAAAAAGCTTCTTGAAAACCATCCGCTGTTTTCGATGTTTACCGTTGTGAATGTTGCCGGTGAAGGTGACGAAGAAGAAAAACGAGAGACAGCGTTAAGAAAAGTGCAAAACGCCATCAAAGAAGCCAATCAAATGGGCGGTTACACCATCACGCTGTCTTGCGGAAAGCTGACAACCGGCGTCACTGTTCCCGAATGGACAGCAGCCTTTTATCTGGCCGGTTCTTATTCCACGTCCGCGTCGACTTATCTTCAAACCATTTTCCGTGTGCAGTCTCCGTGCAAACAAAACGGCATGATCAAAACCTCGTGCTATGTTTTTGATTTTGCTCCGGATCGGACCCTTAAGATGATTTCCGAAGCGGTGTCTATCTCCACAAAAGCCGGGGGAACGAGCACTGATGACAGAAACATCATGAGCAATTTTCTTAATTATTGTCCTGTTATCTCGATTGACGGAACGCGCATGAAAAAATATGACACCGGTTCGATGCTTCAGCAGCTCAAACGCGCCTACGCGGAAAGAGCCGTGCGCAGCGGTTTTGATGACGCGAAAATCTACAGTAATGAACTCTTAAAACTTAGCGACGATGATCTCAGTATTTTGGAAGATGTTAAAAAGATTGTCGGCAAAACAAAAGCATCTCATCAGACAAAGGACATTGATGTTAATCTTCAAGGGTTTACGGATGAGCAATATGAAGAAATTGAGAAAATCAGGAAAAAGCCGAAAAAAGAGTTAACCGAAGATGACAAAAAGCGACTGGAAGAAGTCAAAAAACATAAAGAACAAAGACGAAACGCCATTACGATCTTACGGAGTATTTCCATTCGTATGCCGTTGTTAATCTATGGCGCTGATATTCCTTTCGACGATGATGTGACCATTGAACAACTTCCGGATTTGGTTGATGACGCGTCTTGGGCGGAATTTATGCCGAGGGGTATCAAAAAAGAAAAGTTTTTGAACCTGATTAAATTTTATGATCCCGATATCTTTGTCGCCGCCGGCAGAAAAATAAGAAGTATCACCAAAGGCGCTGACGAACTTCCGCCGATTGAGCGGGCAATGAAAATCGCTGAATTGTTTTCTTATTTCAGAAATCCCGATAAGGAGACGGTTTTGACCCCGTGGCGTGTTGTGAACATGCACATGGGTGATTGTTTGGGCGGTTGGAATTTTTATGATGAAGAATATAAAAAGACAGTTGAAAAGCTAAGATTTATTGACAATGGAGAAGTGACGCAAAAAACACTGAATAATCCCGATGCCAAAATTTTGGAAATCAATTCTAAAACCGGATTGTATCCGCTCTATGTCGCGGTCAGCATCTATCAATCCAAATTAAATCAACTTCCGGAAAAAGAACGAACTTTCGAAGAAAAAAATCGGATTTGGCAAGAAACTGTCAGAGATAATGTTTTTGTGGTTTGTAAAACACCGATGGCAAAATCAATTACTAAAAGAACATTGATTGGATACAAAAAATCACAGACCAATTTGCATGCTTTTGACGATCTGATTAATCAATTTCAAAAAAAATCTGATCAGCTTATTAAGAGAATTAAAAGACCGTCATTTTGGGGAAAGAAAGGAACCATTATGGAATTTAATGCAATTGTAGGTAATCCGCCTTATCAACTATTAACTGGAGGTGGAAATAGTAACTCAAAAAACCAAGCAAAACCAATTTATAACTTTTTTATCACTCAAGCAAAAAGATTAAACCCGGATTATTTGTCTATGATTTGTCCATCTCGTTGGTTTACAGGAGGGATGGGTTTAGATGATTTCAGACAATCTATGTTAAATGATAAAAGAATTAGTAAATTAGTGGATTTTCCAAATGCAAAAGATTGTTTTCCAGATAATAGTGTAAGCGGTGGAGTTAACTATTTTTTATGGGATAAAACATATTGTGGTGAATGTGAAGTAACGAATTCAATAAGCAATATAAAAGATAAAAGTTTCCGGTATTTGAATGAATATTCTGTATTGGTACGATATAACAAAGCTGTTGATATTATTCATAAAATAGAAAAAAATAATTCAACATATTTAAAAGACTTAGTTAGTACAGTTAGTCCTTTTAATATTTCATCAAAAATAAGAGGAAGTGAAACTAAAGATGAAGCTAGTTCAATTAAAATGTTTTCAAGTGGTGGTGTTAGTTACATTCCATTTGATGAATCGTTTTTAAATAATAAATGGTTCGGTTCTTTTAAAGTTATGATAGGTCAAACAGCATCAGAACATGCTGGAGAACCAGGAAAAGATGGTAAATACAGAATTCTTACATCATCAATAAAAGTACTCAGAATTAAAGAAGTTTGTACACATTCTTATCTTTGTGTTGGACCAATGGATTCTGAAGAAAAAGCTCATAATTTATTACTATATTTAAAAACAAATTTTGTCCGGTTCCTGTTACTGCAAGCATTGACTTCTATACATATAACCCAATCAACATTTTGTTTTGTTCCTACTCAGGATTTTTCTATTTCTTGGACAGATGAAATGTTATATGAAAAATATAATCTGTCGGATGAAGAAATCGCTTTTATTGATTCCTTAATTAGACCTATGAAATGATTATGTGATGGAGGTAATAGCATGGATCAAAATAGTTCTCAAGAAATGAATTTGTCAAATAAAGAAGTGGAACAATTGTATGATCGATTTGAAGAATATTTGAAAGGAATAAACGATAAAATCACTAATTTGTTAGATGAAGATTTTGATCGCATATTAATCAAAAATCATATTGTCACCGTCAAGCAGTTTATATGGTATGCACATTTAAATATCAGTTATGCAGTAATTTGCTATGAACTATATAATGAACTTTATAAAAAGTTCATGAGAAATAATTTAGATCTACATATTTTTGATTTAAATATTAAAACAGTAGAACTATTAGATAAAGAAATTATAGATCTTTTTCAATATTCCAGAAATGCATTTGAGATGATGGGCCAAGCAATTAATGAAGGAATATTGTGCGGGGAATTTGTTATCAATAGAGTTTATTTTCATAAGTGTGCACAAGCAATAAATAAAGATAGTTTTCCAAAAACATGTGCTTGGTTTGAAAGCGTTACAGGCAGTACAGAATATAAGTATTTGACGGCCTTCAATAATAGAACAAAACATATTGGAGTAATTGATACCTCATATGGATTTCATTTACATGATAAAGTTAAAACAAAGGCATCAATAAGCTCTTTTTCTCAAGAAGATCTAAAAAATATATTTGATATATTGGATAAAACTATAAAATTCACAATCAATTATTTTGTGAAGTTTTTGGAAGTACTTAAAGATGAGTGTGTTGATTTCAATAAAGTAGATCTTAAAAAAATAGAGCGCAATAAAAAACAACATAATAAAAAAGAATGTGTCAATGTTAAAACTAAGTATAAAAGATACCATATTAAAGAAGTAACAGAATCGGAAGATAACCACTTATTCGCATATATAGAAAGTGATCAATCTTTTGATGAAATGCCTGAAGAAATAGAAATTTTGTTTGTGAAAAAGGTCAAAGAAGCTAACACAAAATTGGCAATTGCAAAAATGTTTAAAGTCAAGCATGTTTTAGTTAAGGATCAAAAAGGGGATATTATTGGAATATATGAATCAAGTAATGATTTTGGAGATGACTCGATTGTTCATTATAATTTATATTCCAAATCAAATATGAGTATCGTTCAAATTAAAGGTGAGGAGTATTCTAAAAAGAAGTTTGATAATATGACGATTGGCAAAGTTAAAGAATACGGGTTACCAAAAAAAATGCTTAACTAAAGGTTTTAGCCTATGTCAATTATTGGTGAATGTAGTCTTGAAAAAGTTAAAATCGGTTTATCGAAAACTTTTTGACTGTGAGAAAAAGCTTTTATAGGGTTGACCCTGAACCGCCGTGAAAGATGATTCGCGACGATGCTGACCTGAATGGTTTGTTATCAGAGAACGACGCGCATGTTGTTCTCTTTTTTAATTGCGTGATCCGGTGTTTAACGATAATTTGATTAGCTAAAAATGCGGAATCCGCAAAAATGGCGTGTCGGAAACTGCCGAATGCTTAGGCCGTGCTCGCGTGTTTCATTGATTTTTTGATCCGACGTTTCGGTTCTTTTTTGGATTGGAAAGTAATTGCGCGCCGTGATGTATTTTGCGCCATGCTTGTTTATCTCCCAAAATGCCGATGAATCGAAAAAGATGTCCGAAAACAATCGTTCATGGTAAAACGGCGTCATTCTCCCGTGAATGGCATTGACTTAAGTTTTGGTCACTTTTGGTCACAGGATGTCATTTTATATTGAAAACCGTTATCATTCGATGTAAAATAAAAATAATAACGGTGCCGTTGCGCCCGTTATCACGATGATCTAAAAATCTTATTGATTCATCATTCATTTACAACAGGGAGTATGATCATGCATAAGGAAAAGACCGTTTACGACAATCATCAAGGTGCGATGAAAGCTTTTTACCCTTTGAGAATCTGGGCGCTGGCCTTTGGCTGTGTCATCGGCTGGGGCTCGTTTGTGATGCCGGGCACCACGTTTTTGCCCGACGCGGGGCCTTTGGGCACGGTGATCGGCGTGGTGATCGCCGCGGCGTTCATGCTCATTGTCTGCGTCAATTACGGCTATTTGGGAAGGCGCATTCCCGGCGAGGGCGGCACCTATGTCTACACCAAAAGCCTTTTGGGCATTGACCACGCCTTTTTCGCGATTTGGGCGCTGGCCTTGGCTTATATTTCGCTGCTCTGGGCCAACGCGACGGCTTTTGTGCTCATCGGGCGTTATCTGCTCGGGGACGTGTTCCAATGGGGCTTTCACTACACCGTGGCGGGCTATGACGTCTATTTCGGCGAGGTGCTGTTTACCATCGGGATTTTGGTGGTTTTCGGTCTGATCAGCGCCTACGCGAAAAAGCTCGCGACGGTGCTGCGCACGGTGTTGGCCTTGGGGCTGTTCGCTTTGGTCGCCGCGCTGTTCGCGGGGATTTTCGCCGGAGGTCACGGCGCCGGGACGTTCACGCCGGCTTTTTCAAGCGGGGAGCCGGTGCCGATGCAGATTTTAAACATCGCCATCTTGGCGCCCTGGATGTTTGTGGGCTTTGAGACGGTCAGCCATGAGCCTTTTAACCGCGGTTCCAACCGGAGAAAGGTGTTTGTCTGCGCGATGGCCGCCATCATCAGCGGCGCGATGGTCTATTTGATGCTTACCCTCATCGGCGCCTCCGGCGCGCCTTCGGGATTTGTCTCTTGGCAGGATTATGTGGCCGGCCTCGGACAGATGCAGGGCCTATCGGGGATGCCGGTGCTCTTTAACGTGAAACGGGCCTTGGGCGAGACCGGGATCCGGCTCGTCGGTCTGGCGGTGCTCTGCGCCCTGTCGACCAGTGTGCTCGGCTTTTATCAAGCCTCCGCCCGGGTGCTGGTCACCATGGCCGACGACGGTCTGCTTCCGGCCAAAATCGGGGAGACCGCGCCGGACGGCACGCCGCGATACGCCATTTTCGCGCTGATGCTCATCTCACTGCCGATTCCCTTTTTGGGACGCACGGCGGTGGGCTGGAACGCCGATGTGTCGACCCTCAGCGTGGCCATTGTGTACGCCTATATTTCCCTTTGTGTCTATCTGGCCGCCAAAAAAGAAAAGGACCGTTTCGGCCTCGGCATGGGGGCCTTCGGTTTTGTTTGCGCCGTGTTGGTGCTGCTCTTTTTGCTGGTGCCCAACGTCGTCAATCAAAACGCCTTGACGACGGAATCCTATTTTCTGCTGGCGGGCTGGAGCCTCATCGGCATTATTTATTATTGGATCATTTTCAAAATGGACAAGGCCCATCGCTTCGGGCAGTCGACCATCATGTGGATCATGATGCTGTTTTTGCTGTTTTTCTCATTGATTGTTTGGGCGAGCCTGGACACCGCGGCGCGTCTGAATGAGGGCAAAGCGGCGGTGTTATCCGCCCTGTCACTGCATACGATCATTTTGCTGGCGGTGATGATTGTGGCCCTGGTGGTGCTGTTTAACTTGTTTACGACGCTGCTTTCGCGCGGTCTTGAATCGGAGGCGCGCATGGGCCGGGCCGAGCTGGCCAAAGACCGGGCCGAAGAGAGCAACCAGGCCAAGACGACGTTTTTGTTCAACATGTCCCATGATATCCGCACGCCGATGAACGCCATCATCGGCTATACGACCATCGCCGGACGGGAAGGCACGACCATCGAAGAGATGCGCGGTTATTTAGAGAAAATCGACGCGTCGAGCCATCATTTGCTGGCCTTGATCAACGACCTGTTGGACATGAGCCGCATCGAGAGCGGCAAAATGGAACTGGAGCCGGTGACGACGGATCTCATCAAGACCTTTGACGATGTCCGGGATATGTTTGCCACCCAGATGGCGGAAAAGCGCATTGATTTTACCGTGGACACCGGCGGCATCACCGAGAGCCGGGTGCTTTGCGATGAAAACCGATTGAATCGGGTGCTGATGAATTTGATCAGCAACGCCTATAAATTTACGCCGGAGGGCGGCACCATTTCGGTGACGGCCCGGGAGATCAACGCGGATACCAATCGTGAAATCAGCCAATACCAATTCCGGGTAAAGGACAGCGGCATCGGCATGTCGCCGGAATTTGCCGAACGGGTGTTTGAGGCCTTTGAACGGGAACGCAACAGCACGGTCAGTGGCATCCAGGGCACCGGTCTCGGCATGGCCATCACCAAGCGCATTGTGGATTTGATGGGCGGTGTGATCGAGGTTGAGACGGCGCCCGGCGTGGGGACGGAATTTATCATCAACGTGGCCTTTGAGCTGCCCGAGCTTTCGGCTCCCGATGTCCGGGACGACATGGAAAGCGAAGCGCCGGCGGAAATGGATTTTACCGGGGTGACATTGCTTCTCGTCGAGGATAATTTTGTCAATCGGGAAATCGCGATGCTGATTTTGCAAGAGTCGGGCTTTGTGCTGGACACGGCGGAAAACGGTAAAGAAGCTGTGGACAAGGTGACGGCCTCCGCCCCCGGGGATTACGACGCGATTTTGATGGACATTCAAATGCCGGTGATGGACGGTTATGAAGCCACCCGGGCCATCCGCGGCCTTGAGGATCCCGCCCTGGCGGATATTCCGATTATCGCGATGACGGCCAATGCCTTCAGCGAGGATAAGAAAGCGGCGGAAGCGGCCGGGATGAACGGCCATATCGCCAAGCCCATTGACGTGCCGAGTATGATGGCCACGCTGGCGGAGGCGTTGAAGGGACGGGCAGATGAATGATGAATGATTAATGATGAATGATGAATGATTAATAATTCAGGTGGAAACCCGGCCGAGCCGGGTTTCTTTTTTGAATTTGGGGTTTTGCCGGTGGTATCGGTTCTCAAGGTCCTTTGTTGTTCGATGGTGCGAGTTGTAGTTGTTTAGGGGCGCCTTCGGCGTGGTTCATCATTCCGGTGATTTGGCCGAGCCGGGTTTCTTTTTGGGTTTGGGGTTTTGCCGGTGGTATTGGTTTTCGAGGTCATTCGATTTTTGATGGTGTGGGCTGTTTTAGGACGTCTTGCGCCGCGCCATTCATCGGTTCATCATTCCGCTGGAAATCCAGTTTTGCCGGATTTCTTTTTGTTTTTAGGGACAGGGTAATGGGACCTTTGGCAATTCTCCGCGCGTCACAACATTCTCGGCCGGCAATCTATTATCGCGAAGCGTGTTGCTTGGGGTCCTCGTTTTCGTTATCGGCGGCAACTGCTTTCTCCTTTCCCGACGACGTTGTTTGATTCGTTTTGGTCGATTCATTAACAAATCTTGGGCGCCATGGATTTGTCGTTGAATGTGTCATTTTCATTTCTTTCCTTCGGGGTTTTCATTTCTCAACGCGCGCGGTGTCAGGGACCGGTTTTGTCCGCGCGTCATTGGGGTGATCACACTTAAATTATAGAATGATCAAGGGGATTTAACAATGACGAAAAATGTTCATTCGAAAAGATCTTAGATGATTTTTGAGTGTTCCCGCGTTGATTTTTGCGCCTTTTCTTTTCGTTTAATTTCGGCTTAAATGGTGTGATACAGCGGCTTTTCAAGGACACGCGGGTCCAATCGCTTTATGACCTTTGCTCGGAACGTTAGGGCGCATTATTGATAGGTGTGTGTGGAAAAAATGATTGTTTTCGGCCTTATAGCGGGCGTCTGTGATCTCAAATATGTGTTTTTTGACATAGTCGGCGACGCGCCCGGCGCCGAAATCGTCAAGGACTAAAATCTCGGTCGTTAATGGCATACGCGTCCTTGTTTGCCCGCTTTCTTGTTTGCGCTTTATCGGAGGGGCTCAACATGCCTTGCGTCATCACAGCCTTTTTGCGGATAGGGCTTAGCCGTTCTCGAAGGTCATGTCGAAAAACACCGAAAGAGGGAAAACAGCGGCGCTTTATACTTAAGACCGCCTGTTGGTGAGCTTCTACCGTGATGATCGACGTCTGCGCTCTGATATGTCTTTCAAGTCGTTCTTCTTCCTGTGTGAGTTCTCTTTTTTCCATTTCTTTTTTTCTTTCACTTCCTTTCGCTACTCAGTGCCATGAGATTGAGAACAGATAACTGTTCTAATGCTTAGTTAATACGTTGATCGTTAAAAGAGATAACTGATAGACATAAATAGTATCGTATCGTATAGTATCGTATAGGCTGGAATTTTGCCGGATTGATTTGTCATTGCGCGGAATTTGTTACAACTTCGTAGAAGCCATTTTTGTTTGGCTTGAGTCCGGCTAAAAGCCCTTGATACCGCGTTTCTTTGTACTTTGACGGGGGCATCTTGTTCATTGCGTTCCAGTGCCGAATGACCAGCAAATCGTCGGCGAACATGAGCACATAGTCGGCCTCACTGAGTTCTGTGAGAGACTTCATTTTGACTTTACATTGTCTTCGCACAGCACTGACTTGATCGACAAAGCCATCGTCATCGGCAGCCGAAACGAGACAGGATGTAAAGGTTTTGCGTTGCTTCGGAGAACCGCGGAAATATCTCGGGACAGCGGATATTTTTGCTGTTTGCCACACAATTTTGATCCTTCGGATGAAGTGTCTTGTGTCGCCCCTTTATGCTGTTGAAATAATCGTGATAACATCTTGCGAGCGAAATTATGATGAACATTTTACGAAAAGCACACGTAAAAAACGGATTGAATTCTGATTTTTTTCATGTGATGAATTCTGTTACAATAAGAAGGAAAGGGTTATGAAGATTTTAAGTCAATTTACAATCGGCGTTCATATTCTCGCGGTGATCGACTATCTCGGCAATCAAGAGAAAGTGACAAGCAATGTCCTCGCGGGAAGCATTGGCGTGAATCCCGTGATTGTCCGAAATGTCATGGGATGTCTGAAGGAGGCCGGCCTCATCCGGATCAGCCAGGGAAAAAGCGGGATCACCCTCGCGAAAAACCTTGATGATATTTCCTTTTATGACATCTATCAGGCAGTGGATTCGGTTGGCGATGACGGCATTTTTCATTTTCATGAGAATCCGAATCCGGAATGTCCTATCGGAAAAAACATTCACAAAGCGATGGATGCCAAACTTGTTCGTGTTCAGGAGGCCATGGAGAATGAACTGCGAGCAATAACGGTTGCCGATGTGATGTCGGATATTCTCGAAGAGCTAAATAAAGAACAATCAACGCAATAAGACCATACGCCCTATTATCGGTGATATTTCATCGGCCGGGCGTTTTGCTTTTATCCGGGAGGGTGTTTTGTGTTATAATGCGGTTAACTGAATGTAACGGAGGCTTACCCATGAAAAAAGAAAGAGTCGCGGCCTTTACCGACGCCGTGTTGGCCATCATCATGACCATTCTCGTGCTGGAGCTCAAAAAACCGGCCACCCTGACGCTGCCCGCGCTTTGGGATTTAAAATACAGCTTTTTTTCCTACACCTTGTCCTTTTTTTGGCTCGGCTCCATGTGGATCAACATTCACAACGAATGGGAAAGCATTGAGCGGATCAACCCCAAAACGTTATGGGTCACGCTACTTTTGCTGTTTTTCTGCTCGATGATTCCCTACGCGACGGATCTGGTCAGCGGGGATTTTACCAACAAGGTGGCCCAGGGCTTTTACGGCGTGTTTGTCATTTTGGTGACCTTGGCCAACATTGCCCTCAGCGTGGTGCTGCAAAGGGAAAACGAGGACAACGCCAAACCGGCGCACATCATGGAAAAACGGCGGCTGCTGCTTTGGATTGACGTGGGAATCAAATTTGTGGGGCTGGCTCTGGCCCTGACGGTTTATCCGCCGGCAATGATGTACAGCGTGATCATTTCCGCGGCAATGCTGATGATCGGCATCCGCGTGTTCAAACTGGATTGGGAGCACATGGAACGGTGATAAACACGAGGGGACAGTCGAAACCCAACCGTAACGCGCGATGAAAACTCGTCGGGTCAATGACGAATGGCGGTGTCACGGGATTTCATCCGCGTTCGCCATTTCTCGTCATCACGCCTTTGAAAAATAAGCCCTGTTGCTGATTCGTTAAAAGTCATCGGATATCAACGGTCTGAAGGGTTAAAATCTTAAAAAAAGATAAATCCTGAGGAAGAACATTTATACGATTTTTAAGAAATGTAAAAAAAATAAAACAGTCTTCGTTTTTTTTGTGACGAAATCCCTAATTTCGGTTATAATATGATATCAAACAAGATAAGCGTGTGGCCTAAGATAAAGTAAAACGTGATTGTCTCTCTCACGAGGGAAAAGGCCGATGTCCCGGTAAACCGTTTCGCTCGATAAGTTCGCATGGACCAAATTGAAGATTTGGATCCTCGCTTATTGGCACCGGTTCGATCGGCATCTATGCTTATTCATGAATGAAAGAGAAACAAAGAGAAAAAAACCTCTCCGGCACAGGCGCCTGACGGGTGTCTTTTCGTGCCCGGCAGGCGCGAGATGAACGACCCTCAAGGCGTGTTGCGGTTTCCGTTACCTGGAAGCATTATAAAAAGGAGGAAATAAATGGAAAACGAAGTCAGATTAACCAAAAGCAAGCGTTCATTAACCAATCTTGCCGCCCGCGACGATTTGGATCGCAGTTTGCGTCTGAGGGTGTGGTATCTCTATGAAATGCTCTACAAAAAAAGCGACGAAGAACATCCGTTAACCACGCCGCAAATCGTCCGTTTGATGCAGGAGGATTATGGCATATACGTGCATCGCACGACGGTTCCCTACGACATTGCCCTGCTGGAAGCCGCCGGGGTCAAAATCGGCCGCATCCGCAGACAAGCTTGGCATTTCTATCTGGCGGAACGTCGTTTTTCCATGCCGGAGCTCCGACTGCTCATTGACGCCGTCGCCTCGTCCAAATTTATCACCGAGGAAAAAAGCGAAGAACTCATCACAAAAATCATCTCCATGGCCGGCGAGCCCTCGGCGGAAAAACTGGTGAAGCGGCCGGTGGTGACCGACCGGGCCAAAACCGATCTCGAGGGCGGCTATGACATCATCGAAGCCATCGACGAGGCCATGACAGAAAACAAAAAAATCAACTTCAACTATTTTGACTACGACAATCAAAAACGCTATGTGCTGAAAAACGACGGCAAGCCCTACACCGTCAGCCCCTATGACCTCATCTGGGACGGCGATTTCTATTATCTGGTCGGCTATTGCGACGAGCGCGAAGCGATGCGCACCTTCCGGGTGGACCGCATTGAGGATATTCCGGAAGTCACCGAAGACACCATGGCGGCGCGTCCCGCGGACTACAGCGTCAAACGCTACACCAAAGAATCCCTGAGAATGTTCACCGGCAGCGAGCGCAAAACCGTCACCATGCGTTTTAAAACCCACGCGATGAAATGGGTCATTGACCGCTTCGGACCCGATGTGCCCACCGAACCCATCGGCGATGACGAATTCCGTCTCACGGCGGACCTCTATGTCGGACCGACTTTCTATCGCTGGATCTTCGGTTTTGCCGGCGCCGCCGAGATTGAAGGCCCCGCGGAAGTCAAAGACGCCTACCGTCAGATGCTAAAAGAAGCTCTGGATCAAGTTGAAGAATAAATAATCAATCATGACTCATTCAAGAGAAATCCGGCTTTGCCGGATTTCTGTTTTAGATAAGCAAACGAAATCTCAAAGCTAAAAAACAAACCAAAAAGGCGGGAGAAAAAAACACAAAAGAACCTTGATTTTGTCGGCTCTTGATTTAAAATAGCACAATCGCAACGCGTTTGGCAAGGCGCCTGTGATCAAAGGGCGCCGGCGCGCATCACGAGACAGCCGGCGGATTTCGCGCGGGACGAGGCAACCTTTCGATCACGGCAACTCACGAACAAAGCGGTCATCGACGCGGAGCATGATAACCGAAGACAATATATTTGTCGATTTCGGTTTTTTCGTGTGCGCGATGCCCGTCGTGTGACGTTCCCGTGACCAAAAACAGTTAAAATGATTGAGGATTACATTTATAATCTGGGGGCATTTTCCGTAAAAATAAGCCGTGCAGACTTTCGCTGGTTTAGGGCGAGCCGCCATGCTTGCATGAGCGGGCGCCTCGGATTAATAATGAATAATGAATAATTCTGGTGGAAACTCAGCCGAGCTGAGTTTCTGATTGGATTTTTGGGACTGGCTTCGAGGACGGTGGGCTCAAGTGAAATGATCTCAAGAGAACCCTGCAGTCCGGCTTGGTCGTCAAGTAATTGGCCTGCCTTTTTTTGGTCAGTTTTCTCGCTTCGCTGCGGATCAGTTCACGTGAGCCAAATGAATGAATGAGGAATGGGTCATCGTCTCTCGCGGATGACGCAGATGATCGCGGATAAAAGACCAGATTTTTACTTCTTCATCCGCGTGATCAGCGAGAAAAAGGGATTTGTGTGACGAAACGACGGATAAAAGGCCCTCGCCGGCGGGGATTACGTGATTTGGGATGACATGAATGAGAATAACAGCAATGAAGCGCCGGTCGATGAACAGGTGTCAAGACATAGAAAGCGAAAACATGACAAACGGGGTGAGACGATGGATAGTTTTTTGAAAACAAGCGGCTTGAGACGCCGCGTTCTGGTGGTCGATGACGAAATCATCAACCGCATGCTCATCGGCAACATGCTCGAAGCGGAGTATGATGTCGTCTACGCGGAAAACGGCAGGGAAGCCGTCGAGCGTTTGGAAAACACGAAAACCGGATTTTCCCTGATTTTGTTGGATTTGATGATGCCGGAGATGAACGGTTTTGAAGTTTTGGACTATGCCAAACATTCGGAAGCGCTCAAAAATATTCCCATCATCGTCATGACCTCCGACAAAGACGCCGAAGTCAAAAGCATCAAGCTCGGCGCCGTCGACTTCATCACCAAGCCTTTTCACATGCCGGAAGTCATCTTGGCCCGGTGCGAACGGGTCATCGAGCTTTCCGAAGACAAAAACATCATCCATTCCGCCGAGCGCGACCCGCTGACCGGCCTTTACGCCAAAGATTTTTTCTTCGAATACATCAAACAGGTGGAGCAATACAACGCCTCGCGGCAGGCCATGGACGCCGTGGTCTTCACCATTGAGCATTTCCATCTGATCAATGAGGTTTACGGCAGAGAAAAGGGCAATGATGTGCTCAGAACCGTCGCGGAGCTCCTGGTCGATCTCTTCAAAGACTCGGCGGCCTTTGCCTGTCACGCCGAGGACGACGTGTTTTATATTTATTGCAAACATCGGGAATCCTACGACGACATCGTGGACGTCTGCCAACAATCCCTGGAGGAACATTCCCGCTCACCCAAAATTTTTGTCCGCGCCGGCGTCTATCCCGAAGTGGATCCCGAGGTGCCGGTGGAAACCCGGTTTGAACGGGCCAAAGTGGCCTACACTCGCATTCGCGGCGACTACACCCAAAAGGTCGCCTTCTACAGCAGCGAGCTCTACGAAAAGGCCATCTATCACGAAAGACTCATTGCCGACATTGAGGACGCCATCGAAAACGGCGATATCAAGGTCTATTATCAACCCAAATACGCCATCCGGGGCAAAACCCCGAGGCTCAGAAGCGCGGAAGCCCTGGTACGCTGGTTCCATCCCGAACTCGGCATGATCAGCCCCGGCGATTTTATTCCGCTCTTTGAAAGCAACGGCCTCATTCAAAAGGTCGACAACTATATTTGGGAGCAAGCGGCGGCGCAGATCAAAGCCTGGCGGGAGACCTATGGCGTCACGGTGCCGGTCTCGGTCAACGTGTCGCGCATCGATATTTACGATCCCGACATCGAGTCCTTTTTGGCGAACCTGCTCACCGAGAACGACCTCGATCCGTCGGATTTGATGATTGAGATCACCGAATCGGCCTACGCCGAAAACGCCGACCGACTCATCGAGGTCATCAACAACCTGCGGGGCCGGGGATTTCTCATCGAAATGGACGATTTCGGCTCCGGCTATTCATCCCTCAACATGCTGGCCACCATCCCCATCGACGTGCTCAAGATGGACATGGCCTTCATCCGCAATATGGAATCCGACGACAAGAGCCTAAGGCTCGTCCGGCTGGTCATCGACATCGCCAAATTTCTGGAGGTGTCCGTCGTGGCCGAAGGGGTCGAGACCAAAAGCCAGCTCGACTTGTTAAAGGGCATGGGCTGTGACTATATTCAGGGCTTTTATTTTTCCGGGCCCGTGCCGCCGGAAAAATTCGCGGCCTTTATCGAAGCGGATCTGAAAGTCAAACAGGAAGAAAGAGGTAAAACCCATGACAATTGATGATTTAAAGGCCTTTGGCGCCAACACCGAGGAAGGATTAACCCGTTGCTTCGGCAATGAAGGCTTGTTTTTCAAGCTGATTGCCACCGTGCCGTCAGATGCCAATTTTGACAAGTTGAAAGCTGCCGCCGAAACGGGGGACACCGGCGACATGTTTGAAGCGGCCCACGCCCTCAAAGGCGCCCTCGGCAATTTGTCCTTGACGCCGATGTACGACGCGGTCAGCGACATTTGCGAGAGCGCCCGCGCCGGAAACGCGCCGGCACCCGAAAAAGTCAAGGAACTGCTTGACCTGCGCGACCGCTTAAACACCATTGTCAACCAATAAAAATCATCGCAAAAGTCCGGCCCGGTCGGACTTTTTTTCTCAGTAAGGGACAGCGTCCCGAACTTCCCTCGCGAAGCGGATGGCGGTGTTTTCGAGCAAAGCGGGAAAACCGCTTAAAAAAGACAAGTGAAAACTGCATCCCCTGATTTCTCGCTGATCACGCAGATTCGCGCAGATTAAAAAATTAAAATTAAAAAATATCCGCGATCATCTGCGTCATCTGCGAGAGATGATGACACACGCCTCATTCATTATTAATGGTTAATGACGAATCCATCGAGAAACCAATTTTTAAAAGAAAACAGATTGATTCATAAAAAACCATTTGATGATTCACCGCCTGTGCTATAATAACGATAACCCGATAGAATTGACAGACAGCAGGCGGCGCTTTTCCGGGAAAGACCCGAACGGCGCCGTTTTAAAAAAGGAAGCGAAAGCATCGCGTTTTGACTTCCCATGGTCCATGCCGCTTTGACCATCAGACGATCCCGCCGGGCATAAAGCCCGTGGGGGTGCGCGGAAACGCGAAAGGCGGCGAAAAATCAAACAGAGGAGGATCATATGGCAACATTTTATATGCCGACCCGCGTGTTCGAGGAAGAAGGCGCGGTCAACAATCACGGAGCGGATATGGCGGCCTTCGGAAAAAAGGCGCTCATCGTCTCCGGACGACATTCGGCGGTGGCCTGCGGAGCCTACGACGACATCACCGCGGCCCTGGAAGCCCACGGGGCGGCCCATTGTCTGTTTAACGAAGTGGAGGAAAATCCATCCACCGAGACCATCATGCGCGCCAGGGATTTCGGCCTTGACGAAGGCGCTGATTTTGTCATCGGTGTCGGGGGCGGCTCGCCCCTGGACGCCTCAAAAGCCATCGCCCTCATGATGGCCCATCCCCATGACGGCATCGATTATCTCTACGGCGGAAAGGACGCTTCGGCCCTGCCCGTCATCGCGGTGCCCACCACCTGCGGCACAGGCTCCGAGGTCACGCCGGTGTCGGTGCTCACCATCAAAGAAAAACAGACCAAAAAATCCATTCCCTTCAAGCTTTTCCCGAAACTGGCCCTCATTGACGGCGCCTATTTAAAAAGCGCCTCTCGGAGCATTTTGTGCAACACCGCCTTCGACGCCCTCACCCATCTCTACGAGAGCTACATCAATGTCAAAGCCACGGACTACAGCCGCATGTGCGTCGACGCGGGGTTAAAGGCCTGGGCCAAAGGGCAAGCCGTGATCCGCGGTGAAAAAGACCCGGATGCCGCCAACCTGCTCACCATGATGCGCGCCTCGACCTTTGCCGGCATGGCCATCGCCCAGACGGCGACGACGGTGCCCCACGGCCTCAGCTATCCCGTCACCACCAAGCTCGGCGTGCCCCACGGCAAAGCGACGGCCTATTTCACCGCGGGATATCTCACCGAAGCCGACGCCGCCGACCGGGAATATCTGCTTTCCGGCGCCGGATTTGCCTCGATTGATGATTTCCGCGCGGTCTATCACAACGCCTGCGGGCCCATTGACGCCGATAGCGCCACGTTAAACAAAGTCCTGGAAGGCGCTGCCAAAGAACTCGCGGCCAACACCGCCAAAACCGCCGCCGTGCCCTATCCCGTCGATGCCGATGTCATCAAACGCATCACCTTTTTTGAGGTCGACCATTAAAGCCCGCCCGCCTGTCAAAAGGCGGGTTTTTTTGATTGAAAAGCAACAAGAGAATTGGTCAAAGCAAGATAAAACCGCATGGATGTCTGAACGCTCAAAACCTGATTTCGAGCAAGTCTTAAAACCGACAATGGGATTTAAGCAAAACCTAAATCATCGGATTTATAATAAGGCTAATATCAAAGCCACTTTGTAAATAAGGAGAAGTGCCATGCTGTTATTTTTGCTTTTCGGCGTGCCCATCATCAGCTTGATCTGCGGCATTCTGGCGTTTTTAATCGCCTTAGTCCCCGGCGCGTCGTTTATCAGTCTGATACTCGCGCCTCTGGCGCTGATTACCGGTGTGTTTTCGATTATTTTCGGCAGTGCCAAAACCCTCGGGGTCGGCGGTATCGCCACCGGCGGCGCGGCGATTTTCCTGGCCCTCATCTTAGCTTTTCTCTAAAATACAGATGTCAACAAACCCATCATTTCATCATCCCATGGCCAAAAGCCCGGCAAAAGCCGGGTTTTTGCCTTTTAGTATGACGGGCATGCCGTCAGTCTGTGGTGAAAGTCCACAAGGGGCGTAGTTGCCGACGAACCCCAAAGCGACTCCCAAGGTTTACATCGTGAGGTGTGGGCGAGAAGAAGGGATAGCGAAATCGTAGCCTGACGAACAGAAACCTGATA
>JAFRBB010000028.1 GCA_017405085.1 Eubacteriaceae bacterium
GATTATGAAGAAAAAGGGATTGATTCCAAGCAGCGGTTCTTTTATTTTTTGCATTCAAAGCTTTTTTATGTCGAAAATCGTTCCAAATAGAAAAGCCGTGCTTAACTCAGTGGTTTAAACACGACTTTGTCTTTGGTCTGAAAACTCGGCAAAGCCGAGTTTCATCCAGAATTATTCATCATTCATAATTAATTCAAGGGTGGACGCGCCGACAGGCGCTCCAAAAACCATCCCGCCATCAAAAGCCAAAATACCACAAAAGCAAGAGACAATGAACAGCTATTCTCGCTATTGACGCCGTTTCAGGCAGATTAAGAAATAAATGAAATCATCTATCCGCGATGATCCGCGTCATCTGCGAGAGATCGAAATCAGACTCGGCCGGATTTTCACCTAAATCATTCATCATTGACGATAACCATCGTCATTTGGCGTATCGCGTTCTGTTCTAAATAAAATACACCGAAAATGAAAGAAAAAGATAGCTTTTTTCATTTTCATCTGTTAGAATACAAAAGAAATAAATTTGTATACATTAAACAAACAATAGGAGGAAGACAATGTCATACGCCAGTGAAATTTACGATCGCGTCGTCGCGCAAAATCCCGGGGAACCGGAGTTCCATCAAGCCGTCAAGGAAGTCCTCGATTCCTTGTCCGTCGTCATCGACGCCAACGAAGAACAATACAGAAAAATGGGCCTTTTGGAACGCCTCACCGAACCGGAACGCATCATTTCCTTCCGGGTGCCGTGGGTGGACGACAATGGTCAAGTTCAGGTCAACAAGGCCTATCGCGTTCAATTCAACAGCGCCATCGGTCCCTACAAAGGCGGCCTTCGTTTTCATCCCTCGGTCAATCAGGGGATTCTCAAATTCTTGGGCTTTGAGCAAATCTTCAAAAACAGCTTAACCGGCCTGCCCATCGGCGGCGGCAAAGGTGGCTCCAACTTTGATCCCAAAGGCAAATCCGACAACGAAGTCATGCGTTTTTGCCAAAGCTTCATGACCGAGCTGTGCAAACACATCGGCGCCGACCAAGACGTGCCCGCCGGCGATATCGGGGTAGGGGGACGCGAAATCGGCTTTATGTACGGCCAATACAAACGCATCAAAGGCCTCTATGAAGGCGTCCTCACCGGCAAAGGTCTCACCTGGGGCGGCTCCCTTATCCGTACCCAGGCCACGGGCTACGGCCTTGTCTATATTTTAGACGAAATGTTAAAAGCCAACGATATGACCCTCCAAGGCAAAACCGTTGTCGTCTCCGGTTCCGGCAACGTGGCCATCTACGCCACCGAAAAATGTCAAGAACTCGGCGCCAAAGTCGTGGCCTTGAGCGATTCCAACGGCTACGTCTACGATCCCGAAGGCATTCAGCTTGACATCGTCAAAGATATCAAAGAAGTGCGGCGCGGCCGCATTAAAGAATACGCCGATCAAGTCGCCTCCGCCAAGTACACCGAAGGCAAAGGTATTTGGACGATTCCCTGCGACATCGCGCTGCCCTGCGCCACCCAGAACGAACTGCTCCTCGATGACGCCAAAGCCCTCGTGGAAAATGGGTGTAAAGCCGTGGCCGAAGGCGCCAACATGCCGACATCCATCGACGCGACGGAATATCTCCAACAAAATGGCATTCTCTTCATGCCCGGTAAAGCGGCCAATGCCGGCGGCGTGGCCACCTCCGCTCTGGAAATGACCCAAAACAGCGAACGCTTAAGCTGGACGGCCGAAGAAGTCGACGCCAAACTCAAACAAATCATGGTTGACATCTTCGCCAAAGCCGATGACGCCGCCAAACGCTACGGCGTACCCGGCAACTACGTCACCGGCGCCAACATCGCGGGCTTCGAAAAAGTCGTCGACGCCATGACCGCCCAGGGCGTTGTCTAATCCAATCCACACATTAGTTATCAAAGAAAAACCCGGCTTCGGTCGGGTTTTTGCGTTGCAGGATCATGACAGAGAATGATAAAATAAACAAAAAAAAGACAGGCCAAAACCTAACGGAGTACAAAACACCCAAAGTCGGACCCGAAAAACATAAACAGAAACTCAGAAACTCGGCAAAGCCGAGTTTCCCAGAGTGTAGACAAAGTCCAGGGCAAAAGCTCTGGGCTTTTGTTATTAAAGAAAAGAATCACAAAAAATGGTATAATGAGGATATCAAAATAAAGGCGGTATTTCTCAAATGATGACACAGAATTCGGATAAGAAGCGGGA